>DITT01000033.1 GCA_002422875.1 Rickettsiales bacterium UBA6177 | reverse complement strand
AAAAATTATTTTTCTAAAACCATTCCTTGGATAGATCCGGTAGATATTGCTTTTAATGTTTATAATAATGAACAATTTATGTGTTTTTTATATTCAAGCAAAATCACCAATGAATCTTATCATTCTTATATCGCATATTCTCCTCTTAAACATTTAAAAAGCGACCAATTTGCTGATACTCAAAATATTGATGATGATGAATGGTTTGGCTATCTGGGTTATGACCTAAAGAATTCTCTTGAGACATTACCTATAGAAGAATTTTCAACTAATACTCTTCCATCACTATGGTTAATAAAATATCAATTTATAATAGAATTTAATCATATTACAAACACTGCCATTTTTTTTTATCAGCAAAATTTTGATGAGCAATATTTAAAAACAACTTCAATAAAACTTCAGAACTATCAGCTTAAATTGCTTAAATCAAATATGACTAAGCAAGAATATCTTGCTAAAGTTCAGTATATTAAAAATATGATAGAACAAGGAGTAGTGTATCAGGCGAATTTAACAAGAAAATTCTTTGGCGAATTTGATGAAAAATCAAACCAGGAAGTAAATAATTTTGTAGTTTTTAAAAAACTATTTTTAACAAGCCCCTCTTCTTATAGTGCTATTCTAAAATTTGATAAAACT
Source organism: Rickettsiales bacterium UBA6177 (assembly GCA_002422875.1). Classification (GTDB taxonomy): domain Bacteria; phylum Pseudomonadota; class Alphaproteobacteria; order Rickettsiales; family UBA6177; genus UBA6177. The sequence continues at coordinate 10,782 of DITT01000033.1, read as the reverse complement.
GATATCATATCTTCTAGCCCAGAGCTTTTCTTGCGTGTTGCAAATAAACAAGTAATTACTAAACCAATAAAAGGCACAATAAAAAGAGAAAGTAATAAAGTAAAAGATGCTATTCAATTAGAAACAATCCAAAATAGCTTCAAAGATAAGTCTGAAAACTTAATGATTGTTGATTTAATGAGAAATGACCTTGCTAAAGTTTGCGAGCCTGAATCAATTCAAGTACCAGCTCTTTTTGCTACTGCTTCTTTTGCTACGCTGCACCATTTATATTCAGAAATTATTGGCAAAATTGCCGAACCAAATAATAACTTAGATTTAATAAAAGCCTGTTTCCCTCCTGGATCAATGACGGGTACACCCAAAATAAAATCAATAGAGTTATGTTCTACACTAGAAAAATATAAAAGAGGAGTGTATAGTGGTTGTATAGGAAGAATATCTAAGAACGGTAACCTCGAACTTTCTGTAGTAATACGGACTCTTATTATTAATAAGGGAAATTTTGAATTTCAAGTTGGAGGAGCAATAGTTTATGATTCTGAACCTATTTCTGAATGGAACGAGACTCTTGTTAAAGCAAAAGCTATTGCAAAAGTATTAGGAATTAGTTTGAACACTCTAAAGGGTATTTGATGTCGAAACATAAGGTAAAACTGCTAAAACCAATAGTGCTGGTAGGCCTGATGGGCGCCGGAAAATCTACAATAGGGGTAAGGCTCGCTCGTAGGCTTTGTTTACCATTTATAGATACTGATAATGAAGTTCAAAATAGAGTTGGGTGCTCTATTAAGGAAATTCTAAAATATGTTGGCGAAGATTTTTTTAGAATAAAAGAACATGAAGTAATCAAAGAAGTCTTAGCTGGTGAACCATGCATTATCTCAACTGGAGGTGGTGCTTTTATTAACGAAGAAAACCGTGTTCTTATCAAAGAACATGCTATATCTGTATGGCTTAAGGCTAATTACGATGTTATTTTAGAAAGAGTATCTAGAAGAAATACTAGACCGATTCTAGAAGAAGGCAATAAAGACGAAATTTTAAGGCAGCTTATTGAAGAAAGAGCTCCTATTTATGCGGAAGCTGATATTGAAGTAAATAGTGATAATGGTTCGCATATGCATATTGTTGAATCAATTTTAGATTCATTGGTAGCGCATAACAAAAAAAGTTAATGCAATATTTTGAGAAATGTATTAGCTCAAAAATTTATATTAATTGCGGAATATTTAAGACTATTCCGCAGCTTCTAAATCAACATTTCGATTATGACAAAGCAATTATTTTAATTGATGAAAATGTGTTTATTCAATATGAAAATCACTTCCAACAATTTTGTCAATTACTTACAAGCTTTCATTATATAAAATGCATTGCTGGTGAAAATGCCAAAAACTACCAATATGCTTTCTCTCTAATAGAAGAAATATCCACCTATGAATTTACAAAAAATAGCTTAATTATTGCAATTGGTGGCGGTACAATTGGTGATCTTGCTGGATTTATAGCTAGTATTTTAAATAGAGGTCTTAATTTTATTCAAATACCAACTACCTTAATGTCCCAAATAGATAGTGCTATTGGAGGTAAGAATGGTATTAATCTTAAGAAAATAAAAAACAAAATTGGTACAATATATTTTCCGCAATTAATTTTTATTGACCCAATATTTCTTACTACAGTTCCACAATTAGAAATCACTTCAGGACTAGTAGAAGCTATCAAACATGGATTAATTGATGATCAAAACTTATTAGACAATATTATTCAAGTACCCAATAAAATTAAGAATAATGATTATGAATTTATTGAAAATTTTATTAGAAAAGCTGCAATAGTCAAAATTAAAATTGTAAATAAGGATCCATATGAAAAATTAGGCCTTAGATATATTTTAAACCTTGGGCATACATTTGGCCATGCAATTGAAAGCTTTTGTAGTGACGCTCAATTAGCTATTTCTCATGGTGAAGCAGTAGCAATAGGCTTAAATCTTGTCTATAGATTTGCTATTAAATTTTCTTATTTATCAAATCATCAGCAATTCATACAACTAAACAATATTTTTAAATCATTAGATATAAATGCTAAATTGAGTAAAATATGTCAACAAATTGAAGATGTTGATTCTATTTGCAGATATATCAAACATGATAAAAAAAATACACAATTAATTTCGCTTATTTTACCCGGTGATGGCAATAATTTTAAGCTTACACATAATGATCCTGATGTAATAAAACGCTTTTTATACGAAGAATTTTATAATCTATCAATATAATAAATCTAGTCTTATTTACCTATTGTATCAAAGGTTTATTAAACTCTATTATCCAAAGATGGCTTTTTTCTGCTGTGTTTTGTACTGCTAGCGTGACATCTTCAGCTTTAGTGCTATTTTGGTAAAATATTTTCTTACTTGCAAGATCTAAGCGACAATCAGCAAAGGCTATCTTACCTTTATCTTTGGATGTAAGTTTTGCTTCTATTCCAAAATCATTGTCATTAGTTATTGCTATTTTATTTGGCGCAATTATTGCAATACCTTCTGCTTTTTCTAAATCCCAGCCTTGCTCTCTTAGATCAAGCATAAACTCCTTATTAATTGCTTTAATTTTATGTAATTGTTGGTGAGTTTTAAATTCTAAATTATCAGCAATTTCTGGATCAATATTCGTAATATCAGAAGCGCCTTTTAAATCCATAATAAATAATCTATTATGCATCTTACCATTTTTTTCTTTGCCTTGCTCGATAACAACAAAGCGATCTTCATCTATTGCATCCATATCACCAATCTTAAAGCTTTTAGCTTTATAAAAATTCTTATCGAATGGATAAATATACATTTTCGAGGTTTCATCTTTTGGGTTAAAAGAAATTACTCTAACAAAATTAGTATGTTCTCTATCTTGCCCAAGGTCTAATGTACTTTCCATAATAAATACTACCTTACCTGATTTTGTTATGCTTAAAGATTCTATACCTCTGTTGGTTGCATATTTATTTAATATTGCTGGTAATTCCTTACCTGCTTCATATTTTTTTATCAATTTTCCTTCTTTACTAAAATGTGATAGTGAAACTGAATATTCTTCACCAACCCAAAAGCTACCATCAGCCTCAACCCCTAATGCCTCACTGTCAAATCCGTGTTTATCTTGCTTTATTACTTCATAATTTTTATTTAAAGGAAGAAAAACATCTCCACCATATTTTACTCTATGCTTAAATATACCGTTTATTTCTTTATTATCTGCATCAAATAATGTTGTTGCAGCAACTACCTCAGCCGTTTTATTTAATGACGAAACCTCGATTAATCCAATATAAGGTTTAAATTCAGGAGAGCTAAATATTATCGTTTCTTCACCACTTAAAGTATCTGGTCCTTCAAAATTTGGACCACGATCTGTTAGCGCATAAAAATATAATTTATTATTTTTTTGCTCCTTAAAGGCAAGACTAGATCCTATACCTTGAGGTGCAATTATTTCTTTAGCAACTTTAGAAAAATCTATTTCATATTTTTCGATCTTAGTTACTAAATTTTCTGCACTTGAAATAGCAGAAATTGTTATATAATTAAAAATTAATATTAATAATATATATTTCCTTGAATTCATTATAACTCCCCTTATAACTAATTTTAACAATGTATTTTGAGTGCTGCTTGCGCTGCAGCAATAATAGCGATAGGTATCCTATATGCCGAACATGAGATATAATTTAAGCCAAGTTCGTTAAAAAACTCTATTGACTTAGGATTTCCTCCGTGCTCTCCACATACGCCTATTTTTAATTTCTTTTTTATGACTTCAGGGTTGTTAATTGCCATTTTCATTAACTCTCCAACACCATCTCTATCTATCTCAACAAATGGATCAATCGTAAAGATTTTCTTTTCTATATAATGACTCATAAAAGTAGCTGCATCATCCCTTGAAATTCCAAGAGTAGTTTGGGTTAAGTCATTAGTACCAAAACTAAAAAAATCAGCTTCTTTCACTATTTCACCAGCAACTATACAAGCTCTTGGTAACTCGATCATTGTACCAACTTGATATATACAATTATTCGTAGCTGAAAATCTCTCTGCAATATTTACAATATTAGCTTTTACTATTCTCAACTCTTCAGCACATAATATAAAAGGTATCATTATTTCGACTTGATATTTCTTTTCTGGATATTTTTTCTTTAGTGTTAATAATGCTGTAAAAATCGCCTCAGCTTGCATTGAATATATTTCTGGCATTGAAATTCCGAGCCTACATCCCCTATGGCCTAGCATAGGATTATGTTCATGCAATAAATTTATTCTTTCAACTAAATTAGTATAAGAAACTGCAAGCGCTTTTGCTAAAGCTACAATATCTTTTTCTACTCGTGGTAAAAATTCATGTAACGGAGGATCAAGTAGTCTAATATTTACAGGCAACTCTTCCATTACTTCAAAAATTTCAATAAAATCACTTATTTGTATTTGTAAAAGCTTGCTTAAAGATTTTGCTCTTTGTTCTGAAGTTTCACTCAAAATCATTTGTCTGACTATATTAATACGGTCTTCATCAAAAAACATGTGCTCTGTTCTACATAGACCTATGCCTTCGGCTCCAAATTTCTTAGCTATTTTTACTTCAGCAGGCACTTCAGCATTTGCTCTTACTTCAAGATTTTTATACTCTTTTGCCCATCCGAGAACATTTACAAAATCTTCATTGAAATCTGGCACAACTGTTTCAACATGCCCCATAATAACTTCACCAGCTGAACCATTAATGGTTATTATCTCACCTTGATTAATTACTATTCCTTTTTCTGTAGAAAACTGCTTATTTATATAATCAACATTTATGCCGCTTGCACCACAAACACAAGTTTTACCCATACCTCTAGCTACAACTGCTGCATGAGAGGTCATACCACCACGTGAGGTTATAATACCAATTGCTGCATGTATTCCTTTAATATCTTCTGGGCTAGTTTCTTTTCTTACTAAGATAACATTATGTATTTTTGCCATTTGTTCAGCAGTTTCTGAGTCAAAATACACATGGCCCGTCACCGCACCTGGTGAGGCAGGTAGTCCTTTAGCAATGACTTCATATTTACTATTATTATCAAGAGCTGGATGCAAAAGTTGATCAAGACTTAAAGGATCAATTCTTAGCAATGCTTCTTTTTTATTTAAAATTCCTTCATTTACAAGATCACAAGCAATTTTTACTGTTGCTCTTGCTGATCTCTTACCTGATCTTGTTTGCAAAATCCATAATTTACCTTCCTGAATAGTAAATTCAATGTCTTGCATATCTTTATAAAAGTTTTCAAGTTTACTTGCGACATCTTTCAGATTGGCGTATATATCTGGCATATAATCCTTTAAGCAAGGAAACTCTTCATTACTTTCAGATTCTACCGGATAAGGAGTTCGAATTCCTGCTACAACATCTTCACCTTGAGCATTAATTAAATACTCACCAAATAATATTTTGGCGCCAGTTGAAGGGTTTCTAGTAAATAAAACACCTGTACCACTATTATCATCAACATTGCCAAAAACCATAGCTTGTACATTTACAGCTGTACCCGAAATTTCTGTAAAGTTGTGAATTTTACGATAAGTAATAGCGCGATTACTCATCCATGAATTAAATACTGCATTAATTGCTTCTTTTAATTGAAGCCTAACATCTTGAGGGAAGTCATTATGAGTTTCATCTTTTACTATTACCTTAAAGTGGGCAATGATTTGTTGCAGTTTTTCTGTAGGAATTTGGCTATCTTCTTGTAAGCCAAGCTCTTCCTTTATTTGCTCTAAATAATGTTCAAACTTATCGCTTTTCACCCCTAAAACAACAGTGGCAAACATTTGAATAAAACGACGATAACAATCATAAGCAAATCTATAATTATTACTATTTTTGCCAAGGGCCTCTACTGTCTTATCATTCAGCCCTAAGTTTAAGATAGTATCCATCATTCCTGGCATTGAAACCACAGCACCTGATCTTACTGAAACTATTAAAGGCTTTTCATCTGAACCAAATGAAAGTGATAATGATTCTTCAATTTGTTTTAAAGCATTATCTATTTGCAAATAAATTTCAGCAGATAATATTTTGTTATTTTCATAATATTGTTTACAAGCTTCGGTAGTAATTATAAACCCTGGTGGGACTGGAATTCCAAGGTGCGCCATTTGCGCTAAATTCGCGCCTTTATTTCCAAGTATATGAGCCGAGAAATCATTGCTATCATTAGCTATATTACTAAAATTATATACATATTTTATCATAAAAATTACACCTCTATCTTCAAGAAATCGCCTAGTTTAGTTATTTGCTCCTTTATCTTTATTAATAAAACTAGCCTATTTAATTTTACTGCTTTATCTTGATCATTTACGATTACATGATCAAAGAAATTATCAATGAATGGTGATAAAATTGCAATATTTTCAAAGCTTTTAGCAATTAGGTCTGCTGTAGAAGTTTGTGATAATATTTTGTTTAGCTCTAAAAGTTTTTTATAAAGAGTAATTTCTTGTTCCTTAACAAATAAAGCCTCATTAATTGCAGCATCAATATTTTTATCTTTATTTTCAGGAAGTTCTAATATGTTTAACACTCGCTTAATTGAATAAATAGCTTTCTTACCTTCTGCTAAAAGAATAAAATTATTACATAAGGTAATTTTTTCTGCTATCTCACAAATATTTAAATTATTAGATACGAAAGCTTCGATTATATGCTCTTTGCAAGAGTTATTTTTTAAATATTGTTTGAGTCTAATAGTAATAAATTCACTAATTTCTTGAGTTATTTTTTGAGGATCAACTTTCAAATAATCTACAAATAAACTAGTAACAAAGACTATTAGATCTTCTAAGTTTGCAGTTATTTTTGTATCTAATACTAATTTTATTATCGTTAAAGCACTTCTTCTTAAAGCATAAGGATCTTTTGAACCTGTTGGCTTTTCACCAGCAATCCACAACCCTACTAATGAATCAATCTTATCGGCTAAAGACATAATGATCGACAAATTGTTCGTAGGTGAATTATCATACTGAGTTACTGGTTTATAGTGCTCAGCTATGGCAAGTGCTACTTCATTATGCTCATGATTTACCTTAGCATAATATTTTCCTATTACACCTTGTAATTCAGGAAATTCTCCTACCATTTCAGTTACTAAATCTGCCTTAATAATAACAGCAGCTCTATCAATAAGCTTCTCATCATAAGCTAAATATTTATTTGCAATAAATTTTGCTATTTTTGCTATGCGTAAGCTTTTTTCATGGATAGAACCAATTTCTTTATGAAAAGTTACTCGCTCCAGGTCTTTTGCATGTTCTTGCAATGTTTTTTTACAATCTTCATGCCAGAAGAATTTAGCATCAGCGAGCCTTGCACCGACAACTTTCTGATTTCCTTCAATTATTAAAGCATCATTCTGAGTGGTAACATTGGCAATAGTAATAAATTTATTTGATAATTTACCATTATCAGTTAGGCAAAAGATTTTCTGATGATGACGCATTGAAGTTATCAATACTTCAGGGGGTAAATCCATATAATTTTCTGCAATTTGCCCTAGTAAAGCATTTGGATATTCTACAAGCCCATTAACTTCATTTAATAAAGCTTTATCCTCTATTAAAGTTAAATTATTTTGATTAAGAATTACTTCTATTTGCTCGCAAATTTTTTGCTTGCGCACTTCAGCTAAACATATAATTTTCTTGGATTCTAACTCTTCAATATAATTTGCAGCATTTGTTAAGGCAAATTTTTTTGGCATCATAAACCTATGACCAAAAGTGAAATTACTTGCGATAATATTACCAAAGTTAAATTTAATAATTTCATTCCCAAGCAAACATACGATACTTCTTATAGGCCGAATCCATCTAATTTCACTATCGTCCCATTTTTGAGATTTTTTCCAATTGATATTTTTAAGGACTTGCGGCAAAATTTTAACTAGAATTGCACTGGTTGGTTGAGCTGGTATTTTTTTACAATAGAAATATATTTGTGTATCTTTGATAGTTTTTAGCTCTAAATCAGTAATTTGAACTCCATGAGTTTTAGTAAAACCATCAATTGCTTGTAAAGGCGCATCTTTTCTTGGCCCTTTAAACTCTTGCACTGTTTCTACAAGTAATTCTGGCATATCTTGCAGAAGCACAGCTATCCGACGTGGTGATGACATTAATAAATGCTTACCAAAAGATATATTATTTTCATTTAAACTTTTACTCAGTTGCAAAAACAACTCCTCTGCACTATTTTCTTGCATGCTGGCTGGTATTTCTTCTGAATATATTTCTAAGATAAATTCTTTCATTTTTGTCCCTCAAGCCAAGTTGCACAACATGTTTTAGCGAGATTTCTTACTCGAGAAATATATTGCGCTCTTTCTGTTACACTTAAAACCCCGCGTGATTCAAGCATATTGAATGTATGACAAGCTTTTAAGCAACAATTATACGCTGCCACTGGAATTTTACTTGTACATAATAATATTGTTTCTTTTTCATATTCAATAAAACTCTGCCTTAATACTTCTACATTTGAATAGTTCAAATAATAATCAGTAAATTGTTTTTCATCTTCTAAAAAAATATCACCATATGTAAGAAGATTCTTAGGGTCCTTAGGATTATTCCAGGCTATATCTTTAAAATGGTCTTTACCTTGAACATACATCGCTATTCTTTCAAGCCCATATGTAAGCTCTGCAGGAGTAACTGTAAGATCAATACCACCTATTTGCTGCATATATGTAAATTGCATAATTTCCATACCATCACACCAAATCTCCCATCCTAAGCCCCAAGCACCGATAGTAGGGTTTTCCCAGTCATCTTCTACAAATCTAATATCATGCTTTGTGGAGTCAATACCTATTGCCTCTAGGCTTTTTATACATAAATCTTGTACATCATCAGGTGCTGGTTTAAGAATAACTTGATATTGGTAATAATGCTGAAGCCTGTTAGGGTTGAGACCATATCGACCATCACTTGGTCTTCTAACTGGCTGTACATAACAAACATTCAGTGGCTTGTCATCTAGGCATTTTAAAGCAGTCATAGCATGCAACGTACCAGCGCCAACTTCGGTATCTATACCATATACAACTGAACATTCATTTTGCTGCCAAAAATTATTAAGTGCAGCAATAATTGCTTGAAAAGAATTATCTTTCATTTGCGAACCTAAAACTTAAACTTCAAGCAAATAAAATAGTTAAATAAACCCAATTAGGCAACTAATTCCTTTATTAATATACTACTATGAGTTTTTAATTTTTTGTCTTAGCTTTACTTGCTTTTCTTCTGTCTAGGTTTTGCTTTAGAATTTCAGCTAGCTTATCTTTCTTTTTATTTTTTAACTGCTCTGTATCTTTTTCCATAAATTACCTCTTGATATAATCAAATTATTATGCCAAATTTACTTTTCTACTTCAAATATAATTTATATGCCGCCGTAGCTCAGTGGTAGAGCACTTCATTGGTAATGAAGAGGTCGAAGGTTCAATCCCCTTCGGCGGCACCATATTTTCTTATATTATAGAGTACTATTAGAAAATCTTTTGAAATAATACTTTTTTCCTGATTATCAAATTTAGTTCTGGTATTGCATAGATAAAAAAAATCTGATTACTATAATTATAGAACGATTTATGAGCTACATATGTTAGAATTAGAAAAAACTTACCTTGCTAAATATATCCCGGATCTTTCATCTTGCAAACACAAAGAAATTACTGATGTTTACTTCCCTCATAACTCTTATCACCCAACTTTGAGAATCAGGAAAAGCGGTTCAAAGTTTGAGATGACAAAAAAAACAATGATCAATAATGATCCATCAAAACAACTAGAAGATAATATCTCTCTAAGCGAAGATGAATTTATAGCTTTATCTAAAGCTGATGGCAAAAGAGTATCAAAAATTAGATATTACTACCATTTTAATGGGCTCATTGCTGAAATTGACATTTTTCAAGAAGATTTAACCGGGTTAGTGTTAGTTGATTTTGAATTTGATAACGAAGTTGATAAAGATAGCTTCCAACTACCTGATTTTTGTTTAATGGACGTCACTGGTATCGAGTTTATTGCCGGAGGAATGCTTTGCGGTACGACTTATCAAGATATGACAGCGCAATTACAAAAATTAGGCTATGCAAAACTATAATTAATACATTTATATATAGTAAATTAAGTTAAATTAACACAAGAAAAGAAATTTACTAAAGCATCATATAAATTATCGAATTGAAGAATATTATTTTTTATCCACCGTTTTAGATTTGCCCAGAATTTCTCTATTGGATTCAAGTCTGGAGAATAAGGTGGAAGAAAAATTACTTTACATCCAACAGATTCTATTAATTCTTGAGTCCGCTTAGATTTATGAAAAGATGCGTTGTCTAAAACCACATATTGACCTGCTTGTAACTCTTTTATCAAAAACTCTTCAACCCAACTTTCAAATAACCGAGTGTTACATGAGTTATAAAAAACTAATGGAGCTATAATTTTCTTGTTTACATAACCAGAAATAATATTACTCCGTTTATAATATTTCCCACTTTTCTTTGCTACTAGTCTTTGACTTTTTTCTCCCCATCCTCTATCTTTAATAATTCTTTCTTCTATACCACTTTCATCAATATATACAAGACTCTCAGGGCTAATATCTTTTATTGTTTCTTTGTATTGTATTGTATTCGCTTCCCTTCATTGGCTTCCAC
>DITT01000017.1 GCA_002422875.1 Rickettsiales bacterium UBA6177 | reverse complement strand
TTATTTTGTTAACAGTGCCATAGTGATTTATGTATAATTAAGAACAAAAAAAGCATGAAAATTAATTTCATGCTTTTTAAATTTTAATAGCTAAATTCTCAGTGCTTACGCAGCTTCTGTAGAGTTAGTTGCTGATTTATTAGCAACTTTTTTAGCTTCTTCAGCTTCACTTGTAGTTCTTGCAACAACTACACGCATAGTTATATGAACTTCAGGGTGAAGAGCAATTATAGCGTTATAGATGCCTGTAGATTTTATTGAAGCGCTTAAATTAATTTGCGTTCTTTTAATATCTAATTTAAATTCATGAGCTATTGCTTCTGAAACATCTTTAGTAGTTACAGCACCAAAAAGCCTACCATCTTCACCAGCTTGTCTGATTTGAACAATAAATTTATTGTCTAAGGTTTCAACATGCTGCTGAGCTGTAGTAATTTTTTTAAGATTTTCAGCTTCTAATTCTTTTTTTCTATCTTCATAAAGCTTTTTATTAGCTTCAGTAGCTCTTAAAGCTTTACCTTGTGGTAATAGAAAATTTCTACCATAGCCATTTTTTACTCTAACTATGTCACCTGAAGCGCCAACTTTAAGTACTTTTTCTAGTAATATTACTTCCATAATTTTTAAACCTTATTTTTAGCTATTAACAAAAGGAAGGAGTGCTAGCATTCTTGCTCTTTTAATTGCTCTTTTTAACTCTCTTTGTTTTTTAGCACTAACAAAAGTTATTCTTCTTGGTAAAATTCTACCTCTTTCTGATAAAAATCTAAGTAATAACTTAGGATTTTTATGATCTATAACAGGCGCACCTGCTTCAGATAATGGACAACCTTTCGATCTTTTTCTAAAAAAATTGCCACTTTCAACAGATTTGTTTTTCATCTTAAACCTCAGCTCTTTGTTCAGTTGACTCTTTTCCACCTATTATTATTTCTTCCCCTTCATTATCATAAGGAGCAATAAGTGCAGAAGGAGCCATTGAAATTTCTTCAACATTAAATGAAACACATCTAATTACGTCTTCATTTAATTTTATCTTTCTGGTTAACTCTGTAAGAGCTTCAAATGAGCAATTAATACCCATTAGCACATAATAGCCTTTAAGGCTTTTTTTAATTGGGTAAGCTAGATCTCTTAAGCCCCAATTTTCAACTTTTACAATCGCACCACCAAGTTCTTTGATAATGTTAGCAAAGTTTTCAGTATGTTTTTCTACTTCTTGACTAGAAGCATCTTGCCTTACTATAAAGGTAGTCTCGTAAAGAGGCATAGATTTTAGACTCCGAATAATTTCAGTTTGTTTTAATAGAACAAGATAAGATACTATCTTTTATTTTTTTTTCAAGAGCTGATTTTAATATATGTTATATTTTTCGCCTTTTTATAAAGAATAATATCACCGAAGTAATAACTCCTAATAAAATCGTGATAGTTCCCATCACATTGATCTCTGGATTTAACCCAAGCCTAACACGTGAATATATTAGCATTGGTAGCGTAGTTGTTCCTGGACCAGAAGTAAAAGTAGCGACTATTAAATCATCAAAAGATAATATAAAGGCCAAAAACCATCCTGAAATAATCGTAGATTTAATTGAAGGTAATGTAATAGATAGGAAAACATTCAGCGGTGTAGCCCCAAGATCTAATGCGGCTTCTTCAATATTTTTAGTTTTATTAAGCTCATTTATTCTAAGCTGAACTAATAAGGCAACATAAGAAATACAAATTGTAGTATGAGCAATAATAATCGTGCTACCGCCCATAGTTGTAGTTATCGAAAATAATTTATTTAAAGTTTGAAATAGAATCAACAATGATAACCCAATAATTATTTCAGGTATTACTAGCGGTATAGAAACGAGTAAACTATAAATTGATTTAGAAAAAAAATTATACTTTGATAAAGATACACCCGCAAATACTCCTATAATCACACCTAATGATGCAGAGATAGAAGCTATTTTAACGCTTTGTAAAAGAGCTATTAATAGCTCATGATCTTTCCATAATTCTTCATACCATCTAAAAGAAAAACCACCCCAAACTGAAACTAATTTAGAGTCGTTAAAAGAATATAGGATTAAAATAATAACTGGCAAATATAAAAAAACGAACCCTAAAGCTGCAACAATCTTAACAAACCAATTTTTCATGATTGCTTACCTTTAAACCACATTATCAGTAATTGTTTTTTTAAATATTACGAGTGGTATCATAATTAAAACAATCAACACACTTACCGTAGCAGAAGCTAAAACCCAATCTCTGTTAAAGAAAAACTCGCTCCAAATTAATTTCCCAATAGTAATAACATTAGTACCACCTAGTAAATCAGGAATTACATATTCACCTATTCCCATAATAAAGACTAGTAACGCCCCTCCGCTTATACCCGAAACAGTTAGAGGAACTACTATTTTCCAGAAAATAGTTATTGATTTAGCTCCCAAATCTCTACTGGCCTCAATAATTGATACATCTATTTTCTTAAGGGCAGAATAAATAGGCAATACCATAAATGGCAGATAAGTATAGACCATACCAAGGATTACAGCGCCCTCGCTGTATAAATATTCGATAGGCTGATCAATAAGACCTATTGATAATAAAATATTGTTTAATATGCCATATTTTTTTAATATCACAATCCAGGCATAAATTCTAATTAACATAGCAGTCCAAAAAGGGATAATTACTAAAGTAAGTAATGTATCTCTAATATTCATTGGTGCTAGAAAAATACTATAAGCGAGTGGGTAGCCTATCATTAAACAAATTATAGTTGCAATAGAAGCTAATTTAAATGAATTTGCTAAACTATTTAAAAAAATTTCATCTGAAAGAATATGAAAAAAATTCTGGAAATTAGGAGAAATGTCTACCTTATTCCCAACAAAACTTATAAAAAATAGATATGGCTCACGACCAAAGCTTTCATAACTTAGGCCTATCCCAATAATAATTAATATAGGGAAAAATATAAAAGCAATAATCCAAATATAAGAAAATGAAATTACTGAATATTTAAATATATTTGCCTTATAATCAATGGTCATGACTCTAAAATTACCCCATCACTTAAGTGCCAAGTAACATATACATTTTTATCTATAGATAAGTCTAAATTTTTGCTTCGAGCTGCTGTTGGCACGCTAACATGAATAATTTTTTTATCTAGAAGCTCAATATGATAAAAAATTTCACTTCCTAAAAAGCCAATATTGATTATTTTCCCTTCGAGTATGTTCTCAGCATCATCAGGTTTAAAACTAGTGACAGCGAGTTCTTCTGGTCTTAGCGCGAGAGAAATGCTTTGTTGTAATTTATAGCACTTACTATCTTCTATCCACATTTCAGAATTTAATGTTTCACAAAATATATTGACCTTACTATCCTTAGATTCATTTACTACACCATCAAAAATATTAATCGAACCTACAAAGTTTGCTACAAACTGACTGCTTGGTCTTTCATATATTTCTTCAGGCGATCCTATTTGCAAAATATTTCCATCTTTCATTAAACCAATCCTATGCGCTAAGGACATAGCTTCATCTTGTTCATGCGTGACAATAACGAAGGTTAAATTTAAATGATTTTGAATTTTTATTAATTCCATATGAGTTTTTTCACGAGTCCTTCTATCCAGCGACCCAAGAGGCTCGTCAAGTAGAAGGAGCTTAGGTCTTTTTACTATACTTCGCGCTAAAGCAACTCTTTGTTGCTGCCCTCCAGAAAGCTGATGTGGATATCTATCTTTTAACTTCTCAAGACTAACCATTTCAATGGCTTCAAGAGTTCTATTATTAATTTCTGCTTTAGATAATTTCTCTTGCTTAAGTCCAAATGATATATTTTGTTCAATTGTCATATGAGGAAATAATGCATAATTCTGAAACATCATATTTACTGGCCTTTTATAGGCTGGTAAGTTCAAAATATTATGGCCATCTATTAAAATCTCGCCTTCATCTGCATCTTCAAAACCACTTATTATCCTTAAAAATGTGCTTTTGCCACATCCAGAAGGCCCCAGTAATGCAAAAATCTCACCTTCCATAATTTCAAAACTAAAATTATGCAAAACTGGATCTTGAGTACCTTTATATGTTTTTGATAAATTTTTAATACTAACAAAAGGTGCTTTATTCATTTTCTACTTTACTTATAAATTTTAACCATATCTTTGTTCTTTCTTTTTCATATTGCGCTGATACTACAGATGGTATGAAAGCATTTTCTACTTTTGCTAAATTAAAATATACCGCTTTATCTTCTAATATAGAAGGGTTAATATATTTCTTACTCATATTATTAGCATTTGGATAGTTAGTATAATTTGTAGTTTTTGCTATATTTTCTGCACTTAAAATAAAATCTATAAATTTATAAGCTAATTCTTTATTAGTTGAAGAAGCAAGCATTGCCACACCATCAACACCTAATTCAAAAACTTCCTTTGGTCTAATAAAATCTATTTCAATTTTTGTTTTAGCATCACGAGTTTTATTTCTAGCTTGGATAATATCCCCAGAATAACCAAGCACTACACAGCTTTCGCCATTGGCGATATTATCTAAATAATTAGCACTATTTACACTTTTTATATATGGTCTTATTTTTACTAACTTATTATAAATAAATTGTAAATCTTCTAGTGATTCTGATTTAGGATCTTTACCAAAATATATGAGCGCCAAAGGAATCACATCTGCAGGACTATCTATAATTTCTACACCGCATTTAGCAAATTTTTTAATTTCATTTTCTTCTAAAATTACTGCTAAACTATCTAGCTTTTGCTTATCATCACTTAGAAATCTTCCAATTTCGTTCTTATTATAGCCTATACCTGTTGTACCCCATAAATACGGGATAGTATATTCTAATATATTAGAATCTTTTGAAATTAAGCTGAGTAAATGCTTATCAAGATATTTATAATTACTAATTTTACTAATATCTAATTTTTCATATAACCCATATTGAGATTGGCGCTCTAAAAATGGAGCCACCGAAGGGAAAACTACATCATATCCACCATGTGAGATTAGCAATTTCGCCTCTAAAAGGTAATTACTATCAAATAAATCATAATTTACTTTTACTTGATAGCGTTTTTCAAAATCACTTATAATCTCTGGATCAATATAATTTGCCCAATTATATACATTAAGCGTCGTTGCGTGCGCTATGCACGAAACACATAATATAAATAAACTTAAAACAACTCTCGGCAAACCTGTATATCCTTGAATAAACTCTCCATCATTATTTAATGCTTCAACTTTTGTCAAGTATTAAATAATGATAACTATTATTTCATTCTCATAAACAATAATTATATTATTTACTTTTTGTTTTCAATGTTATATTTAACTCTCTTAAATGCCTATCTTCAACTGCACATGGTGCATTCATAAGTAAATCCTGCGCTTGTTGATTCATAGGGAATGCAATTACTTCTCTAATATTAGGTTCATCAGCAAGCAACATCACTATCCTATCAATACCAGGAGCGAGTCCTCCATGTGGTGGAGCACCGTATTTGAAAGCATTTACTAAGCTATGGAATTTTTCATCAACATATTCTTTTTTATAGCCTACTAATTCAAAGGCTTTATACATTGTTTCAAGTTTATGATTTCTGATTGCACCACTTGAAAGCTCTATCCCATTACAAACAATATCATATTGGAAAGCTAGAATACTTAATAAATCTTCTTTAGTTTTAGCATTCTCTAAAGCTTCAAGACCTCCTTGCGGCATTGAAAATGGGTTATGGCTAAAATCTAGTTTCATATTATCCTTATCCCATTCAAAATAAGGAAAATCGACTACCCAACAAAAAGTATAAAGATTTTTATCAATTAAATCCAGTTCTGCAGCAATTTTCACTCTCACTAAACCGGCAAGCTTTGCTGCATCACTTTCTTCATTACAAGCAAAGAACAATGCATCACCATTTTTAATATTTGCAAGCTTCATAAGCGCTACATGCTGTTCAGGGCTTAAGAATTTTGCTACAGGTCCTTTGGGCTCACCGTTTAAATCATAAATTATATATGCTAAACCCTGAGCTCCACAACTTTGTGCATAAGCTATCATTTTTTCAAAGAAGCTACGAGGCTTGTCACTAACATTTATTGCTGGTATTGCCCTGACTACCGAGCCCTTCTTAATATTATCTTTGAAAATAGTGAAGTTTGAATCTCTAAAAATCTCAGTTACATCTGAAATTTCTAAGCCAAATCTAAGATCTGGTTTATCGTTACCATATTTAAGCATTGAATCATGATAAGTAACTCTCGGGAAAGGATAAGATGTTACTTGTTTACTCGAGAAATTAGTAAATAAATTATATAAAACTGGTTCAATAGTGCTAAACACATCTTCTTGAGTTACAAAAGACATTTCTATATCAAGCTGATAAAACTCACCTGGAGATCTATCAGCTCTTGCATCTTCATCTCTAAAACATGGGGCTATTTGAAAATATTTATCAAAACCTGAAACCATAAATAATTGCTTAAATATTTGCGGCGCTTGTGGCAATGCATAAAACTTACCAGGATGAACACGGCTTGGGACTAAATAATCCCTTGCTCCTTCAGGCGAACTTGCTGTTAAGATTGGTGTTTGAAATTCTAGAAAATTTTTCTCTTCCATTTCTTTTCTCAAAAAAGAAATTACTTTAGATCTTAGTTTAATATTATGATGTAATTTTTCTCTTCTTAAATCTAAGAATCTATATTTTAATCTTGTTTCTTCAGGAAACTCTTTTTCATTATCATTTACTTGAATAGGTAGCATTTCAGCTTCTGATTCTAAAATGTAAGAACTTATTATTACTTCTATTTCACCTGTATGAATAGATTTATTTACGGCATCACTCCCACGGGCGACTACTTTACCAATTATAGTAATTACACTTTCATATCTCAAATGCGCTAACTGCTCTTTAAGAGAATCATTTTCTTCAATTACACACTGTGTTAAACCATAATTATCGCGCAAATCAATAAAGACTAAACCACCATGATCTCTTCTTCTGTGAATCCATCCTGAAAGTTTTACTTCTTTATTTAAATCTTTTGATGTAAGCTCTCCACAAGTGTGCGTTCTATATTGATGCATGAGGGTATTTCCTTTTGAACTTAAAAATTATATGACAGTTATTAAAGATAATAGTGAATTAATCAATTTCTGCAACGAAATAAAGCATAGTAATATTATTGCTATTGATACCGAATTTACTAGAGAAAAAACATATTATCCTAAGCTTTGCTTATTACAAATTACTGATGGCAAAAATATCGCCGCTATTGATGCTTTAAGCATTGATGATTTATCGCCTTTATTTGAGATTATTCATGATGATAATATCATTAAAATTATTCATTCGGCAAAACAAGATTTAGAAATCATCTTAAATCTTACTGGAAAAATTCCCCAAAATATTTTTGACACTCAGATAGTAGCCAGCGTATGTGGCTTTGGCGAAAGTATAGCATATGCTGACCTAGCATTTACTTTACTTGGAGTATCTATTGATAAATCACAACGATATACTAATTGGGAAAGCAGACCTCTATCCATTAAACAAATAGATTATGCCCTAAAAGATGTTGAATATCTTATCCATATTCATCAATTACTTAAGACTAAACTAACTGAACTCAAACGTGAAGAGTGGCTAGAAGAAGAATACTTAAAACTTCTTGTAGCTGATAATTATTATCCTAACATGGAAAACCTCTGGACTAAGATAAAATTTCGCTCTAAATCAAAAAAATTCACTTATCTTGTTAAAGAATTAGCTAAATGGCGCGAACAAAAAGCTCAAGCTGTAAATATCACCAGGAACAGCGTGCTTTCAGATAAGAATATTCTTGATATAACCTCCAACGCATACGAGGCTACAACTACTGAAGAGCTAAATTTAGCATATAAATATAGCCCAGAAATAAAATTAGTTATAGAAAAATTTATTGCAGAAAATATATATGATGTAACTATTCCTAAAGCTGAATATGATTTAAACGAGGAACAACAATCATTATTTTTGATACTAAAATTAGCATTAAAATTAATAGCTATACAGCACAGAGTCCCTGAAAAAATTATTGCTGATACTAAAATGATCGAGCAATTTATTTGCAAATATGATAGCGCTATTCTTCAGGGATGGAGATATCAAATTTTTGGCCAAATAGCCGAAAAAATTACCGTAGGGGAATTAGCTATTAGATTTAATCAAGGCAAAATTGAAATCAGCTAACTAACACAATTACTCTTACTTAAACACTATAAGATTATATAAATCCTGGCTTATTTTTACTTAAATAATAACATGCAAAAATTGTTGGGATTGAAAGCAAAGTTGAAAGCACTAAATACCCTTGCCAACCAAAACTTTCTACTGCTACTCCTGCAAATGATGCAATTATAGTTCTTCCAAGAAGCGCTAACGACTCTAAAAAAATATAGAAACTTGTAGCAAAAGCACGAGAATTTTTAGCAAATGATGTTAAGAAAAAGAGCATTAGAGCATTACATAAGCTTGAAATAGCTCCTTCTGTAAATGAAATAACAGTAAGTAATGTTGTATTAGGATAATATGAAAATACTATAAAAGCTAAATTTGAACATGCAGCGAAAATTTCTGCTGTAATTAGGAATCTAATTTTATTAATCGAGCTTGCACTTATTCTAATAAAGGCATATAGCCCTAATGAATGAGATACATACTCTAGTAATTTATTATTAGTTAAAATATCTTGCTTACTAAAACCTACTTTTAGTAAATATGGCATCAGCAAATTATTCATGAAAGCATCACTAGCCTTAAAAAATATTGCTATTATAATTACTGCCCAAATATTTTTTTTTCTGAATAAGCTTATAAATGGTATAAAATATCTTTTTCTAACTCTTATTAAGCTTTCCTCGACAGGAATGATAAAATGATTTTCTGTAAGGTTATAAGTACATAATAACATAATTAAACCAGGTATTAAAAATAACGCATAACCTATGTAAATTATGCTCCATGACACATACTGAGAAAGAAGTAAGCCGCATGATAAAGAAGTAATAAACCCTGAATTAAAACTAAAACTTACTATTGCATTAGTATATTTTTCTTTCTCTAATGTTTTAATTCTAAATTGATGCAAAGAAATATCATAAATAGAAGCAATAATTGCTATAAAAATTGATAATCCTAATAATAGTTTTAGATGAAATGTTGGGTTAGCATAACTGGCAACCAATAAATAACCGCAAATAATAGTAATTTGGCAAACAATTAACCTACTGATTACTGGGGCATATCGCTTACTAATAAGTTTAATTGGCAATAGCTCGATTATAGGAGCCCAAAAAGCCTTAAATGAATAAGGCATTAAACGTAATGAGAAAAACCCTATGAGAGCATAAGCTACTTCAAAATCATTTAAGAAAAGCGTGAAACTTGCTCCAATAGTTGCATAATTAATACCGCTACTAAAACCTAAAAAAGCAAGTCTGATTTTTATGAGTGAAGAGAGTTTCATCATTAGCTAAAAAATTATCTACTCATTGTACTATGTGGTATTTTCATTATTTTTAAAAGGGTTAATTAAGATTTAATCTGAGTTTACTATAAATATAAATGGCGCATCCGAGACGACTTGAACGTCCGACCTTTACCTTCGGAGGGTAATGCTCTATCCAGCTGAGCTACGAATGCAATTTTTTTTAGAAGTTATTAAATAAGAACCCAAACCTCTATTATTTATACTCTACTGTAAGAATTTCATAAGTTTTTGTACCACTCGGAGCTGCAAACTCAACAACATCACCTTGTGATTTACCAATAAGTGCGCGTGCTATTGGTGAAGTATATGAAATTTTTTTCTTATCAATATTTGCTTCTGTCTCACCAACTAATTGATAAGTAGATTCTTCTTCAGTTTCATCATCGATTAATTTTACAGTAGCACCAAATTTTACTGTATCACCAGACATTTTGCTAACATCGATTACTTCAGCACGAGAGACTTTATCTTCAAGCTCTAGAATTCTACCTTCAATTAGGCTTTGTCGTTCTCTTGCTGCATGATATTCTGCATTCTCTGAAAGATCACCAAATTCTCTTGCTTCTGCGATTGCTTGAATAATACTTGGTCGTGCTTCACTTTTTAGCATTTTAAGCTCTTTCTTTAGCGCTTCATAACCACTTTCTGTTATTGGAAGTCTTTCCACTTTTTTTACTCCTGAAAAATTATCAATTAGCCATTTTCTTTTGTGGCCAACTTTATCACACGCCCCTTAAGATAGAAAATTATAGCCTTTTTATAAAATAAGTGTCAAGTAGAGAGATAAAGTTAGAATTTTAGATCTATGCGATTCCTCTTTCAACTACTTGATAAATAACCTCAGTTCGATGTAAGAG
>DITT01000027.1 GCA_002422875.1 Rickettsiales bacterium UBA6177 | reverse complement strand
AAACACCCTTAGGGGGTATAACTGGTTGGGCATTATGACTCTTAATAATATCCTTAACATTTGATGCGGCATAGCCTTTATCGGCAACAACATAACTAATTTGATCCCAAGGCTATTGTTGACACAACTCCTCAAAGCTTCTACAATCTTGTCTTTGGGCTGGAAATAATTTTCAATTTATATCACATTCTATAGCTTATCTCAATTATTTTATTAACAGTGCCATAGCATAGAGAATACGCTAGACTCTAGCTGACTTTAACATTTTGTTACTCGCCATGATGCCTCGATGCATTCATGAGGTTAATTAGAGTCTAAATAATTAATTACTGCTTCATAACTTAAAGCATTGCTTTTTTGTAAGGATCTTATAATTTCTTTACCAGCTTGCCCAACTATAGTTGCATTTTTTTTAAAAAATGGTAAAAAATTTTTGTTTAAGTATTTATCTAAAGTATTTTCTAAATTAATTTTAATCAAGTCTGAATCAATTTTTAAATTAAGTGATGCAGAAATAAAATATTGTAATGCTGCATGAGTTTCTTCAATTGAAGAAGGTTTTATTTTACTTAGTTCTTGAAGAAAAATAAAACTTATAGCTCTAAGTATTTGCTTTTCTGCTTTGCACAATGATTCATTAAAGATTATATAAAAAACTTTTTGCTTAAATTTATTATTACAAAGTACTAAGGGTATCTTACCTTCAAGGATTTGAGAGGCACGATTTTGAGCATTCCTAACTAATATTTTAGTTAGAGCTAATTTATCAATAATATTATATTTATTAATTATTAAAGATTCTGCTTCTTTAACTATTTGATTAATTTCAATTTTGCTAATATTTTTTAAGTAGTTTTCTTGAATTGTTTTGTAAATTTCATCATTGATAATTATTTGGCATAAGTAATTTACATGTTCAGCATTAGGAAATTTTATATTAAACATAATTTCTTATTTCTCTAGCTATAGTAAATTTTGCCTCTTTCATCTCAAAAAAAGCTTGTGAGTAATTAAAATAAATAGGATTAGCAGCAATTTCCTCTTTTAAATGTTGGGAGCTTATACTTACAGCATCATTAGTTTGATTAATAAAATTGAATTCATGGCTTAATGGATAAAATTTTATATGAATATTATAAAATTCTTGAATCAAATTTAAAAATTCATTTTTTAAATTTTGAGATTTTTTAATTTTACTATCTTTTAAAAACTTATCTAAGTCGGTAAGTGATTTATTTTCAATATATTTTAATTTTATTATTTTATCTTTTAATGTAAATTGTTTTGAGTTTAGATATTTTATAAGTTTTTTATCTAAAAAATAATGCTCAAATAATATCGTTATTATTTTATCAAAAGACTTAAATTTTGTATAAGATTCAAATAAAGACAGAATAATTTTTTTCATTTTAATACCTAAAAATCTTTATCGTTTAATATGCAAAACTATAATAAGAGATAGTTAATTAAAGCTTAATGATGAAATAGTTTTTTTGATAGTTTAATTGCTTGTTGACAAAAATTGATCAAATATGCTAAAAAGATCCCATCAATCAGCATTGTTCTGGCTTATTCTAATAATATAGAGAATTCATGAAAACTATACTTGTTAGCGGTGGTAATGGCTTTTTAGGGGCTAATTTATGCCGAAAATTATTAAAAAATGGTGATAAAGTAATCTCTGTTGATAATAATTCTTCAGGCTTTATTGAAAATATCAAAGACTTACTCAATCATAAAAATTTTTCTTATATTGATCATGATATTATTTTTCCTTTAACAATTTTAGAAAAAATAGATCAAATATATAATTTAGCTTGTCCCGCATCTCCTCCTAGATATCAAGGTAAAAATGCAATTTTTACTACCAAAACTTGTGTGTATGGCTCTTTAAATATGTTAGAACTAGCAAATAAGCATAATGCTACTATTTTGCAAGCTTCAACATCAGAAATT
This sequence comes from Rickettsiales bacterium UBA6177, assembly GCA_002422875.1. Lineage (GTDB taxonomy): Bacteria > Pseudomonadota > Alphaproteobacteria > Rickettsiales > UBA6177 > UBA6177. The sequence goes on along the minus strand of DITT01000027.1, from coordinate 74,868 downwards.
TATGGTGAACCACTAGAACACCCACAAAATGAAAATTATCGTGGTAATGTAAATCCTATAGGTATTAGAGCTTGTTATGATGAGGGTAAAAGATGTGCAGAGTCGATATTCTTTGATTATCATAGAGAATATGGTGCAGATATTAAAGTTATTAGAATTTTTAATACTTATGGTCCTTTTATGGATCCTGAAGATGGTCGCGTAGTGAGTAATTTTGTATGTCAGGCTTTAAAAGGTGAAGATATTACAATTTATGGAGATGGATCTCAGACAAGATCTTTTTGTTATGTAGATGATTTAATTGATTTAATATATAAGGTTATGAATGCAGGGCCAGATTTTACCGGTCCAATAAATACAGGCAATCCGGTAGAATTTACAATTAGAGAGCTTGCTACTTTGATACAAGATAAAGTAAAAAATAAATCAAACTTTATTTATAAAGATTTACCTCTTGACGATCCAACTCAAAGAAGACCGGATATTAGCTTAGCAAAAGAAAAATTTGCTTGGGAACCAAAGATTAAGTTATCAGAAGGGCTTGATAGAACAATTGAATATTTCCAGAAAAAATTAGGTTTATAAAGTGAAAGTAGTAGTAATTGGAACGGGTTATGTTGGGCTGCCTACAGGTGTAGGTTTTGCTGAGCTAGGTCATGATGTGATTTGTGTTGATAAAGATGAAGAAAAGATTAATTTTTTGTCGCAAGGGATTAGCACGATTTATGAAGATGGACTTGATTATTTGCTAAAAAGTAATTTACAAAATAATAAGCTTAAGTTTACAACTCACACAGAAGAAGCTATTATTAATGCACAAATAGTGATGATTGCGGTTGGAACTCCTCCTGATCCTGTAACAGGTGAGGCAGACCTAAAATATATTAAAGATGCTGCTGTTGAAGTAGCGCAGTATCTTAATAAATATACGGTAATTGCTATTAAATCTACAGTTCCAGTTGGTACTGGTGATATAATTGAAAGCCTAATTAGAGCACAAAATCCTGATGCTAAATTTGATGTTGTATCTTTGCCTGAGTTTTTAAGAGAAGGTTTTGCAATCCATGATTTTTTTAATCCTGATAGAATAGTTGTAGGGAGTGAGAGTGCGCAAGCAACAGAAGTAATTAATGAATTATATGAGTCATTTTTAAATAAAACTAAAATGCTTTATATCAAGCGCTGCTCAAGTGAGCTTGTTAAATATGCATCAAATGCATTTCTTGCAGTTAAAATTCATTATATTAATGAAATGGCAGATTTTTGTGAAAAAGTTGATGCTGATATTACTGAAGTTGCAATTGGTATGGGTCTTGATAGCAGAATAGGTAATAAGTTCCTAAAACCTGGTCCTGGTTATGGTGGAAGCTGTTTTCCCAAAGACACTTTAGCTATGGAGTTTATGGCTAAAAAACATAATGTAGAACTTAGTTTAGTTACTCAAGCAATTAAAAATAACAATATAAGAAAAGAAAAAATTGCACAAAAAATTCTCAATTTTGTAAAAGATATTAGAAATCCTAAAATTGCTATACTTGGACTAGCATTTAAAGATGGTACTGATGATTGTAGAGAAAGCCCAGCAGTTGAGATTATTGAGCTGTTGCTTGCTAAGTCTTGCGCGATTATTACAGCCTATGATCCTAAAGCAGTTAAAAATGCTAAAGAATTATTGGGTGATAAGGTGCATTTATCTGAAAATATTGAAGAAGTAGTTAAAGATGCAAATATTATAGTGGTACTTACTGAATGGGCAAGTTTTAAAGAAATAGATTTTAATAAATTAATCCACTTAGTAGCGCATAAAGATGTATTTGATACAAGAAACATATTGGATAAAGCTCAAGTAGTTAAGGCTGGTTTTAGCTATTATTCTATAGGTTGCTAAAAGCTTTTTAAGAGAGAATAATTTTAATTAAAGATAATATTATGAAATTTACAAAAGATTTAATTAGCATAATTGTTCCTGTTTTTAATAGAGAGGCTACAATAGAGAGATGCTTAAACTCTCTTGTTGGTCAAACCTATGAAGAGATAGAAATTATATGTATTAATGACGGTTCAACAGATCGTAGTTTAGAGTTATTAAATAAATATTCTAAAGAAGATAGTAGAATAAAAGTATTATCTCAAATTAATAAAGGTGCTGCAGCTGCACGGAATGTAGGTCTTGGAAATGCTACCGGTGAGTATTTAATGTTTTGCGATTCTGATGATGAATATTTACCGAGTATGTGTGCTGAAATGTTAGATGCCATAAAAACACAAAATGTCGATTTAGTAATGTGTAATGCAGAAGTAATAATTAGTGATCTATTACCAGATAGCTTATCTAAGCATGCTTCAGTCTTGCAAAAATATTGCAACAATATAAGACAAAATAAAATTGTTATTCTTGATACACTAAAACGTAAGTCACTGAACGTTTTGTTATGGAATAAAATCTTTAAAAGAGAAATTATCGCAACTAATCAAATTTTCAGTCCAGAAGGATGCGAACATGATGATAATTTGTTTGTATTTTTATATAGTTTATTTATAGATAGATATTTTGCTCTTAATAAAAATTTATATCACTATTATATTAATAATAATTCAATAACAGCTTTAGTTAAACAAAGTAAACCTAAAGATAAATATGATTCATTTAAAATATGCTGCATCGCGTTTGATTTTTTAAAAGAATCGAATAACTTTGATGAGTATACAATAGCTTTGAAGGGTTTTATTGATAAAATGATGCTATATAATTTCAAACAAGAATTTTTTACACATGATGAATTGATAAGTTTAAGTATTGCTTTTAATAAGAAATTTAAAGAATTAGAATTAGTGTACATTTTTAATAGTAATTCATTTATAGTAGTCGATAGGAAACAGCTTAAAATGAAGATGTTAATAAAGAATTTCATTTGCATCTTATTAAAAACTTTATTTATACCAAAAAAGAAAAATATAAAAAAGCTACAACAATCAATAAGTTTATTAAAAGGTAACAAAAAGCTTTTTAAGAGAAAATAATCTTTAATTAAAAATAATATTATGAAATTTACAAAAGATTTAATTAGCATAATTGTTCCTGTTTTTAATAGAGAGGCTACAATAAAGAGATGCTTAAATTCTCTTGTTGGTCAAACTTATCAAGATATTGAGATTATATGTATTAATGACGGTTCTAAAGATAGTAGTTTAGAGTTATTAAATAAATATGCTCAAGAAGATACTAGAGTAAAAGTATTCTCACAAATTAACAAAGGTGTTGCAGCTGCAAGAAATGTGGGTCTTGCGAATGCTAATGGTGAGTATTTAATGTTTTGTGATTCAGATGATGAATATGTGCCTAGTATGTGCAATGAAATGTTAGATGCCATAAAAACACAAAATGTTGATTTAGTAATGTGTAATGCAGTAGTAACTATTGGAGATGCATCGCCAGAGGAGCGATTATCTCAGTGTCGTTTAAAATCACAAAAAGAATATTGTAATAATATAATAGAAAGTCAAATTATTGTTTTGGATGAACTAAGACGTAAATATATGAATATTCTATTATGGAATAAAATCTTTAAAAGAGAGATTATTATAACTAATCAAATCTTCTTTCCAGAGGGTTGTGAACATGAAGATGAATTTTTTATATTTTTATATAGCTTATTTATAGATAAATATTTTGCTCTTAATAAAGATTTATATACATATTATATCAATAATAATTCAATAATCTCTTTAGTCGAACAAGGTAAGGCTAAAGATAAATATGATTTATTTAAAATATGTTGCATGGCTTTTGATTTTCTAAAAGAATCAAACAAATTTGATAAGTGTAAAATAGATTTAAAGCATTTTATTGATTTAAAAATGCTCAATATTAAGCAACAATTTTTTACACATGATGAATTAATGAGTTTAAGCATTACTTTTAATAAGAAGTTTAAAGAGTTAGAATTAGTGTACCTTTTAAAAGGTAATCGATTTATAGTAATTGATAGAAACAGCTTGGAATGAAGATGTTAGTAAATAGCTTTTCTTGTATCCTATTAAAAACTTTATTTATACAAAAAAGAAAAATATAAAAAAGTTACAATAATCAATAAGTTTATTAAAAATAAATAAATGATTGTAAGGGAGTAAAATGATTTTAGTAACGGGGGGAGCAGGGTATATAGGCTCTCATACAGTAAGAGAGTTAGTTAAGCTTAATAAAGAATGTATAGTTGTAGATAATTTAGAATATGGACATATTGAAGCGATACCAAATCAAATTATATTTGAAAAATTTGATCTTAATGATAAAAAAAGCTTAGATAATTTATTTAATAAATATAAAATCGAAGCAGTAATTCATTTTGCTGCATATGCGTATGTTGGTGAAAGTGTTTTAAATCCTCAGAAATATTATCAAAATAATGTATTAGGTACTATGATTTTGCTTGAGGTAATGCTAAAAAACAATGTAAAAAAAATAGTTTTTTCAAGTACTTGTGCTACATATGGAAACCCTCAATATACTCCAATTGACGAAAATCATCCCCAGAAACCTATAAACCCTTACGGGCATTCAAAATTAATGATAGAACAAATTTTAGCAGATTATGCTAAAGCTTATGGTTTAAAATATATAGCTCTTAGATATTTTAATGCAGCAGGAGCTGCAAGCGATGGTAGTATTGGTGAAAGCCACAATCCAGAAACTCATTTGATACCTTTAGTACTAAAAGCAATCAAGGGTGAAAATAAAAAAATAAGAATCTTTGGTGATGATTATGATACAAAAGATGGTACTTGTATTCGTGATTACATTCATGTTGGAGATTTAGCTACTGCTCATATTTTAGCACTTGCAAAATTAGATCAGTATACAGGATATATAAATTTAGGTACAGGTATTGGTACGACAGTAATGGAAGTAATAAAAGCTGCTGAAGAAATATCTGGAGAAAAATGTAATTATATAGTAGTTAAAAGAAGAGAAGGCGACCCTGCTGCTCTTTTTGCTGCTAATAAAAAAGCTCAAAGTATTTTAGGTTGGGAAATAAAATATAATAATATAAAAGATATTATAAAATCAGCCTGGATCTGGGAATTAAATAGAAAATTTTAATCTTTTAATAATATGAATAATAATATGAATAATAATATAATACCTATAGTAATGGCTCTTGACGATAATTATTCAATGCCAATAAGTGTAGCAATAATTTCTGCTTTAGAAAACAAATCTCAAAATACATTCTATAAATTCTATTTATTAATACCTAGTGAATTTAATGAAGAAAATAAAGAAAAAATATCTTCTATAAAAGATAGATATACTCAATGTGAGATTTTCTTTATTAATTACCCTGAATTATTCAGCTCATATCAAAAATTTATAATCCAAGATTTTATAAATTACAGTTGCTTATTATTAACTGAAATTGAAGATTTTAATAAATATCAAAGAATAATATATTTTAAAGGAAGTATTTTAGTAAAGAAAGATTTATATGATTTATATAGCCAAGAATTACAAAATAATTTTTGTGCCGGTGTTATTGATCCAATGTATTACATTAATAAGAATAGCATTAAGCAGTACGTTAATACAAATGTTCTTTTAGTTAACCTAGAAGAACATAGATTTAATGATTCTTATATAAAAAAGATGATACAAAAAAAAATAGAAAACTCTAATAATGCTGAAGAAATTGTTAACTTAGTTTATTATAAAAAAATAAAATTTTTGCCTAATAATTATAATGTTATGCTTCATTCTCTTGAGGCCTTAAATAATAAAAGAATAAATGAAATATATAATTATGAAGATTTCTATAAAACATTCAAAGATCCTATTGTAATACAATTTACAAGCTTTGAAAATACCGATCTAAATTATTCATTATTTACTGAAGAACAACAGAAATATTATCAATTATCACCATTTTATAAAAATAGACAACTATATACACAAGAAACGATAGATGTACAACCACTTGTTTCAGTAGCAATAATAACACGTAATAGAAAAGATTTGTTGAATCAAACGATAACCTCTATTCTAAAACAAAGCTATAGAAACTTTGAACTTATAATAGTTGATGATTACTCAGACGACGAAACAAAACAATTATTGTATTATTATTCCTTAAAAGATAAAAGAGTTAGAATCTTATTTAATACAGAATGCAAAGGCATATCTTTTTGTAGAAATAAGATAAATAAAGCAGCGCAAGGGAAATATATAGCTGTTAATGATGATGATGATATCTCATATGAGAATAGATTAGAAGTACAAGTAAATTATATGGAGAAAAATCCTGAAATTACTTTATTGGCAACTGATTTTGATATCATAGAAAATAATAAAATTAATAATAGTAGTAAGTGGACTGAAAGCTTTGATCATAAAGCTGCTCAGCTCATGCTAACAATAAACAATTTTATTTGTCATTCAACAGTTATGTATAGGAAAGCTTTTCTAGAGAAGTGTAATATTTCTTATAATGAAAAATATACTTATACAGAAGATTATAATCTTTATTACCAAATTCTTAAATATGGTGGAAAAATTGAAGCTATCAATAAAAAAACTATTTTTTATAAAAAACACTCAGCAAACGTTACCAAAAATTATTGGAGTGAGATGCAGCATTTTAAAAATTTAGTTCAATTAAATTTTTTAATGAGATTTACTACAAAAGATATATCAAAAAGTATAATAGATAATTATATATCTAACCCAATGGGTAATGAAGGTAGGTATAATACAATTAAAAAAATTGATACAAAAAACTATTTTTTATCTTCAGCATATCAAAAAGTAGATGAAATATTATTTAATACTCCATATCCAATCAAAGATAAAGAATCTATACCAATAATATACGCATGTGATAAAAACTATATTAATTATACATTAGTAAGTATCCATTCAGTAATTAAAAACTCTAAAAGTAATGTTTTTCTCAATTTTTTTATTATTTATTGCGATATATCAAATGAAACTATCAATAAAATTATCAAAATTTTTAAATATGAAAATGCAACAATAAAATTTATTGATGTAAGAAAAATAATAAATTCTTATGGTGTAAACAATTTTCGAATTTCTTTTCATTTTACATTAAGTACTTATTTACGGTTCTTTATCCCTAAGATATTTAAAAATTTTAAGAAAGTAATTTATTTAGATCCTGATACTATTGTTTTAGAAGATATAAGAAAATTTTATGAGATAAAAACCAACTCTAAAGTTTTAACAGGAGCTATCGCTTTAGGTGCTATTCGCAATGACCATATAAAATATAATAGAGAGGTTCTTAAGCTAAAAGACCCTAGAAGATACTTACAAGCTGGCGTAATGCTAATAGATGTACAAGAAGCTATCAAAGATAATTTTGAAGAGAAATGCATAGCTAAACTTAAAGAAATTGGAACTCCAAGATACTCTGATCAAGATGTTTTAAACGCTTTGTATGGTAAGGATTTTAACATAATTGATACTAGTTGGAATATCCAATGGCACATAAAAATATTTAACCTCTCTTTTCTAGATGGAGTAAATGTTATTGAGTACGAAAGAGTGATGAGTAATCCTAAAATTATTCATTATACAAGTAATATAAAACCTTGGAACTCACCACAGCATGAACATGCTGATAAATGGTGGTACTACGCCCGTCAGACAGCGTTTTATGAGGAAATTTTATTTGATAATATTGAAAATAAAATTGCAGAAAAAATAAAAGCACAAACAATATCTTTATCACAAAAGCAAATATTAAAGAAAGATTTAAAAAGAAAAAGAATAAAATACTATAAATATAAAATTTTATCTAAAATTCTTTTTGGTTCTTTAAAGCAAAAATATAAGAGTAAAAGAAAAATGTTAAAACTAGAAATTAGAAATATTAAAAATAAACTTGGTTAAATAAATGGAATTTCTAAAACCAAAATATGATCAATATCTATAACGTTAATTCCAGATAAGCGCTTTATTTTAATAAAAAATTAAAGCTAAAATTAACTCAATTTTTAGGTATTGTCAAATAAGCAATGTATAGTGAATTAAGTTGAAAATATGCTAGGAAAAAGGCCGAGCAGGCTTAATCCTTCCTAAACAACGATTAACGGATAGCACCAGCCAACTGAATTCACTTTAAGCTAATATAGCCAAGAAAAATGTTTGATTATAAAGATAAGAATATTTACTTATCTTTAAAGACTTTGCTTTTAAGATAAATTTAGGATATTATAAGGATAATGATGTCATTATGTCTCTTATTTAGGATTTTATAATTATATTTATCATGATAAATTCAGTAAATAATATAGAGATTATAAATCAGATATAGAACTTAAAATGACAGAACAACTCTATTTAAAAGACACATATAAATTTTACTTTAAGGCTATAATTTTAGAAATAGGGGAAGATAAATATGGTAAATTTATTATCCTTAATCAAACTATATTTTATCCACAAGGAGGTGGTCAACCTTCAGATAATGGTATTATTAAAAATAATAATTATGAAATTATTATCAATTTAGTGCGGCAAAATGACAATAAGATTAGGCATTATACATCTATGTCTATAAATTCTGACATAGTAAATGCAAATATTGAATGCTATATTAATCAAGATAGAAGGTTACTTAATAGCAAATTTCATACTGCTGCTCATTTGCTAAGTAACATTATCGAACAAAACTATCATAAACTTAAAGCTATTAAAGGACATTCTTTTCCTGGTGAAGCTTATGTAGAATTTCAGGGAGAGGATGTAGTAGATTCTAATAAAATTCAAAATATTATTACTGAGGTGATTGCAAGAAATGATCTAATAAAAATTTTAGAAATAGACTCGCAAACATTTGAAAAACAATTTTATAAATTGCCATATAGTATCCCTGAACATAAAAAATTTAGAGTTATGCAAATAGGAAATATGTCACCAACTCCATGTGGTGGGACTCATTTATCTTGTTTACATGAGATTGGAAATATTAATATTATAAAAATTAAAGCTAAAAATAATATTACGCGAATTTCTTATGAGGTAACATGAAATTTATATCACTTATTGATGCTAAGAACCAAAATATTGTGACTATAGATGTAAATAATTTTTTATTACGTCTTGAAATCGATGGCAATTGTATAGACACAAGGCTTAAACCTTATATGGCTTCAGTGTTATATCAGTTATTTAGTAATCACCCAACCCCACTTTCTTATGATTGTATTATTAAAATTTTGAAAGAATATAATCTTATAATTAATGATTCCACTAGAATGCATAGAAAGCTATCGGAGATTAGGCAATTTATTTTAAATTTTCATCCAAGTTTGGATGGTTATTTGCTTAATATCCGTGGGATTGGTTATAGTTTGCCCTTAAGACTTAAAAACCTCCATAAAATGAGTGATACACAGGCAAATACTAAATTTAAGAATGTAAAACTCACTAATTTAATTAATATACTTTATGAATTAATAAATGACTCAATTACTATTACGATAGAATGCAAAGTAATAAAATATGATCAAGGTTATATCATAAATCGCAGCATAATAGCTGATGTGCTGATAAAAAATATTGATATATTTGATGAGTGCAAAGCGTCTATTTTAAAAGAAATACCACTACATGCAGTAGATTTTAAGATGCTTCGTATTACTTATATACTTGCTAAACTTAGAACATATATTGGGCTTGCACGTATTTCTGAATATCCAATTTCTGAAACTCAATGGCTAGATTGGTTTACGCAAGAAATTTGGTTTCTCTTTGAAGAATTAAAAAGATTAATTAAATCTATTGAAAATATATAAAATTACTATGGCTTAACAAATATTGTAAACTGTAGCTAATTTTAACATTTTGTTACCGCGTGCTAGCACAAGATTTTTAGACTATATTCATCATGCATCGTGTATTCATAAATTTAATTTACTATACCAAGCCAGTATAGGTGATTAATTTTTAGGAATTATTAACTATATCTTAGTAAACTAATTGTAAAAGCAATAAGTAATTTAAAAATTAGTTAGGGAAGTGGTTGTGGCTAGTAGATCTTGGTTAAATGTTGCTATGCGTGATGCAATAATAGTTACCTTAACGGTAATATCAATAGCTAGTATTACAGGTTATGTTGTTTATTTAAGTGCTGCTTTGGGTTTAAAAAAAGAAGTGCAAAGCAATTTATCATCTTTAGTAAAAAGTGCATCAGGGTTGCTAGATGTAAATCTCCATGAAAAGCTTTTAGTGCCAGATGATATGCTATCTGAAAACTATACCAAAGTTAGAGCTCCATTAAATCGTCTCCTTGAGGGATTTGAAAATGTTGCTTCAATTTATACTCTTGTAAAAAGAGATGACAAATTTTATTTTATTATTGATACTTATATTCCAGCACCAGGAGAAGTTGATGATCCAACGCCAATAATGACAGAATATAAAAGCCCAACTCCTCTATTGAAATTAATTTTTGCTACCCAGGATGTAAGAGTCGAAGATGAACCATATAGCGATGAATGGGGAACGTTTTTAAGTGCTTATGCGCCTATTTATAACAGTAAAAAAGAGTTTATTGGAATTATTGGTGCTGATATTAAGCTTAATAAATATTTTGAAGGTTTAGACAAAATTAAAAAATCATTATTTTTTGGTGGTTTAGTTGCAACTTTTGCCTCTATTCTGACTGGTGTTGGAGTGTGGTTTATCAGGAATGCTGCAATTAAGGCAGCTAAATTAAATGATGAACATCAAGACACAATGCAAAAAATGGAACTAAAAAGAGTTGATAATGAAAACATTCAAAAAACTAACTCAGAAAATAAAAGGCGAATTGAATTAAACCAAATAGCGGATGATTTTGAAGAATCAGTAAAAGGAGTTGTAGATTTAGTGGTCTCTTCTTCGGAGCAACTACGACTTGAGGCTGAAAAAGTTACGAATATAGCAGATGATGCTAAGAAACGTTCTTCTTTAGTTGCTGAAATTTCATTAAAATCAGCGCAAAGCTCAGCTGAAGTATCGTTATCAGCAAATGATCTTTCAATATCATTTAGCCAAATTAGTGAGCAAACTCATAAATCTAGCCAAGTTGTAGAAGAAGCAACTATTAAAGCAACAAATGCTAAAGAGGTCATTGAAACTCTATCTTCTAAATCAGCAAATATAGGTGAGATAGTTAAAGTGATTAATGGCATAGCTCGTCAAATTAATTTGCTTGCACTTAATGCAACAATTGAATCAGCAAGAGCGGGTGAGGCTGGAAAAGGTTTTGCTATTGTTGCTCATGAAATTAAAACTTTAGCTGAGCAGGTAAATAGAGCAACAGGAGAGATTTCTAAACAAATTTCTAGTATGCAAGATGCAACTTTAAGCTCAGTTGATAGTGTTATGAATATAATTGATACAATTGGTGAGGTCTCAAGTAATGCGCGTATAGTTGCAGATGCAGTACAAAAACAATTAGATGTTACTGATCAAATAGCAAATAATATTAATTTAACAGCAACAGGCGCAAAAAATATTTCAAGTAATATCACTCAAGTTGAAAAAGGTGCTAATGAAGTAGGCAAAACTGCTGATAAAGTTTTAGATTCTGCTATTAATCTTGATAAGCAGTCATCATCGCTTAAGCAAAAAGTTGATGATTTTATCAAAAGAATTAGAAGCTTATAATTTTTTGAATATAGTTTATGCTAATTAGAGTAACAAAATGTTAAAACCAACATAATTCACTATATAATTGCTTAAGGTGTAAGAGTATATGCTTTTTAAAAGGAGATTAAAGTAGTGGTAAAAAAAACGTGGTTTAATATTCCTATAAGAGATGCACTAATGGCTGGGATCATTGTGCTACTAATTTCTTGTAGTACATGCTATGTAGTTTATGTGAGTGCTAGCAATGATTTAAAAAAAACAGTTCAAAATAATTTATTAAACATTGCAAAAAGTGCTGAAGAGTTCTTAGATAAAGATGCTCACCAAAAGATCACTAAGCCAGAAGAATATGGCACTCCTGAATATGAAGCTGTAAGGGCTCCTTTTTTTAAATTACTACGAGCTAATATTAATATTAAGTTTATTTATACAGTTATCAAACAAGATAATAAATATTATTTTATTCTTGACTCATCAATCCCAAAATCAGGGGAGATTTATAATCCTAGTAAAGTAATGACCGAATATGTTGAAGCTACGGATACTTTAAAGCAAGCAATAAATCAGCAAATTAATACAGTAGAAGAGGAACCATATACAGATGAATATGGTACTTTTTTGAGTGGTTATACACCATTTTATAATAATAATAATGGTCAATTTATTGGTGTAGTAGGTGTTGATATAAGTATTAAAGATTTCCTTGAAAGTTTAGCAAGAATTAAGAAATCATTATTTTATGGTAGTTTGATAGCTACATTTGCTTCTGTATTAATAGGGGTAGCAGTTTGGTTTATGCGTATGAATTCACTTAATTCAGAAAGAATAAATAACGAACAACATGATAAAATAAAAAAAATGGAGTTGGATACTCAAGCGCTAGAGTTGCTTCAAAAAGTTGAATCTGAAAAGAATAGAAAAACAGAGCTTAATCTAATAGCAAGTGAATTTGAGCAAACAGTATTAAAAGTAGTAGAGCTTGTGGTTGCATCTTCTGAAAAACTGAGAGCTGAAGCTGAAAGAGTTGCAAGTATTGCTGAAAGTGCTAATAAAAACTCTTCAGCAGTTGCAAGTGATTCTGTCATTGCAGCGCGAAGTTCAGAAGAAGTATCACTATCTATTAATAAACTTACATCATCAATTAGTGAGATTAGTGAGCTAACTCACAAGTCAAATCAAGTTGCTCAGGCAGCAGCTTCGAACGCATTGCAAACAAAGAATTCTATCGAAACATTATCGCTCAAATCGGTGAATATTGGGAAGATAGTTGAGGTGATTAATAATGTTGCTAGACAAATAAATCTACTTGCTCTAAATGCAACAATCGAATCAGCTAGAGCGGGCGAGGCAGGTAAGGGCTTTGCAATCGTTGCTTATGAGATAAAAATATTAGCAGAAAAAGTAAATAAATCAACTAGCGAAATTTCTAGTCAGATTAGTAGCATTCAAGAAGCTACTAATGAATCTGTAGATAGTGTAATGAATATTATTTTAACAATTAACGAAGTGTCTAGTAATACATTGATAGTAGCTAATTCTGTTGAAGAACAATCTGTAGTTACAGATGAAATTGCTAAAAATACTGCTATGACAGCTAATGGTGCAAGAAATATCTCTGGTAATATTACTCAGGTTGAAAAAGGTGTTAATCAAGTAGGGCAAATTGCAGATAAAGTACTTGATTCAGCGATTAATTTAGATGAACAATCATATTTACTTAAAGAGCAAATTGACAAGTTTATTACTAAAATTAGAAGCTTATAAATTAAATTATCAACTAATTTAAGTACAATAAATTCATTTGATTTTTATGCGTCGTTAGTCCTTGTTTAGCTAAATTTTTATTACTCTTCTCTTCTTTTTCTTTAGCGTAATTTTTAACTAGGGTCTACTATAAAATCTAGTTGAATTTTCTAATTTATTATTGTTTAAACTCAAATTAATGATAGTCTGTATCTCATAAGGCAAGTAAACGTAAGCCATGAGCAGTAATAAATTACAAAAAATATTGCATTGACAACTGTTGCGTATGCAACTATATATAGAAATGTTCACTAAAAGAAGTATGTATAAATGATATATAAACATCAATCTAACTCGCTATAAATATGACAAAAAAAATTAGTAAATTAGAGGATCATTTAGGATATTGGTTACGCCAATTATCAGATTTAGTTTTAGATAATTTTGCAGTAAAGCTTAAAACACATGGTATATCTGTTGCTCAGTGGTCAGTGCTGCGGAGCTTATATGATACAAAGGAAATAAGCTTAAACGACACAGCGCATAAAGTAGGTGTTGATAAGAGCGCTATGTCGCGCATGGTTGAAAGGTTAGTGCAAAAAGGATTAGTTGTGAGGCTAGAAGGAGTAAATCGTAGAGAACTAAGCTTAAAGCTTACTTTGTCTGCAAGAAACCTAGTGCCAAAGCTTGCAAAAATAGCTGATAACAATGATAAATTGTTTTTTAAATTACTATCACTTGATAAACAGCAAGAGTTTTTGTTATTAATAAAAGATCTTTTAAAGGTAAATGATTTAAAATGAGTAATATTTAGTGCGATAGTGATTTAGGTTAAAATTTATGCTTGGCGCGATTAAGAGTAAGTTAACTTATGAATTAAAGGGCGAACTCTTTATTATAGTGTAATATACTAAAATATAGTGAGTTTAAGAATTATGCTAGGAGAAAAGGGGTGCAGGCCAGTTAAATCAAGCTAAGCAACGATTAACTAAGCACCAAATCTAACTGAATTCACTATAACAATAAAATTTATATAATTATTGCATAAATTACTTTAAAAAAGCTAAATAATATACTGATATATAATAATATTTTTGGAAAAATACTATGCTATTAAAGAAACGCTGTGCTTGGGTACCAGAAGATAAAGTTGATTATGTTTATTACCATGATCATGAGTGGGGGGTCCCAGTTTTTGATGATAAATTATTATTTGAGATGTTGATTTTGGAAGGAGCTCAAGCAGGACTTAGTTGGTATACTATTTTAAAGCGTCGAGATGGTTATCGCTTAGCTTTTAAAAATTTTGATATACTAAAATGTGCAGAAATGACAGATTTAGAACTAGAAAATATTCTAAGCACTGCTAATGTAATTCGTAATCGCTTGAAAATATTCAGTGTACGCAAGAATGCCTCGGTATTTCTAAGTATTCAGCAAGAATTTGGCTCATTCTATAAGTATTTAGAGCGATATAAGTTAACTTCATCAGCAAATAAACAAGAGCCTAGCAAAGTAACTTCAGATGAATCAGATGCTCTTTCGAAAGATCTGAAAAAAAGAGGTATGAGTTTTGTTGGGTCAACAATTATTTATGCTTTTATGCAAGCGGTAGGGATAATAAATGATCACAATGGTGATTGTTTTTTAGCGCCAAAATTATAATATAACGACTTTTTTTAATTAATAGGCGCTAAATGTTAGATGAAGCTGAGATAATAAAAGCAGTTACTTCTGCATCGAAAGGATTTATTGGAGATGATGCAACTGTTCTGCCAAATCTTCAAGATATGCAGTATGTTATGACTAAGGATTTGTTACTTGAAGATGTTCATTTTAGAATAAATTATTATTCACCTAAGCAATTAGCTCATAAATCTCTACATGTGAACTTAAGTGATATTGCTGCTATGGGTGCAAAACCGAGTTATATTATTTGCGGTATAGCGATACCAAATAAACTTGAGCTCTATGCAAAAAAGTATATAAATCAACTAATTAATGCATGTAATGAAAATAATATTACTCTAATCGGGGGTGATACTACGGCATCTGTTGATAAGCTAGTAATTAGTATTACAGCAATTGGTGTGGCTGATACTAACAAAGTTAAATATAGGCATCTTGCTAAAGCTGGCGATTATATTTGTGTAGCTGGTAATTTAGGATATGCTCATCTAGGACTCACTGCTCTAGAGCGAAATAATCTTATATCTCAAGAGTTTATAGATGCTTTCTTACTTCCTACTGCTCTCTTAAAAGAAGGGAGTTGGCTTGCAAGTAAAGCAAATGTTTCGAGTATGATGGATGTCTCTGATGGTTTGTTTGTGGATCTTAAGCGCCTATGTCAAAGCTCAAATGTAGGGGCGACCATAGAATTAGATAATTTTATGTACAGTCAGTCATATTTAAGTACATGCTTAGCATTAAAACTTAATCCTACAGAAGTAGCTCTTGTGGGAGGAGAAGATTATGGTTTGTTATTTACTGTAACTAAAGAAGGTTATAATATTTTAGCTCAAGAATTTTTAGATAAATTTGCTTATAAAATCAAAGCGTTGGGTGAAATTACTAAGGAAAAAAATATTATTTTAAAAGAAAAACAAAAAAATCGAATTTTATCCATGAAGCCATTCACACATTTTGGTGAAGAAGTATAATTTATAATAGTAATTTGAGAAAAAGCTTATAATTATAATTTAATTTAGCTATAATAAAAACTTCAAAGTAAATTATGATAAGTGTAAAGTGTGAAATGAAAAAAAATAGATTATTTTTAAGTTTGTTATCGATTCTTTTGATAACTCAAAATGCATTTGCTTTTGGATCAGAAAATATTGAAGATTACAAAATTATTACAGAGAATTATCCACCGTTTAATTATTATCAGGATAGTAAAATAAATGGTATTTCATTCGAAATACTTGAGAAAGTTTTAACAAAAATGAAATCTCGAAAAAAAATAAATGATGTAGTAATTCAATCATGGGATAAGTCGTTTAATGAAGCTCAAGTTATAGAAAATACAATGATTTTTTCAACAGCCCGCTCTAAAACACGTGAGAATCTATTTAAATGGGTTGGTCCAATTTATTCTTCAAAATATGTAATTTTTGCTAAGAAAAGTTCTGAAATCCAAATTAAGTCTATAAAAAATCTTAAATTATATAAAATTGCAGTAATTCGCGGTGATCACGCAGAAGATAAAATAAAGTCTTTAGGAGTTGCAAGTAAATACATTAGTGCTGGTGATAATATAGCCACAAACTTAAAAAAATTACTAACAGGTAGAGTAGATCTTGTAGCAATTGAAGAAAATAGTTTAAAATCTACAATGGAAAATATTCAAGAAAATTATAATGACCTTGAAATTGTATATGAACTTGATAATAAAAATTTATATTTTGCTTTTAATATAAATACTCCTGATAAACTAATAAATAAGTTTTCTGTTGCTTTTGAATCGGTTAAAAACTCTAAGCACTATAAAGATATTCTAGCTAAATATTTAAACAATTAGGATTAGATTTAAGATGATAGTAGAAATTGATATTCAGTATAATAAATGGCATGATGCTATAGATAATTTAGAGCAATATATAAATATTGTTGCAAGTGAAGTAATTAGCTACTTGGGAGTAGATAAATTATATAGCAATATAGAGCTTTCAGTTGTTCTAAGTGAAAATGAATTTGTAAAAAATCTAAATAATCAGTATCGTGGTGTAGATAAAGCTACTAATGTTTTATCTTTCCCAGGAGAGGAATTTGATAATAAAGATTTTACAAAGTTAGTTGCTAAAACTAGCATTTTGCTATTAGGTGATGTCGTATTTGCATATGAGATAATAGAAGAAGAGTGCTTAGAGCAAAATAAAGAATTTAAGAAACATTTTAGCCATTTGCTTGTACATGGAATATTGCATTTACTTGGGTTTGATCATGAAGAAGATGATGAGGCGGAAGAGATGGAGTTTTTGGAACAACAAATTTTAAAAAAATTTAATATAGATTTATAAAAACAGTTATTAATAAGTTTTATTTCTTGTATAATTACTTTTTTTTAGTAGTTAGTAAGGTTTAATTTTTTTTTGTTTTCAAGGTAATTAATAGTTGTGAATATTTTTCTAAAAAAAATTCTAAACATTGTAAAAAATAAATATTTTAAATTATTTTTTGCTGGAGTAATTTCCTCATTAAGCTTTGCTCCTACCTATTATTTTATATTACTATATTTTTCATTGCCTAAATTATTCGCTTTTTTAGCTAATACTAAGAATCAAAAGCAAAGAGCATTAGCTGGGTTCTTTTTTGGTTTAGGTCACTTTTTCATTAGTTTTTACTGGATATCAGCATCTTTATTTATAGATATTTCTAGTTATTGGTACTTGTTACCTTTTAGTTTGTTTTTATTACCTATTTTTTTCTCTTTTGTTTTTATAGTCCCTCAATCACTTTTGTTTACTTTATATTCACATAAGGCGGATCATAAAAAAATTATTATTTTCTCATGTATTTGGGTTGTTTTCGAAATATTCAGATCGTACTTATTTTACGGTTTTCCATGGAATCTAATCGGCTATAGCTTAATTAATAATTCATATCTATTGCAAATAGCTTCATATTTTGGTCCATATGGAATGAGTTTATTAGTAATGATTTCATCATTATTACCATTTTTGTATGTGCAAAAACAGATATCAATAGTAAAACTAATTTTATTAGAATTATTCTTAATAATACCTTTTATTATAATTGGTTATTTGATAATAAATTATTCTGCACTTGATAACTCTCCTTCGTTAAACGTAAGGATAGTTCAGGCAAATATTTTGCAACAACAACGCTGGAAAAATTTTTACCAAGAAAAAACTTTTAGGAAATATATAGATCTAACACTTAAAAACTCTAATTTAAGACCTGATATTATTATTTGGCCTGAATCAGCAAACGATTTTATATTAAATGACTTTAGAGGGATGAAGTTTTTAGGTGATATACTACAACCTAATCAGCTTTTGATAACAGGTATTGACCGACTTTCTAAAGAAAATAATAAATTAATACTTAATAACTCACTGATAGTTGTAAATAAAGAAGGTGAAATTGTAGATTTTTATGATAAAATGAAATTAGTGCCTTTTGGAGAATTTATTCCTTTTAAGCAATATCTACCTATTAGTAAACTTACAACAGGGTTAATAGACTATTCACCAGGAAAAAATCTTAAAATATTGGGGTTTGGTAAAGATAATTCAAAAAAATTTATACCATTTATTTGCTTTGAAGCAATTTTCCCCAATAATGCTAATATATTTACTAAGAAATTTGACTTTTTAGTAAATATCACTAATGATTCGTGGTTTGGTGTTAGTAGTGGGCCTTATCAGCATTTTGCTATGACACAAGTAAGAGCCGTTGAAGCTGGTGTACCATTAATAAGAGTTGCTGTTACTGGTATAAGTGGTTTAATAGATAGTTTTGGTGAAATTGTATTAAAAACTGAAATTAATGAAGAAATTAGTTTAGATTTTAAAATACCGCAAAAAAAATATACTAAAAATATATATGTTGTATATGGTGATTTACTTATAGTAATAATCATGATGATGTTGTTGTTGTATGGGACCCTGGATTATAGTTCCATTATAAAATGGAGTAGGGCTATTTTATTAAAAAAGTAGGATAAAGAATAATGGCAAAAAGTAATGAGGTGCATATAGTAGATGTTTTAGTAGGAAAAAAATTAAAAGCTAGACGTGTAATAATAGGAGTTTCTCAGGAAGAGCTAGGAAGAGCAGTCGGGATAACCTTTCAACAAATTCAAAAATATGAAAAAGGTCAAAATAGAATGTCTGCAAGTAGATTATTTGAATTATCCAAAGCATTAGGTGTGAATGTCTCATATTTTTATGAGTCATTATATAATGAAATGCCTGCAACTCAATATGTTACTAATTTAGCTGAAAGCCAAGATAGTTTTATGCTTGATGTAATGGATCATGATAGCAAAGATATAGCTGCCTTAGTTAAATCATTTATTTCGATAGAAGACATAGTTGTAAAAAAGAAAATTTTAGCATTAGTAAAATCTTTAACCCCTAGTAAAAAATCTGGAGAATAAAGCAAATGCACTTTAAAAAATCATTAAAAATTATCTTACTGAGTTATGTTCTTATTACAGCAAATTATGCTCAAAGCAATAATGAACATGATCTTGGAGATTTGGTTGCAAGAATAACTTATCTAGAAGAGAAAATTAGATTTCTTAATGGTAAAGTAGAAGAGCTTGAACATTTAAAGCAAGAAACAAATGAAAAATTTGAGCAATTTGAAAAAAATACTAAAGAACTAATTGCGGGTATTCAAGCATCAATAACTAAGCAAAGTACTAACAACTCAAAAGATTTAGCTAAGAATATAGAAGCTAACAAATCATCTTCAAACCTTGCTGAATCAAGAAATAATGATGCTGTTTTACAAAAATATACAAAAATAAAAAAACTTCTTGATACTAAGAACTTTGATTTAGCAGAAAAAGAAATGCAAAGCTTTATAAATGAATTTAGTAACAATAAACTTACAGCATACATACACTATATGCTTGGTGAATTAAAATATAATAAGGGCTTATACGAAGCAGCTTCATTACAATATTTATATAGCCAAAAAAAATTTCCTAAAAGCGATTATGCTGTGAAATCTTTGCATAAACTTAGCCTTTGTTTAGAAAAAATTAAGAAATACAATGAGATGTGTACGGTATTAAATAAAATTTTAACAGAATATCCTACTGCTGATAAAAAAATAATAGAACTTGCTCAAAATAAAAAAATAAAACAACAATGCAAGTAAAGAGAATTAATTTTGATTTATAATATGAACTAAGCTATAATAACTTTACTAATTAATATTTCAAATATATAAGCATGATTGTAGGAACTGGTATTGATCTAATTAATATATCACGAGTTGAAAAGGTTTTTTATAAATTTGGGAATATATTTACAAATAAAATATTAACTCATTTTGAAAATAATATTTTTAATAATTTAAACCTATCAAAGGATAAAATAGCTTATCTAGCTAAACGCTTTGCTGCAAAAGAAGCTTTTGCAAAAGCTCTAGGAGAAGGAATAGGTAAAAATGTTGGTTTTAAAGATATAGAAATTAGACGGGATGAGAAAAAAAAACCATATATTTCTTATAGCAATAAATTAAAGGATTATATGAATTTAAAATATAACACTAAAGTAATTTACTGCCATCTAAGTATTGCTGATACTCAAAATTTAGCTACAGCATATGTAGTAATAGAAAGGGAATAATAATGAAAAATTCAAAATTTCTACATTTTAATAAAGAAATAGGAATTATCCACATAATTGGCATTGGTGGGATTGGCATGAGTGGAATTGCTGAAATTTTAAACCATTTAAATTTCAGAGTTCAAGGATCAGATGTCGCCGAAAATGATAATATTAGGCGCTTAAAAGAGCTTGGTATAAGGATATTTATTGGTCATAAACAAGAAAATATTAATGAAGCAAGTATTATTGTTAAATCTTCTGCTATTACAGATACAAATATAGAAATAAATCACGGTCGCAAGTTAGGTATACCTATTGTTAGAAGATCAGAATTATTAGCAGAAATTTTAAAAACTAAAATTCCTATTACTATTAGCGGCTCGCATGGAAAAACAACTACGACGTCATTAATTGCTAAAATGTTTGAAAATGTTGGACTTGATCCTACCGTTATTAATGGTGGTATTATTAATACTTACAAAAGCAATGTACGTTTAGGTAAAGGTGATTATTTAATTGTTGAAGGTGATGAATCAGATGCTACTTTTGTAAAGGTACCTTCTACTATTGCAGTTGTAACTAATATTGATCCTGAGCATTTGGATTATTATGGTGGTAGTTTTGAAAGTTTAAAACAACATTTTTTCGATTTTTTACAAAATATTCCTTTCTATGGTTTTGGTGTTATATGTTTAGATCATGCTATTACAAGAGAAATAGTTGTTAAAATTTGTGACCGGAAAATTATTACTTATAGTACACATGATGAATCAGCACATGTTTATGCTTATAATATAGACCTTAAGAAAAACAAAAGCACATTTAATGTCAAAATAAGAGATTATTTAACTAATGAAATAGTTTCAACTATAGAAAATATAACTTTACCAATAATGGGTATTCATAATGTATCAAACTCACTTTCAGCAATTGCTATAGCTTACCAATTAAATTTCTCAAAAACAGAAATAATAAATAGTTTTAATGGCTTTGCAGGGGTTAAAAGGCGATTCACTAAAATTGCTGACTATAATAATTATGAAATTTATGATGATTATGCGCATCATCCAGTAGAAATTAAAGCAACTCTTGCAATGGCAAAAAGTATTTTGGCTAAAGATGCAAAAATCATAGCTATAGTTCAACCTCACAGATACTCAAGGCTTAAAAACTTATACCAAGATTATACTACATGTTTTAATGATGCTGATGTTTTATATATTGCAGAAGTATTTGCAGCTGGAGAAGAAAAAGACCAAGAATTTAGCAGTGATTGTTTGGTGAGCGATTTACAAAAGATAAAACAGAACGTAAATTATTTATTATCACACCATGACCTACCAGACATCATAAATTCTATTGCTAGTAAGAATGACATAGTTTTATTTATGGGGGCAGGTGATATAACTTATTGGGCAAATAATATTCCAGCGGAGTTAAGTAAAATTGTCACTAATTAATGAGCTACCTAAAGTTAAAGGTAAATACCGCGAAAATACAGAACTTGGGAAAAAAACATGGTTTAATACTGGGGGAAATGCAGAAGTATTGTATAATCCTGCTGATACTAATGACTTAGCTTTTTTTATAAAAAATATAAATAAAAATATACCTATATTTGTTCTTGGGGCTGGTTCTAATACTTTAATTAGAGATGGCGGTATAAGAGGCGTTGTAATTAAGCTTGCTAGAGAGTTTTCACATATAAATATAAAAGATGGAAAAGCCATTTGTGGTGCTGCAGCACTTAATTTTAATGTTGCAAATTTTTTATATGAAAATGCCAAAAGTGGTTGTGAATTTTTATCTGGAATTCCTGGTTCAATTGGTGGCGGAATAGCAATGAATGCAGGTGCTTATGGCAAAGATTTTGCTAGTATTATTGAAAAAATAAAAGCAATCACTCCAAGTGGTGAAATAATAGAACTTACAAATAGTGATATAGGTTTTAAATATAGAAGTAATAATTTACCAGATGGTTATATTTTTACTGAGGCAACTTTTAATATAAAAACAGAGAATAAACAGCTAATAAAAGAAAATTTAATTAAAATAAAATTAGCACGAGAAACTACTCAACCAATACATGCAAGAACAAGTGGCAGTACATTTAAAAATACTAAAACCCACAAAGCCTGGGAGCTTATAGAGAAAGCTGATTGTAGAGGTTTAAGAGTTGGCAATGCATTTGTTTCAGAAAAACATTGCAACTTTATTATTAATGAAGATGAAGCTACTGCCAAAGATATCGAAGATTTAGGAAATTTAGTAATCAAAAAAGTAAAGCAAGATTCTGGTATAGAGCTTAAGTGGGAAATTAAAAGAGTTGGAGAATATAAATGAATTATCAAACAAACTTAAAATCAAAGATTACAAATACAATTTTTAGTACAGATCATAATGCTGAACATATTGCAGTAATTTATGGGGGTATGTCAGCAGAAAGAGAAGTATCTCTTGCAAGTGGTAAATCAGTAGTTGATAAGCTTATAAATATGGGTTACACAGTTACTGCTATTGATATGGGTAGAGATATAGCAATAGTGCTTGATCAACTAAAGCCTGATTTAGTGTTTAATGCTTTGCATGGTACATATGGTGAAGATGGATGTATTCAGGGATTGCTTGAGATAATGAACATTCCATACACGCACTCAAATGTTGGTTCTTCAGCTCTTTCAATGAATAAAATTTACTCTCAAACAATCTTTACTAATGCAGGAATAAAAGCAGCTAATAGAGTTATCATAAATAAATACGAAAGTTATCCAGCAGAACCCTTTCCAAGGCCGTTTATTATTAAGCCTGTTTCCCAAGGTTCAACATATGGGGTTGAAGCTTTTTTTGAAAAGGGTACAAGAAATGCGCATGATTATAATTTTGAATTTGGTGATGATGCAATAGTTGAGGAATTTATTACTGGTAGAGAAATTCAAGTAGCTGTACTATGTGGTAAGGCAATTGGTAATTTAGAAATAAAATTATTAAAAAGTAAAATCTATGATTATGAAACAAAATATAGTGAAGGTTTTGCAGAGCATATTTGTCCAGCACCGTTATCAAGCACTGCAACTCAAAGATCTCTTAAAATATCCGAAGAAGTCTATAAATTAGCTGGCTGTACTGGTGCAGCAAGAGTTGAATTTCTATATAATGAAAATGAAGATGAGTTTTATCTACTTGAAATTAATACACATCCTGGTTTTACATCACTTTCAATAGTTCCTGAAATTGCTGTAAAAAATGGCATTAAATATGAGGATTTGCTTAAGTCAATAATTGAAGATGCAAAAATAAATTATGCAAAGAAAAAAAACATATAGAAATTCAAAGCTAGAACAAAGAAAATTAACTAAGTTTTTTAGTAAAATTGGAAATTTTGGACGTTTAGTAATTTTGCTGATAACAATATGTTTATCTTGTTATTTTTTTTATAATTATTTAGATTCTTATAAAAAAAATAAAATAGATGGAATATTACATGCTATTTTTGAAAATAAGTTCTTTGCTTTAGAAAATGTGTATTTAGAAGGACAAAAAAAATCTAGTACAAAAGCTATTATAGCAGCAGCAGAGCTGAAAATTGGTGATTCAATTTTTAAAAAGTCAGTTGAACAAATAAAAGAAAATATTGATAATGTACCGTGGGTTTTAAATTCTGTTATATATAGAAAATTACCAAATTCATTATATATTGGAATAATGGAAAGAGAACCTATAGGAATATGGCAATATCAGAAAAAATTATACCTTTTTGACATTAATAGCGTAAAAATTAATTATGATAAATTTGCTGAATTTAAGCATTTACCTATTCTGATTTGCGATGATATTAACTTATACATCAACGAGTTATATCCTATAATTAGTAAAAACAAAGAATTATATAGTAAAATTACTTCTATTATAAGAATCAGTGAGAGAAGATGGAATGTTAGGTTTAATGAAGATTTAGAAATCAAATTACCTGAAGAGAATCTTGAAGAAGCATGGAATATTTTACTAAAAATTAATAAAAATAATGAGTTCTTAAATGATGATGTAATATCTATTGATTTAAGGACTGAAAAAAGAATATTTATTGAAAAGAAAAAATAATGTTTAATAAAAAAAATAAAAATAATATAGTTACAATTATTGATATTGGCTCAATTAAAATTGTTTGCTTAATTGCAATTATGCAAGATAATGGTGATTACCAAATTATTAGCTCTAGTTATTGCAAATCTAAAGGCTTTCGAGCCGGCGTTATTACTAATAGAAAATTACTTCAAAACTCAATTTTAACAGCCTTAGAATCAGCAGAACAATCTGCTGAAGTAAGAGTTGAAAAAGCATATATTATATTTTCTTCAGATAAAGTTAAAAGTGTGATTGTTGATTCTGATATTCAGTTAAAAGGTTCAGTAATTACAGCTGCAAATATAAAAAATCTTACAGAATATACTATTGAAAATTTTAATATTAAAGATCATGAAATAATAAATTTTAATCCTGTTACTTATAGTATTGATAACATAAAAGGTATCGAAAATCCCGAAGGTTTATTTGGTCATAAACTAAAATTAATGATGCAAATTACAGTATTACCAACTTCTATAGTTTATAATATGATAAACTGTATTGCTGATTGTCAGATTGATATAGAAGAAATTGATTTAAGCGCAATATCATCCTCATACAGTTGCTTAAATGAAGATGAAAAGAAAATTGGTGCAATATTGCTAGATATTGGTGGTGCTTGTGCTAGTTTTGCATATTATCATAATTCTAAGTTATTATATTCAGGATCAGTACCTTTTGGTGGTGATAATATTACTAATGACATTGCTAAAACACTTTCTATTAGCTTAAAAAGTGCAGAGCGTGCTAAAATATTATATGGCTCATCATTGATTAGTTTTGCTGATAGTCATAAATTACTTGAACTTGCTATTAATGATAATGATGAAAGTGAAATTTGTAATGTTTCAAATGCTAAATTAAATCAAATAATTGCTTCGCGCATTGAAGAAATTTTTGAGCTTATAAATGATTGTATGCTTAAAAAAAATAATTTTCAAAATCACTCTGATTATAGAGTAGTACTAACAGGTGGTACAAGCTTATTACCTGGGATAGAAAATATTGCTGGAAATATTTTTAAAGCAAAAATTAGGTTAGCAAAACCAGCCAAAATAGAAAATTTACATAAAGTTGCTGATATGGTTGTATTTGCAGCAAGTCTTGGGATGCTTAAGAAAATCTCACAAAAAGTAAATAATAATTTTTATATAAAAGATAAAAATAATCCTAAAAGTTATCTAGGTGCAATTATTGAATGGTTTAAAGAAAGTTTTTAATCTGATAATGAACAAATTCTAAAAATTAAAAAGTGAAATACAAGAGATTATTAGGTTTATTTATTTTTTAGGTTATCGTTTTTTTCTTCAAGGATAAGCCATCGTTCTTCATAATTATGAAGAACAATAATATTGTCAGCTAATTCTTTATATAATAATTCTTGATTAGGGACGTTATTTTCAGAAAGAGTTTTCTCAAGTTTTTTGATTACTAAATTACAACTTTCGATTTTACTTGGTAGTTCTTTTAATTCAAGTATTTCATTATAAGACATTTTAATTTTTTGAGGAGGTGTTGCTTTTTCAAGAACAGGAAGTTTTTTATTGTTTTTAACTTGTCTTATTTTCTCTTCCTCTGGAAAATACCAGCCGAAATGATCAAGTATAACCTGAGGTCTTACTGTGATGGTACGGGTAACAATTTTTTCTAAAAAATCTCTGTCATGGCTACTAATAATTACAGTACCTTCATATTCAGAAATTAATTCTTGTAAAAACTCTAAGCTATTAATATCTAGATCATTAGTAGGTTCATCAAGGATTAATAAATCAGTATGCTTAGCAAGTATTTTAGCAAGCATTAATTTATTTTGTTCACCACCAGAAAGCAATTTAACTTTTGCATTTAATTGATCGCTAGTAAATAAGAATTTTTTTAAGAAAGAAGATACGTGTTCGCTGCCATTATTACTAAATATAAATTCAGTTTCTAAAGTCTCAAGTAAGTTTTTATTTTCATCAAGTAAAGCTCGGTTTTGATCAAAGTAACCAATTTTAAAATTTTGTGGCTTAGTGATAGTTCCTGCATTTGGGGTAAGTTGCCCAGAAAGTAATTTGAGTAAAGTAGATTTCCCAACACCATTTCTGCCAACAATACCTATTTTTTCACCTTTATAAAAATTGAGAGATAAATCTTTAAAAATAGATGTATTATTGTCGTATGCATAATCAATATTATTTAGAGCAAACACAATTTTAGATTGTTTAATATTGCCTGAGCTGCTAGCAAAACCTAGATCTTTGTTTTGGTTGAGGTTTCGCGCTGTGTCTTGAGAAAATTTTTCACGTAATTCAAATAATTTATGAAGTCGATTTTGATTTCTCTTACGCCTAGCTGTAACACCTTGCTGTAACCATAATTCTTCACTTTGTAATTTTTTAGCTAATTTACCAATTTCAATTTTTTCTTGTTCCCAAATTCGATTTTGAAATTCTTCAAAATCACTAAACCCTTTGTTATTAATATATAAATTATATCGATCTAGATATATTGTTTTATTAGAGATTTTATTTAAAAACGCTCTGTCATGGCTTACAAACAATATTGCACCATTAAAGTTGCTTATATAGTTTTCAAGCCAATTTACCGTATATATATCCATATGGTTTGTTGGTTCATCAAGAAGTAAAATCTCGGGCTCTTCAAGTAAAATTTTAGCCAAGTTAGCACGCCTTAATTGCCCGCCAGAGAGTGAGTCTAAAGTTGCATCTTTGTTTAAACCAAGATTATAGACTACTTCATCTGCTTTATATGTAAGATTTTCATTTTCTAAATCATTAAGTAAATTATCTTTAATAGCTGCAAAAACATATTCAAAAACATTTTTAGCATTATTATTAATTAATTCTTGTGAAAGATAACCAATAGTAAGATTTTTTTTCTTTGAAATTGTGCCAGAGTCAAGGTCGATTATTCCTTGCATAGCTTTCATTAAAGAAGATTTGCCAGAGCCATTTCTGCCTACTATACATATCTTATCACCTTTAAATATATTTAAATTAACATCTTTAAAGATTAACCTATTACCAAAAGTAAGAGATCCTGAATTAATTGAAATCAGATATGACATACATTTATTCTCTTGGAGTCAAAATTAAGAGGTATAAGCTAAAAAAGACTTTAATAAAGAGTGGGGCGAATGACCGGTCTCGAACCGGCGACCCCCAGAACCACAACCTGGTGCTCTAACCAACTGAGCTACATCCGCCATCACAGAAAATTTATGCTTAAAGCACAAACCTTCTACCTAAGTTTATAATAGTAATTGTTTGTTGTGTCAATTAGCTTTTAAAATAAGTTATACCTTTGTATCATTTTTTATTCGATCGATAACAAGTTTTAGCTTATATGAGCTTTATAGTCTGCTAATAAAGATTTTGCTTTAAGATTACTGTAAGAATTTTTATTTGATATAAAAAATTATTGCAATAAAGATTAAAATATGTTAATATATTTTTGAACAAAATGCACATAACATAGACTTAATTTTAATTAAAAAAAGGAAGATTTAATGAGTACACAGCCAATCAAATGTGTTTCTAAAGAAGAATTTATAGGTGTGTCTGATAAAACTGAGTTAATTGCAAGTTTTAATGGGTTTTTACGTACTTTTAATGACCAAGGCATTCTATGCATTACGCCAGATTATATAAAAAATCAAACCCCTGTTTACCTTGGCCAAAATAATTTCCAAGATATCAATGATGGCTATGGTCGTACGAATAGTTTGATTTATAATCTAGGGCCTGAACATGTTAATGGTTTTTTCTATCATGGAAATGCAAGCACGCAATATCACTTGTTTAGTGGTGTACATTTTAATGATGATCTTTCTGGAATACGAGCAAATGCTGAAACCATTTATTTTTATTTAAATAATAATCAAGCTAAAGATGTTTCAAGTGCTATATCACATATAAAGCATTTAGCAGCAGATAATAAATATAAATATATTGCATACCTACATGATTGTGAATCAGTAGCAAGTGATACATTCCATTATGCAAATTTTACTAAACATTATACTCATTATTTAACAAAAAGTGAATTAATTCAATCAAATTTTGTAGAATCTGTATTACTTAAAAATCAATATTATATAGATGCTCTAACATATTATGTACCAGAGCGAGATTCTTTAAATCAAATACTTAGGGATATTTCAGGAGAGAATTTCCGTGAAATATTACCAATAATTGAATTTTGTCAAAATTTAACAATCATTAAAGATACCAACACAGACACAGACACAGACATCGATATTAATATTAATCAAGGTGAAATTTTTAAGCTAGAGCCTTTTATTCAAAATGCTTATAATGCCAAAAATGATATAATAAAGATAACTCTAGATGTTTGGAGTGATATCTTTAAAATAAAAGAGACTGGTATAAACTTAATCGAAAATGAATGTCTTGGGTTTGAAGATCTCTATTATATTCAAACATTACTTAGTCATTTTAAAAAGATCACTAACGATGATAATATATCACCTCTTTTAAAAAAGCTATTATTTCTGAAAGTTACAAGTTATTTGAATGATAAGGTTAATTTATTTAATGATCTAGTTGATACTGATATTAACAGTATTTTTTTAAGAAAATTAATATTGTCAAATGAAAATATTACAGAAAGCGTTTCTAAAATTTGCCCACAATTACCAGACAATGAATATTGTAAAGATTTAATAGCAACAGATATAGATAATATTGCTGGTAAAGTAAGAGATTTTGATATGTTTGATGATTGTGAATTAGGTTGAAATCTGCACTAGAAATGATAAGCGCGATTAAAGAAAATCTCGTAACTCAATATAAATCTCTATAAACAGAAATCAATTATTTGCGGTATGATATAATTTTTGAATTTCGAACCAGAAAAAAGACCGTAATGGCCAGCATTTTTTTGATAAATATAGTTTTTATCTTTAGCTTTTATATTACTGCACAAATTTATTGCTGCTTTTGTTTGGCCACTACCTGTAATATCATCTAATTCACCTTCAATAGCTAATAAGCGTGTATTAGTGATTTTATCAAGATCAATAAATTTACCATGTGAATACCATTCTTTTCTAGGTAATAAATGTTCTTTAAAGACAACATTGATAGTTTGTAAATAAAATTCTGCGGTTAAATCCATCGTTGAAAAATATTCATCATAGAAATTCTCATGTTTAGTAGTAAATTCATGGTCATTTTGTATAATTGCCTGAAAATTTTTGCGATGTTCTTTATAATGTTTAAAAAAATTCATAGAAATAAAACCAGCTAATTGTATAAAACCTGGATAAACTTTTCTTTTAAAACCAGGATAATTAACAGGTACTTCAGTTATAACATTTTCTTCAAACCATGAAATATTATTTTGATTAGCAAAAGAATTAACTTTAGTAGGGCTTTTTCGCGTATCAATTGGTCCACCAATTAATATCACATTTTTAGGTGTATTTTTATCGTTATTAGCTGCCATAAGAGCTGTAGCTGCAAGCACCGGTACGGCAGGTTGACAAACTGCCATTACAGTTGCATCGCTTCCAAGATGAGAAATATATTTTATACAATAATTTATATAGTCATCAAGATTGAACTTTCCTAAAGAGAGGGGTACATCACGAGCATTTTTCCAATCTGTTAAATATACATCAAAAAAAGGAAGTAAGCTTTCAATAGTATTTTTACATAATGTAGCGTAATGACCTGACATAGGAGCAGCAATAAGTAATTTTTGCTGTTTTAGGTCATGTGATTTTTTAAAATGTAAAAGATTACAAAATGGATCATTAATAACCACTTCCTCAGAGATCATAATATTTTGGTTAGCAATTTCTATATTTGTAATATTAAATGATGGCTTCTGGTAATAATGTCTTGTTAAGCGTTCTTGTAAATGAAGGCTTGCATATAAATATTTAAGTGATGCATTATTTTTATAAATACTTGCAAGAGTACCAATATATTTTTGAGCAAGTAATGAAAAAATATTATTAGGAATTTGTGAAAATTGTAATGACTCAACTTGTGCATAAAGATCAGCCTTATCTGTAATAATTAATTTTTTCATCATTAAACCTTAAAATATTTGTAAATGAAATTTACTCTCAAAAAATAAATAAACAGTTAACGATATCATATAAAAAAAGTTTTTCGATTTTGTTAAAAAATTCGACTATATAAATCATTCATAATCAGCAATATCGCAAATCTAAATCTGTATTTTGAAAGCCTAAGTATCAATTTTTTTTGTAATTTAGCTATTTTTATAACCCATAATACAATGGTATCACGATAGAAGCTACAATCCAGAGCAGCAGGTTCATCGGTAGCCCAATTTTTAAGAAATCCTTAAACTTGTAACCACCGGCATTAAACACTAGCGTATTTGTTTGATACCCTACTGGCGTTGCAAAACTAGCGCTTGCACCAAACATGATTGCCACTGCGAATGAGCGTGGATCAACTCCCATTTTATTCGCCAACCCAATCGCAATCGGTGTAAGCATCACCGCCGCAGCATTATTACTAAATATCTCAGTGATGATAGAGGTAAGTAGGTAAAGTATAGAGATAATAACTACTGGTGGCAAGCCTTGTATGACCTGCATAATACCATCCACCACATACTGTAATGCGCCAGTATTTTGCATAGCAACGCTTATGGCAAGCATCGCATAAATTAGCAGCAAAACACTACCTTGTAGCGCTTTATACGCATCTCGCACTTTAATACAACGTGTAAGCATCACCATAACAGCTGCCACGAATGCCCCTCCAGCAATTGGTAATATATTCAGGGTTGCAAGGCCCACTGCAACAAACAGTGCAGCAATGGCGATTGGTGCGTGTTGCTTGCGGTAGGGTTCGTGTTCTGGTTTGCTAAGGTTAATCAACTCGTCATTTTTAAAAATTTTCATCAGTTCGGCTTCCTTGCCTTTGATAAGTACGGTATCGCCAACAGAGAGTTTTACTGTATTAAAATCTGTGCTGATTTTTGTGTTTAGCCGATGCACCGCAATAATTTGTATGTTATAAAGATTATTTTGGTTAAAGCCATCGACGAACTGGCGGGTAATACTTGAACCTGGAGCAATAATACCTTCCATTACAACAGTATCATCCTCACTAATTTTTTCTGCAGATAACGATAATGTTTTATCAATTGTTAAAATATTACGCTGACAGGACATAACCACGAGACGATCATTTTTATTTAACAATGCTTGCATATCTACAGATGTTGACTCTTCGCTCTTATTTATTAAGTTACGGAAAATACGCGCAGAATCTATACGATTGATCAATGAATCTATGCGTGATGGCTTCACTTCAGATATAATATGTTGGATAATTTCAAATTCTTTGCTGCGGACCAAGCCACTATCAGCAAGAGTTTTACCAATTAGTGGAGAATCCTTTTGAATAATAATTTGCGAGAGATATTTACGCTTTATATTTTTATCAAACACATCAGTCAATGTTTCGCGTGCGGGCAGTAGGTGATTGCCAATAAGTAGCATATAGGCTGCCCCGGCCACTGCTAAACAAAGCCCTGGAAGTAATATTTCAAACATACCAAAAGGCTTGAGACCCATCTGTTGTGACACGCCATCTACCAGCAGATTAGTCGAAGTACCGATAAGCGTACAAGTGCCTCCAAGAATCGAAATATAAGAAAGCGGCAGCAGCAATTTTGAAGATGACATTTCTAATTTTTTTGCCATCATCATCATGATCGGAATCATAATCAGCACCACCGAGGTATTGTTCACAAAAAATGAACTAAAAAACACGGCAACAAATATACTGCCTAACGCAAAGATTATATTGCGTTCGGCTAGTTTTATTGCTATTTTCCCTAACGCATCGATCACACCAGTTTTTTCCAGCGCAGCGCTTAAAATAAACATAGCAGCCACCGTCATTGCTGCAGAATTGGAAAAAACACTTAGCATATCTTTTGTTGATAAAATTCCCGCAAGCATCAGTGCAGAAACAGCAGCAAGTGCAACTAACTCTGTTTCTGCTGTTTGACGAATAAAAAGAATAAATAATGCAAGTACCGTGCATAAGGTGAGAGCAATTTCCCAAGTCATATTTTACCTTATAATTTATGTGACAATTAATATAATTAATTGCATCTGTAATTTATTTTGACAAGATAATACCACATAAATGTTAAGATAATGTTTAAGCTCATAATTAGATATGCATATCCATAAATTAAAGCATTAAGGATTTGAATAGACGTATAACTCTTATAAAAGTAAGGTATAGAAAGCTAAATAATTATTTGCATTTAGAGCAAATTAGCATAATATTTTATAGTATTTTCTTAAGAAAAATTATAAGCAGAATAATAATGGATTATGATGATTTAGATTTTAGTTTAAATGCTAAAGAAAAGAATGAATATTCTGTATCAGAAATTTCATCTTTGATAAAACATAAAATTGAAAAAGATTTTGCAAATGTACGCATCAAAGGTGAGGTGTCGGGCCTTAAGATTGCACCATCAGGCCATGTTTATCTCTCTTTAAAAGATAATAATGCGGTTATTTCGGCAATTATGTGGCGTGGTGTATATTTATCACAATCAATAAAGATTCAAGATGGTCAAGAAATTATATGTACCGGTAATTTAACTACTTACCCTGGGCAATCCAAATATCAAATGATAGTAAATAGCATTAGCTTAGCAGGAGTTGGTGCTTTAATGGAGCTACTTGCTAAAAGGAAGGAAAACTTCTTAAAGGAAGGATTATTTGACGATAAACATAAAAAGAATCTACCAAAATACCCACAGATTATTGGCATAATTACCTCACTTTCTGGTGTAGTGATCAAAGACATCTTACACCGTGTTGCTGAGAGATTTCCGACTAAAGTAATAGTTTGGCCTGTTCTTGTGCAAGGAGCTAAATCAGCAAATGAAGTAGTCGAAGCTATAGAAGGCTTTAATAAATTGCTTGATAATAAGCCTGAAATTATAATTATTGCAAGAGGAGGAGGTTCGATAGAAGATTTATGGAGCTTTAATGAAGAAGAAGTAGTTAGAGCTGCTTTTAATTCTAGAATACCTATTATTTCGGCCATTGGTCATGAAACAGATTTTACCTTACTTGATTTTGTTGCTGATAAAAGAGCTCCAACACCTACAGGAGCTGCTGAAATGGCTGTGCCTTCAAGCATTGATATACTTGCTCATATTAGTAATTATAAATTTAGAACTAAAAATATTATTTTTTCATTACTAAAATATAAATATCAAAAATATTATTCTTATAAGAATTTATTTCCTGATCTTTTATATATCTTAAATATAAAAACCCAAAGATTAGATGAAATATCTATTAGATTATTACGTGAAAGAGAATTTTATTTTGAAAAAAAATATAATAAAATCAAAAGCTTAGGCTTGAAACTTAAGAATCCAAGTAATATTATTGAAATCAATTATAATAAGCTTTTTGCTCAAAAACGAAATCTACTTACTGCTATTAGCAATTTAATCAATGATTTTAATCATCAGCAAAATTTGTTAAGTTCGATGCTTAAAAGCCTAAGCTATAAAAATACACTTAATCGAGGTTTTGCGATTATTAGAGGAGAAGGGCGAATTATCTCGGCAAAAACAGAGTTCATATCATTTTCAAATAGATCTATGGAAGTTGAATTTAAAGATGGTAAAGCACCGTTAAATTCAAAATAAATATGATTATTTGTCGCTTAAAGCAATAACTATAGCTATTACTTCATCAATAAATTTTAGTCTTTTTTCTATTGTATCTAAGATTCTGCTAAATATTAGTTTACCATCTGGTTTAACTTTTATATTTACATTTGTTTTTAATAATTCAAATAATTTGCTATGATTAATTATATTGTCTGCTCTTACTACTATTAATACGGCTTTTTCACCGGCGTCAAGTTTTTCAATATTATGTGCTTTACACATAGCTTTTATTCGCATTACTAAAAATAAATGTTCTACTTCAACAGGATAAGCTCCAAACCTATCTTGTAACTCGAGCTTAAAATTATCGATTTCTTCTGCTGTTTCTAAAAGTGAAATTCTCTTATACATAGCAATTCTTAGATCTACTTCCTGAATATAATCCTCAGGTATTAAAACAGAGATACCAATATTAATATTAGGGCTCCAGTAGCTAGTTGATATTTTATTGTCTTTTAGTTCATCAATTACTTCTTTGAGCATAGACTGATATAATTCTATACCAATTTCTTTAATTTGCCCTGATTGTTCTTCTCCTAAAATATTACCAAAACCTCTGATATCCATATCATAGCTTGCAACACTAAACCCAGCACCAAGAGAATCTAAAGTTTGCATAACTTCTAGTCTTTTTAAAGCAATTTTTGATGGTTGATTATTTTTTGGTAGTAGTAAATATGCAAAGGATTTTTGATTACTTCTACCAACTCTACCTCTTAACTGATAAAGAGCTGAAAGCCCAAACATATCAGCACGATAAATTATAATAGTATTTGCCTTACTAATATCAAGACCAGATTCAATTATTGATGTAGAAATTAAAATATCAAATTTACCATGACTAAAATCATGCATAATATTTTCAAGTTCTGTAGGTTTAAGCTTACCGTGCCCAATAGCTATCTTAATATCAGGAATAATTGCTTTTAAATCTTTGAATGCTTGGTCAATATCACTGATTCTTGGTACTACAAAAAAGCATTTACCACCATTTGCTATTTCTCTTAAGATTGCTTCTTTAATAACTATCTTATCATAAGTTAGAATATGAGTTTTAACAGCCGTGCGGTTAATTGGTGGCGTGGCAATTAAACTAAGCTCTTTAATTCCTAGCATTGACATTTGCAATGTACGGGGAATTGGTGTAGCTGAAAGCGTGATAACGTGAATATCACTTTTAAGCTTCTTTAATGCTTCTTTTTGAGCAACACCAAAGTGCTGTTCCTCATCAAGAATCAATAGTTTGAGATTTTTAAAATTAATATTTTGAGCAAGTAAAGAATGGGTACCAATTATAATATCAATTTTGCCTGAAGCAATATCAGCTTTTATTTCGTCAGCTTCCTTTTTCTTTACTAAACGTGATAATTGCCTGATATTGATACCAAAACCTTCAAAACGTTTTTTAAATGTTTCATAATGTTGAATAGCAAGTATAGTAGTGGGAACTACAACGGCAACTTGACCTTTTAAATATTCTTCAGTTGAAGTTAAAATAAAAGCAGCTCTAAGTGCAATTTCAGTTTTACCAAAACCAACATCACCACATATTAGTCTTTCAATGGGCTTACTGCCTTCAAAGTCTCTAATAATATCTTCGATTGCAGCTAATTGATCTTCAGTTTCTACAAATTTAAATCTTTTACAAAATTCATCATATAATGCATGATTAATAACTATAGGATCTATAGAAATAGTTTCGCGCTCTGCAGCAATTTTAATTAAATGTGTCGCAAGTTCTCGGATTCTATTTTTAGCTTTAGCCTTTCGTTCTTGCCAATTTGAAGCTCCTAACTTATCAAGCCTAACATGTTGACTATCATCGCCATATTTACTAAGTAATTCAATATTCTCAACTGGAAGGAATAATTTATCGCCACCTTCATAAATTAAGAGTATAAAATCATGTTTTACAAAATTTACTTCTAAAGTTTGTAAACCCATAAATTTACCAATACCATGTATGGCATGAACAACTATTTCACCACTGGCTAAGTTGTTTGCTTCATTAAGTAGTAATTCCAGTTTTTTATTTGTTTTGACTATTTTATTTTGTCTTTCACCAAGAATTTCTTCATCTTTTAGAAAGATAAAATTATCACAAATAAAACTTCTAGTAATTGAAGATTGAGCTACACCTATAGTTTTTCCTGACACTTTATTAAAATCACTAAAATTATTAATAGCGAGAGTAAAAATATCAGCTTCTTCTAAAATCTTTTTTATTCGTGTATTATTATGCGTAGAAGTGCTAAATATAATGATTTTATAATTTTTACGATAAGATTTTATAATATCAGTTACAGGTATTTTTTTGTTTAATGATTCATTGTAAATACTTGGTAGATGAGCAAAATTATAATGAATAGAATCATCACTGCTGCTAAAATTAGTAATGATGTTTAAATTATGTGCCTTAATTTTATATTCAAAACTTTCAATATCATCCCATAGTAGGTTAGGGGTAAGAGGAAAAAATTTGAAACCTTCATTTTTTATGCCAAAATCTTCTTTTCGAGATTTATAGTAAATTTCAGTTGAATTATAAAATTCACCTATTGCTTTTTCAGCATAATAATCAAAATAAATTTGTGTAGATTTATTCAAATAATCAAGAATGGTATTTTTCTGATGATAAAAAAATGGCAAGTAGTTTTCTATACATTGCATTTTTTTACCGTTAACTACTCCTTCATAAAAGAAATCTTCATTATAGAATTTAGAATTAGATTTTTGATAATTTTCTTTGAAATTTTTAATATATTGATCTTCTAAAATAATTTCACTAATAGGAAGTAAAATTACTTGGTTAATTTTTTCATATGAAAGTTGGGTTAGCACATCATAAAGTTTTATTGCATCAATGTTATTGCCAAAAAAATCGATACGATATCCTTTATCAGTTGTTGCATCACAGATATCTAAAATACTACCTCTTACTGCAAAGCTACCTGGTTCTGAAGCTACTTCATTCCGGACATAACCAATAAGAATTAAGAATCTTATTAATTCTTCACGATTAATATCCATGTTTTGTGTAAGTTTAATTGCTCTACTTATTAGAATCTCTTTAGGGATTACTTGTTGAACTAGAGCATTTATAGAAGTTAAAATAATTTTTTGTTTTTCAGAAGATAGAATTTCATATAAGGCTTTAATACGCAAACTTACATTATTATTGCTTGGTGAAACAGAATCATAAGGTAAAGAATCATTGCTATAAAAACTAATTACTGAGTGATCTGGGTAATAAAATTTTAATTCTTGCGCAAGATAGATTAGTGAGCTCTCATTACTTGCAACATATAAAATGTTCTTATTTGAATTTTTTAAAATATTAGCTAGAAAAAAGCTTTCAGTGCCAGTTAAAATACCTGAGTATAATTTATAGTTAACTTGATTGAACATATGATGAGTAATGATTTATAAATGATTGTAGAATAGGGGTGGGGTCAAGGTTTTCTAGTGGAATATTCCTAAAAATAGCATCAAATAATTTTTGATCTTCAATATTAATTATCTCTTCAAGCTGTAATAGCTCAAAATCACTGAGTTGATCAATGATACCAGCAACAAAGCTACCTAAAATTATATCAAGTTCTTTAGTAGCCCGATGCTGACTTTTATACAAAATCTTTTTTTTTAAAAACATACAAAATTTTAAATTAATAATTACTTTCTTGTATATAAAAATAATCATCTTCAATCAAGCAAAGATTTTAATAAAACTCATAGCTACAAAAGTTAATGAAATTGAATTTACTTTAAATCTAAGAACAATTATAATTCATCTTGGTATAGATTATTATCTTCGCCAATAAATTCGAAGAAATAATATTTCATAGCTTTATTATTAAATGTTATATTTTCTGCAATAAATCCTTCAATCACTGGCATGTTACGAGTATAACTTACAACTTCAGCTTTAATTTCTTCAACATTGTTTGAGGAGCTTGTAATCTTAGTAATTATACCAATATGGCCACCTTTAGCATATTTAAGGTCATTTTTTTCTGGATTTTTAGCTATATCATAAGTTCTAGTTACATAAATATTACCAGATGATAATTTGTTTAAATCAGTGATAGGTTTTATAAGGTTATTATTATTAAGATCTGTATTAGAGTGATTCCCTAAATATATAAGTTCATAATCTACAGTGGATATGCTTTGTTTAAAACCAAGCCACTTAGAGGCAGCAGAAGAGCAATCTTCAGATTTTAGCTCTTTGGTTTTATATCTACTTTCTTCTCTTGATCCACCAAATTGATATCCTAGATTAGGAAGAAGCAACTCTCCTTGGGTAGGGCTTTTATGATCTTTAAAATAATAAAACCAAGAAGTAATATCTACTTTGTTGCCATTAGCTAAAGTATAGTTAGTGGGTGTATAATTTGCAGGAAATTTAGTTGTTTGCACCAAAGGGCTTGTTTCTACGTTGTAAGCATTAAGTTTTTGAGCTAACTCTAAATCTTGAAAATTATTTTTGTGCTCAACTACTGATAGAGAGGTTAAAAATACCGTTTGAACGCAATTAAGATAGGATGTGATATTCTTATTTGTGGTTTCAAAAGAAAAGCCATTTTGATTTTTTTCCTCTAACTTACTCATTAAGGGTTTATTTAATAATTGATAAAGCCCATATGTATTTAATACATTTGTAGCACAATCCAGAGTTTCAGCTAATTTATTAGTCTTAAAGGCAATACTGGCATCGTTAGTAGCATTTTTATCAGTCATTACTAATTTATGAATCTCTTTATCTGTTTCTAGCTTTGTAATGATTGTTTCTTCAAATGATTTAAAATTACTTTCTTGATCAGATAGCTTGTTTTTTGTGTATATTTGTAAAGAATTGATCTCACTATGAATAGTTTGAGCTCTTGTATAAAATTCTTGCATTACTTTATCCAAAAGTTTTTTAACCATATTTCACTCTTTATTTATATTATTTATAGATCTTAAATAATTAACAAAATATCACAAATTTTAAGAATAAGCTAATTTTATTTATTAAATAACTCAATAACATCATCCGGTAATTCTTGATTGTTACTAATATTATCACGAATTTTTTGCATCATATCTTGATAAAATTGTAAATTATGCCATGTCATTAACATCGCACCTAAAATTTCTTTAGCTCTAACTAAATGATGAACATATCCTTTAGTATAGCTTGTACAACAAGGGCATGAACAGTCTTTATCAAGAGGAGTGTTATCATCAGCAAATTTAGCGTTTCTGATGTTGATTGTACCCATTCTAGTAAAAGCTTGACCATTCCTACCTGATCTAGTGGGTAATACACAGTCAAACATATCAACACCTCTTTTTACTGCGCCAATAATATCATTTGGCTTACCAACACCCATTAAATAGCGTGGTTTATCTTCGGGTAATTCCGGCGCTGTATAATCAAGTACTTCAAACATAATGCTTTGCTCTTCACCTACTGCAAGACCACCAATTGCATAACCATCAAAACCAATATCAATTAATGCCTTACATGAAGCAGATCTTAAGTCAGGAAAAACACTCCCTTGAACAATACCAAATAATCCATATCCATCACGTTTAATAAATGCATCTTTTGATCTTTGAGCCCAGCGCATTGAAAGTTCCATCGATGACTTTGCAACATTATGGGTGGCAGGGTAGGGTGTGCATTCATCTAAAACCATAGTAATAGTACTATCAAGTAGGTGCTGAATTTCAATTGATCTTTCAGGAGGTAAAAACAAAGCCCTTCCATCAAGGTGTGATTTAAAATGGACACCTTCTTCTTTTATTTTTCTAATGCTAGAAAGCGACATTACTTGATAGCCACCTGAATCAGTAAGTATTGGCTTTTGCCAGTTAATAAATTTTCTTAAGCCTCCAAAAGAATCTACTCTTTCAGCAGTTGGTCTAAGCATTAGATGATAAGTATTGCCAAGAATAATATCTGCTCCAGTACTTGCAACTGATTCTGGCATCATAGCCTTAACAGTACCACAAGTACCAACTGGCATAAAAGCAGGAGTTCTAATTTCACCGTGCTTTGTTGAAATAATACCTGTACGTGTTTTGCTGAATTTATTTAATATTTTGAAGTTAAATGTCATTATGTTCTCTTTCTAAAAAGCAACAATCCCCGTATGAAAAAAAACGGTAATTATTTGCAATCGCGTGGGAATAAGCTTTTTTCATATTGTTTGTACCGCTAAAAGCACATACTAGCATAAATAAAGTTGATTTTGGTAGATGAAAATTAGTAATTAACGCATCTGCGATTTGAAATTTATATCCAGGATAAATAAAAATATTAGTTTCATCACTTAGTTTAGGAGGTGAGTATCTAAATGCTGATTCAATAGCTCTTAAAGAAGTGGTACCAACGCAAACAACCCTATTACCATTTTTTTTAGTTTCTTTTATTAAATCAATTATTTCAGGATCTATAGAATAATATTCGCTATGCATTTTATGATCTGTAATAATATCAGTTTTAACAGGTAAAAATGTTCCAGCACCAATATGAAGGGTTACAAAGCGATGCTTAATTTGTTTCTCACTAAGTTTTGTAAAAATATCTTCACTAAAATGAAGCCCAGCTGTTGGTGCAGCTACTGATCCTAAATTAGTTCCAAAAATTGTTTGATAATTGTTATCATCATTAATCTGGCTATCTCTTTTTATATATGGTGGAATAGGAATTTGCCCATATTTTTCGATATAATCAAGTGCATTTGGCTTATTAAACCTTATCTCAATTTCACCTTGGTCAATATTTTGGATGGAAAATGTAAAGTCATCAGCAATTAGAAGTATATCACCGACAGCTAATTTTTTAGTTTTTTTAGCAAAAGCTTTCCATGTTTGCTCATCAAGTTGTTTATGAAGATTAAGTTCAATGGCAGCATTCTTTGTTGTAGTTGCTTTAAGCTTGGCTCTAATTACTTTAGTATTATTAAGTATTAATAGATCGCCAGGGTTTAAATAATCAGTGATATTGTAAAAATATTTATTTTCTATTGAATTATTACTAATTACCAATAGTTTGGAGTGGTCACGAGGAAATACTGGATTATATGCGATTAATTCTTTTGGAAGGTCAAAGTCAAAATTTTCTAATTTCATTTAATTTTATATAATCAAGCAGAAGTTCAAATATTACTTTGATTTAATAGCTATAAAACTTAACTTTTCAAGTATTATCTTCGATTTACAACTAGATAATTTTAATCTTACCTTTCTTTGGTAGGTTTATATTTTTGATTTATTCTTTCTTGAATAAGACTGGTGGTAAAAAGCTTTGAAGCAGCCGAGCATATTGATGGAACTGAGCCTGCAAATACTTGACGACCATGATTTTTTATAGCCCACTTTAAAAGACTTGCTGGGCTTGCAGCTTTAACTGGTTGTTCATATTTTTGAACATGAGTCAGGCAAAATTTAAGAGGTGCAAGAGCTATTTCAGTAACTGAACCAGCAATAGCATATCCACCAAAGATTATGCCATAATATCCAACATCTGTAGATGAGTTATTTCTTGCATATCTTCTAATAAATGGGTCAAAACTATAAAAAACACTCCAAGCTAATAAATCATTAGTAAATTTTGTTGAGAAACCTTTCGACATCGAAGTAAAAAATTTAATAGGATTTTTTTCTTTTAAAGCAATTTCATATAATGAAATATTTTTTGAAGTTGTGTAATGGGTTTTTAATCTTATAAGTGGCTGAGCTACTGCTGAGTCGCCAAGGGTCAATAAAAAAGCTGCTTGAGTAGCTGATAAATTATATTGAGTTGCAAGTACCATAAAATAATTTCTATATCCGCATTGTTTAATAATACCTAGTGATATATTAAGTGAAACTCCTTTGAATGATTCTGTAATTCCTAATCTTTTTGCAGTATAAAACATTCCTTGATAGTTTTTAGGATTCGTTTGTGCTTGGCTTCTAAAATTTTCAAAAGGAGTGGAAACAACTGCAGAAAATGCTTTTACTAATGCAGAATAAATTAATAGAGAGTTTAAATCAAACGAAGGGAATAAATTATTATTAGAAGATTGAGGAGATTGATTTGTCATTTTTAATCTCCCCAAATTTTTTTTTATGCTATTTTGCCAGCGTAATGGTTATTATTTTATCAGGGTTTTCAACTGTACCATTTTGAGCTGAGTTTCCTTTCTTTATTTTATCAACAAATTCCATGCCTTCAGTTACTTTGCCAAAAACAGTATATTGATTATCAAGATAGGTAGAGTCTGCGAGTACTATAAAAAACTGGCTATCAGCGCTGTTTGGGTTAGCAGCTCGAGCCATAGAGACCACACCTCTTAAATGAGGTTCATTTGAAAATTCTGCATCAATTTTTTTACCAGAACCACCTGCACCAGTGCCAGTAGGATCACCAGTTTGCGCCATAAAACCATCGATTACTCTGTGGAACACGATGTTATCATAAAACTTTTCGGCTACTAATTCTTTAATTCTTGCTACATGATTTGGGGCAAGGTTTGGTAGTAATTCGATAGTAACTCTACCATCTTTTAAATCCATATAAATTTTATTTTCCATATTTTCCTCTGTATTTGCAAAACATTGTGAAGTAAAAAACAAACTCAGGATTATAATTAATTTTTTCATTCTTTACCTACATCACAATTTTCTATTAGAAATAAAGGTTATAATCGGAATAAAAAATGTCAATGATAAATTGTAGTTTTATTTAGTTAGCATGATTTATAATTTTTTTTTAAAAATTAGGATTTTAATTCCACCTTTTAAAATGCCAAAACCACTGTGCTGGATATTTTCTAATCCATTTTTCAAATGTGTTATTAATTTCTAT
This sequence comes from Rickettsiales bacterium UBA6177, assembly GCA_002422875.1. Taxonomy (GTDB): domain Bacteria; phylum Pseudomonadota; class Alphaproteobacteria; order Rickettsiales; family UBA6177; genus UBA6177. Next base: position 31,463 of record DITT01000027.1, on the reverse strand, counting down.
ACATAGCTCAAATACTGATTTGCTCTTTAGTGGTGACTCAATATAGACATCTATATATTTTTTATCTTGAGATCTAACAGTAAAACATGGCACCAAAGGTACATCATACTGGATAGCAAGTTTGGCTATTGAATCGTTCGTAAGGGCATTACGACCAAAAAAAGGTACTAGTATACCTTTTTTATCCATTTTATCAATAAATACTATGACAATTTCTTTTGACTTGAGTGCATGTATTAAGTGTCTAATAGCTTTACCTTTACTTGCAAATTTTACTCCATGATTTTCTCTTGTTTTTTGTATAAAAGAATCAATGTAAATATTATCATTTTTTCTATAAACAACTGTAACATTTTTATTTAATGATAGAAAAATTCTAGTAGCTATTTCAAAATTGCCGAAATGTGCACTAAAAATGAAACCACCATCTTTAAGATAATCTAAATTTTGTAGATTATGGCCACGAACAATTTTGTTATACTCAATATCAGTTAGTGATGATATATGTAAAAACTCACCAAAGAAATGGCCATAATTTTCCAACATATCGAGTAATATATTTTGTTTTTCTTTACCTTGAAGTTCTGGCATAGCCAAAGACATATTATCTGAAGCTCTTTTGTATAGTTTTATTCTAGGTCCGATAAATTTGAATAATTTGCCAAAAAACTTAGAGGTCGCTGTAAAACTAAATAACAAAGCTATACGCGCCACAATCAATAAAATGAAATATTGCATTAGATGTTTTATTTTTTTTATAAACATAATTACTCTATAGAATAGAATTAAATGAAACAAAATATATTATATCAATACATCAATCAAGGGTCTTTATTAATCTGCAAAAATTTGAATATCTTAGAATGAGAGTAGGTTCTCAAATTTTGTAAAGATAGAAAAATATGAGCTATTAAGCATAAGGGCAAAAAACATCTAGAAAATATATTCTATTAATTATATACTCGGAGTTAATTAAATAGTTTAAAAGATAGAGTACAATGCTTTGCTATATTAATGCCTTAAAGTATAAGTTTTTTTATATTTTTGTTGCAGCAGATTTATTGGGTAATAAATATTATAAAAAAAATAGAGCAAATTGTGAAAAAAGAGCTGTATTATATAAAAACGAAATGGATCCTAGTAAGTTACCAGCAGATTGGTATTACTGGCTCCACTATTTAACAAATGAACAACCACAGCAAGTAATAAAAGGGATAAAATGTTATGAAACAAAGAGTTTTTGAAACAATCGTAGGGGCTATAGTTATTAGTATTGCAGTTTTTTTTGTTAATCTTGTAATGAATAAAACTAAAATACTTAGCTCTATGGATGAAACATATTTAATTGAAGCAAGATTTTCTAATGCAGAAGGAATCGATACAGGAAGTAATGTTTCGATAGCTGGTGTTAAAATTGGTGTTGTTTTAGATAAAGTTATGGACCAAAATAAATACAACGCACTTGTAAAATTGAAAATTAGTAATGATATAAAAATACCAAAAGATTCAAATGCTAATATTGTAAGCTCTGGTTTACTTGGTGATAAATTTATAACTATTGAAGTAGGTGCTGAAGAAGAAAATCTTAAAGATGGTGATGAAATTAAATTTACTCAATCTTCAGTTAATTTAGAATCGTTAATTAGTAAAATGATTTTTTCTAAAGATGAAAAAAAATCTCAATAAATTTGTTAGATAGTTTGTAATTTTAAAAATAAGTTTTTGAGAAACCCTATGATAAAAGTCTATATTGATGATCAGGAAGTGGAAATTGAGTCAAATTTAACTGTACTCCAAGCCTGTGAAAAAGCTGGCCTTGAAATACCAAGATTCTGTTATCATGAAAGACTAGAAATAGCAGGAAACTGCAGAATGTGCTTAGTTGAAATAGAAAAATCACCTAAGTTACAAGCTTCTTGTGCTTTACCTGTTTTTGAAGGTATGAAAATCAAAACTACTACTGAGAGAGTAAAAAAAGCGCGCGAAGGCGTAATGGAGCTCTTGCTTATTAATCACCCACTTGATTGCCCAGTTTGTGATCAGGGGGGGGAATGTGATTTACAAGATCAAGCTTATGTTTATGGTAGCGATAGAAGTAGGTATGCAGAAGAAAAAAGAGCAGTAGAGGATAAAGATTTTGGTCCGCTAATAAAAACGCAAATGACGCGCTGCATTCACTGCACAAGATGTATTAGATTTTCAGATTTAATAGCTGGAGATAATGAACTTGGTGCTATTGGTCGTGGTGAAGACATGGAAATTACTACTTATATTGATAAAGCAGTCTCCTCTGAACTTTCAGGCAATATGATTGATTTATGCCCTGTTGGAGCTCTTACGTCAAAACCATATGCTTTTAAAGCTAGAAGTTGGGAGCTTAAAAAAACAGAGACTATAGATATACTCGACGCAGTAGGTAGTAATATTAGAGTTGATTCTAGGCAAGGTGAAATAATGAGAGTTTTACCACGTATTAACGAAGAAATTAATGAAGAATGGATTTCTGATAAAACTCGCTTTGCTTATGATGGCTTAAAAATGCAAAGGCTACTTTATCCAATGATACGTAAGAATGATAGGCTTGAAAAATCAACTTGGAAAGAAGCTTACCAATCTATTAAAGAATTTTTAGCAGATCTAAAAGGTGAAGAAATAGCTGCAATCTCAGGTAATTTAGCTGATGTTGAATCAAGTTTTCTACTTAAGAAATTACTTGTTAATTTAGGTTCTAAAAATTTTGAATGTAGAACTCATGGTGAAAAACTTGAGAAAGGCTCAAGAAATACATATTTATTTAATTCAACTATTGCAGGCATTGAAAAATCTGATTTATGTCTGATTCTAGGTTCAAACATTAGATATGATGCACCAATAATTAATGCACGTATTCGTAAAACTAGTTTACAAAAAAAATATCCGGTATTTTGTCTCGGTGAAGCAAATAATCTTAATTATACTTATGAAAACCTTGGTAATAATATCAAGGTGTTAGAAGATATTTTAAATGGTAACCATAAGATAGTTAAGGCTATAAAAGAAGCCAATTTTCCAATGATGATTTTAGGTCAAGATTTAATAGCACGCAAAGATGCTTTTTCAGTTATAGATATTTGTAAGCAGATAGCATGTAAATATGGTTTTATAAAAGAAGATTGGAACGGCTATAATGTGCTTCATAATGCTGCAGGACGAGTAGGTGGGCTTGATCTTGGATTTGTTCAAGAAAATGACAAAAATATCAATAGCTTACTTGATGAATGCGAAAATAAAAAAATAAAAGCAGTTATAATGCTAGGTGGTGATGAAATAGATACTACTAAACTTAAAAATATATTCTCTGTTTATATTGGTCATCACGGTGATAATGGCGCCAGTAATGCAAATATTGTGTTACCTGCGGCAGCATTTACCGAAAAATCAGCAACTTATGTTAATACAGAAGGCAGAATTCAAAAAACAACACGTGCTGTTTTCCCTCCTGGTGAAGCAAAAGAAGATTTTTTAATAGTTAATGAAATTGCTCAAATTCTAGGCTTTAACACAAATATTGAAAATCTATCTGATTTACAAGAAGAGCTAATTAAAAATTATCCAATTTTTGCAAGTGATGGGCTAAATTACTGCGATAATATATTGAAATATAATGAAACTTATAAAATAAACAATAATGAAATACAACTTAAAAAATATAATTTTTATATGACTGATCCTATTTCAAGATCATCACGCAATATGGCAAATTGTACTAAAGAATTTGTGAGAGATTGAAGATGATAAGCGAGTATGTTTTAGCAAATTATATTTTCCCTATTCTTATTATAGTAGGTAAAATCTTAACTGTTACTATCCCTTTAATTTTATGTGTAGCTTATTTAACATATTTTGAGCGTAAAATAATTGCGGCAATGCAACTAAGAAAAGGCCCGAATGTGGTAGGGCCACTAGGCTTATTTCAGCCTTTTGCAGATGCTATTAAATTGATGTTTAAAGAAGTTATTATTCCTAACAAAGCAAATAAAATAACTTTTATTATTGCTCCAATTATAACTTTTACTTTAAGCTTAATTGGCTGGGCTGTTATTCCTACATCTGCAAATTTTGTAATTGCTGACATAAATTTAGGAGTTTTATATTTACTTGCTGTTTCTTCTTTAGAGGTATATGGAGTAATTATTGCTGGCTGGTCTAGTAATAATAATTATGCATTTTTAGGTGCAATTAGATCGTCAGCACAAATGATTTCATATGAAGTTTCAATAGGGCTTGTAATAATTACAGTTTTGCTTGCTACAGGAACATTGAATCTAAACGAAATAGTAATTGCTCAAAAATCAATGCATTGGTCTGTAAAGTTAATGTTATTCCCGATGATGGTAATATTTTTTATATCAATTTTAGCCGAAACAAATCGCCATCCATTTGATTTACCAGAAGCTGAATCTGAGCTTGTTGCTGGCTATAATGTTGAATATTCTTCAATGTCATTTGCATTGTTCTTTTTAGGAGAATATGCCAACATGATATTAACAAGTGCTATGTTAGTTATTTTGTTTTTAGGAGGCTGGCTTGCGCCAATAGATTGCTATTATTTTAATTTAGTGCCAGGATTCTTATGGTTTGCTTTAAAAGTATCTGCAGTTTTATTTTGTTTTATTTGGGTTAGAGCGGCATTTCCTAGATACCGCTACGATCAGTTGATGAGACTTGGTTGGAAAGTGTTTTTACCTTTTACTTTGTTTTGGGTAGTACTTGTTGCTTCTTATTTGAAATTTAATAACTTATTACCAATTATTTAAGGTTAAAAAAAGTTTTATGCTAAAGTTTTTAAAGTCATTTTTTTTACTAGAGCTTCTTTCAGGAATGTTGCTAACTTTAAAATATTTTTTTAAAAAAAAAGTAACTATTAATTATCCTTTTGAAAAGGGAAAAATAAGCCCAAAATTTAGAGGGGAGCACGCACTTAGAAAATATCCAAGTGGTGAAGAAAGATGTATTGCCTGTAAATTATGTGAAGCAATTTGTCCAGCACAAGCAATTGTAATCGAAGCAGAAGAGCGTGAAGATGGTTCAAGAAGAACCACCAAATACGACATAGACATGACTAAATGCATCTATTGCGGGCTTTGCCAAGAAGCTTGCCCAGTAGATGCTATTGTAGAAACTCCAAATTTTGAATTTTCAACTTATACTCATGAAGAATTGCTTTATGATAAAGAAAAATTACTAAAAAATGGAGAAAAATGGGAACAGCAGATCCTACAAAATATTGCTAAAACTAATATACAAAAAAATAATTTAGAGGGTTAATATGTTAGTTTATAGTAGCTGCTTTCTCTTTTTTTCGTTAATTATGATCATTTCAGCATTTGTAATTGTAACTCACAAAAATCAAGTGATTGCTGCTTTAAATTTAATTTTATGTTTTTTTGCTTCAGCTGGTTTATTTATGCTGCTTGGAGCAGAGTTTATTGCGATGTCGGTTGTTGTAGTTTATGTTGGCGCGGTAGCTGTTCTTTTTCTATTCGTTGTTATGATGCTTGATATAAAGCAAGATGCAACAAAACCATCTAGTAAATTAAGATATATTCTTTTTAGTATTATTCTTGGATGCATTTTACTTGTGGATCTATATCTGGTATTCAAACATTCAGTTACTTCAGATTTGATCTTAGAAGGTACAAAATTGCCAATTATTGCAAGCGAAAATAATATACAAGCTATCGGCAGAGTTTTATATACTGATTATAGCGTTGCATTTATTTGTTCAGGTGTAATTTTGCTTGTAGCTATGCTTGGTTCAATAGTTCTAACTCTTAAGAGTAATGGAGGACTAAATACAAAAAAGCAAAATATTAATCAGCAATTAGCAAGAAATAAAGAAAATGGCTTAAAGCTTGTGAAAGTAGAATTCAAAAAGGGGATTAAGTAATGGAAGCTTTAATCGAGAGCCTTACTTTTAGAGTAGAGTTAATACATTATTTATTGCTGAGTGCTATTATTTTTATAATTGGCATTGTAGGAATTATTTTAAATAAAAGAAATTTGTTAATTATATTAATGGCAATAGAGCTAATGTTACTTGCAGTAAACATAAATCTAATAGCATTTTCGGCTCATCTTAAAGACCTTCAAGGGCATATTTTTACTATTTTTATTTTAACTGTTGCTGCTGCTGAAACAGCTATAGGGCTTGCAATTGTTATGGTATGCTATAAAAATAATAAGAATATCGAAATTCAAGATTTAAACAAATTAAAGGGGTAAATATGCTTGAGTTTTGGCTTTTATTTCTACCTATTCTAAGCGCGGTATTTTGTGGCTTATTTTTAATAAATTGTAATAAAAGATATTCTAAAATATTTGCTACTTGTGCTATTACAATAACTGCAATTTTAGCATGGATAATTTTTATAAATCTTATCTCGAGTAATGCTTCTTATACGCTAAAAATAGGTGATTTTATAAAATTTTCTGACTTTAGTACAAGTTGGGAAATTAAAATTGATAAGCTATCATCCTTAATGCTAATAGTGATAACTAATGTTTCAGCAGTTGTGCATTGCTATTCTATTGGTTATATGGGGAATGATAAGTCGCAAGCAAGATTTATGGCTTACTTATCGTTATTTACATTTTTTATGTTGCTTCTTGTTGTATCTTCTAATCTGTTACAACTTTTTGTCGGTTGGGAAGGAGTGGGCTTAAGCTCATATTTACTTATTGGATTTTGGTACGATAAAAACTCAGCTAACTTAGCTGCTAAAAAAGCTTTTATTGTAAATAGGGTTGGAGATTTATTTCTTTTAGTCGGGATAATGGCAATTTATTATTGTTTTGGCAGTTTTGATTTTGAAATCATAAAAAATAAATTAAATGTTATTACTGATAATCAAATTATATTATTTGGTATTAATATTAAAGCACTAGAATTTATAGGAATATTATTGTTTTTAGGAGCAATGGGTAAGTCAGCACAAATTGGTTTACATATATGGTTGCCAGATGCAATGGAAGGCCCAACCCCAGTATCAGCACTTATCCATGCTGCTACGATGGTTACTGCTGGTATTTTTTTAATTGCTAGATTTTCTTTTCTATATGATCAAACAATAATTGCTCGTGAGCTTATTACTTATATAGGTGCGATAACTGCATTATTTGCAGCAACGGTTGCAATTGTACAAACTGATATTAAAAAAATAATTGCTTATTCAACATGTAGTCAGCTTGGTTATATGTTCTTTGCTTGTGGAGTTGGAGCATATAATGCAGGAATGTTTCATTTAATGACACATGCTTTTTTTAAAGCATTGCTTTTTTTAAGTGCAGGTTCGGTAATACATGGCTTAAACGGTGAACAAAATATATTTAAAATGGGTAGGCTTTATAATAAAATGCCAATAAGTTTTATTTATTTTTTAATAGGCACAATTGCTATTTCTGGTTTCTATCCATTTGCAGGGTTTTATTCAAAAGATGCAATTTTAGAGTCAGCATTTGCAAGCCAAACATATTTTGGTAATTTTGCTTATTATGTTGGAGTATTAGTTGCTTTTTTAACTTCATTTTACTCTTGGAGGTTAATGATAGTAGTATTTGCAGGGCAAAAAAACTATTCAGACTTAACACTACCACATGAGTCGCCAAAAATAATGTTATTACCAATGATATTGCTAATAATTGGTTCGATATTTAGTGGTATTCTTGCTTATAAAATGGGAATAGTTGAATCAAATTCAAATTTTTGGTTAGATAGCATTAGTGTTGATATTATAAAGTCACAATATCTTGACATGCATGCTTTACCATTTTTAATTAAATATATGCCATTAATTGCTTCGCTTTTGGGGTTAATATTTGCAGTCTTTGTGTATGTTACTTTAAAAAGAGAATATTTAAATGACTTAAAACAAAAATGGCAAAAACTACATAATTTCTTATTTAATAAGTGGTATTTTGATGAGTTTTATCAGTATATTTTTGTAAATAATCTAAAAAAACTTGCTTCTATTACAAATACTCTTATTGAAATAAAAATTATCGATGGTTGCGGTCCGTTAGGGATTGTAAATGTTGTAAATATATTTGCTCAAAGATTAAGGTTAATACATAGCGGTTATATATATCATTATGCCTTTAGTTTACTTGTAGGAGTGGTGGTAATTCTATCCTGGTTTATTTGGTCTAAATTATATTAAATGGAAAACAATTTATGCCTATAATTTTATATTTGATAATTCTACCAATTTTAACTTCTTTGATAATTTTATTTATCCCAGAAAGAAACCAAAAAATTATTAAGTTTAGCGCTATAACAACTGCATCAATCATGATGTTAGTTTGCATGTTTATATTTGCTACATCGAGTGATTATGGTGCATTTATTCATATAGAAGGTTATAGTAATACTGAGCAAACTCAGTATTTAAAGCTGAATCAAATAATAGGCTCAAATTTTTTAAATGAAATTTTTATTTTAGGGTTTGATAATTTATCAATATTATTTGTATCACTAACTTCAGCTTTAATTTTAATTTGTTTTATCGTAAGCTTTAATACTATCACTACAAAAATAAAACGATATTATATTTGTCTCCTAATGCTTCAAGCGTTAATTATTGGGGCTTTTACTGCAATTGACTTATTTTTATTTTATTTTTTCTTTGAGGCTTCTTTAATTCCAATTTTTATACTTATTCTTGGCTGGGGTAGTGAGAATAGAGGATTTGCAGCATTAAAGTTGTTTTTATATACTTTTGCAGGATCTGTATTGTTGCTAATTGCAATTATTTTTATCTTTAAGTATGTTGGTGCAACAAATATTTTAAATTTAGTCAAAGAAATTCAATTTCTTGATTATAAAGTGCAGCTATATCTTTGTATTGCAATGTTAATAGCTTTTGCAATTAAAATCCCAATGTGGCCTGTACACACATGGCTTCCTGATGCACATGTGCAAGCACCTACTGCAGGATCGATGATTCTGGCTGGTATTTTAATTAAGCTTGGCGCTTATGCAATGATTAGATTTTGTTTAACACTTTTTCCGCAAATTATGAAAGATATTGCGCCAATCATTTTTACTTTAAGTATTATAGCTATAATCTATGCATCTCTAGTTGCGATGGCTCAAGATAATATCAAAAAAATGATTGCTTATTCATCAATTGCTCATATGGGCTATGTTACTATAGGAATATTCTCGAATTCAACGATAGGAATAACCGGATCTATATTTCAAATGATTAGCCATGGCTTAATTTCTGCAGGGTTATTTTTTGCAGTTGGGATTTTATACGAAAGGTTTCATACTAAACAAATTTCAGAACTTGGCGGTATTGTACATGTAATGCCAAGATTCTCATTAATTTTCGTATTTTTAACTATGGCTTCAATCGGATTGCCAGCAACTTCTGGCTTTATAGGTGAGTTTCTTGTATTGATGAGTATTTATATGCATAATAAATTTTTAGCATTATTTGCAGGTCTAGGAATAGTTTTGGGAGCAGTATATATGCTTTCTTTAGTTAAAAATGTAATTTACGGTGAATTTAAAGCTAAAATTACAGATGTTAAGGATCTAACTTACTTAGAATTATTAGCATTTTTACCGTTAGTAGCCTTAATTATCATTCTAGGTATTTATCCGATTGTTATAACTAGTAAAATTGAACCTGTAGTAACTATTATTAATAATATAGTGAGATAAATTTATGTATATGGGAACTGCTCTAACAGGAATGAAGGGAATTTTGCCAGAAATAATAGTGCTATTTTCAGGTTTGGCTTCTGTCTTAATAGGGGTATTTAATAAGAAAAATACTACTAAATTTATTACTTGTTTCATTATATTAATGGCATTTTTGGGAGTAGCTATATTAGTTTACTTTTTTAAAAATAATTATAATGAAGTCTTATTAAATAGCTTCTTGCTAAATAAAGAAATTATCATCGCTAAAATAATTCTATATTTATTATTTATATTGATAACTTTGCTTTATCTTGCTGATTTTAATTTAACAAATAATATTTATAAATTTGAATATGTTTTATTAATGGCTTTTAGCTTGCTTGGCATGAGTATTATGTTATCTGCCAAGAATTTTATAATATTATACACGGGTCTTGAGCTATATAGCTTATGCTTATATTTACTTGCAGTATTTGATCGTGATTCTTTAACTCAGAGTGAAGCAGGGGTTAAATATTTAATTTTAGGAGCAATTGCTTCTGGTATTTTTTTATATGGTGTTTCTTTAGTTTATGGTTTTACAGGTTCTATTGATTTTAATAGTTTAGATTCTGTAAATATTGATACTTTTTCAAAGGCCTCACTAGGTGCAATCATAGGGCTTATTCTAATAATAATTGCTTTTTGTTTTAAAATATCAGCAGCACCGTTTCATATGTGGGCTCCAGATGTTTTGGAGGGAAGTTCAAATCATGCTGCATTATTTATTTCATCGATTGCTAAATTTGCAAGTGTTATAGTTTTACAGTATCAAATTTTAAATAATTTTGCTGATAATTATTCTTATTATGAGCAAGTAATTATAGCTGCTGCTGTACTGTCTTTAATTGTTGGTAGTATTGGTGGAATTATGCAAACAAGTATTAAAAGATTATTTGCATATAGTTCTATTGGAAATATGGGATTTATTTTACTTGGATTTATAGGTGGTGGTTATGTTGCAAGAACAAATGTAATTAATTATCTGATAATTTATACGCTTACTACTATTGGTTTTTTTGCCATTATTTTATGTTTAAGAGTTAAAGGAAATTATAAAGATTCAATATATGCATTTAAGGGAATTGCAGCACAGAACCCAATTTTAGCTGTGTTATTTAGTATAATAATTTTTTCAATGATAGGCATACCACCTTTTGCTGGTTTTTTTGCTAAATTTTATATTTTAAGAGAAATCATTAGTAACGATTTATTTGGTAATATTTTAGCCATAATAGCAGTATTATCTTCTGCAGTTTCAGCCTTTTACTATTTAAGACTAATAAAGTTTATGTATGCTGATGAAACAAGTGAAATAATTGATAGTCCTAGATATGGAATTATAGTTATATTATTGTTAATTGCTATGTTTTGTGTAAGCTATATTTTTTTCGCAGATTTAACTTTAAAAGTATTTTTTTAAATAACTTATGCATTTAAACTTTAAATGCTGTAAATATTAAGGTATAAACAAAGTACTTAAATTTTTTAACTAAAAATACTATGTTTATTCAGACAGAAAATACACCTAATCCTAATTGCTTAAAATTTATACCTGGTATAGAGGTAATGGGCAAAAGTGATCCTATAAATATTGAAACTAAAGAACAAGCAACAGTTTCTGAACTTACAGAAAAGCTTTTTGAATTTGATTTTATTAAAGGAGTTTTTTTAGGCAGTGATTTTATTTCAGTAACTAAAGATGAAGAGTTTTCTTGGGATGTTATTAAACCTGATATTTTAGTTAGTATTATGGAATTTTTTGTTCATGATAGAAAAGTTATTCGTGACTCAAGTATAGATCAAAAATCTTATTATAATGAAGATGATGATGAAATTGTAAAACAAATAAAAGAAATTATAGAGCATCGTGTTAGGCCAGCAGTCGCTCAAGATGGTGGAGATATAACCTTTAATAGATTTGTAGATGGTATTGTTTATTTAGAACTGAAAGGTGCTTGCTCTGGCTGCCCAAGTTCGACTGTTACTTTAAAAGAGGGTATTGAATCAATGTTAAAACATTACGTACCTGAGGTTATAGCGGTTGAAGCTGTTTAAAGGAACATGCAAAAAATAAAATTTGAAGATGGCTTAATTATAGAAATTTTAGGTAAAAAATATATAATAGAACATCAAGATAGTCTTAGAGGAACTACTTGTTTTTATGAAAATAAAATTTTAGTTTTTGGTTATAAAGAGTTCTTAGCTAAAAAAATTAGTGTGTTTTTTAAAGACTTCTTAACTAAAGAAATTAGAACTTTAGTAAGTAACTATACTAATATACAAAACGTTAAATATAATAAAATTTCAGTAAGAAACTTAACCTCTAGATGGGGTAGTTGTAGCAGTGAAGGTAATTTGTCATTTAATTTAAGACTAGTATTTTTACCATTCGAAACTTTACAATATGTAGTTGCTCATGAAGTTTGTCACTTACTTGAAATGAACCACTCAAACAAATTTTGGATACAAGTTGCAAAACTAATACCTAATTATAAACAATCTAGAATAAATCTTAAAACTCAAGCTAAAATTGCTTTTAGTTATAATCTAGTAGATTAAGCTTTCTATGGCATAATTATTATAAATTATGTTTTAATTTCATATTAGATCAATTAATATTGCTTTTAGATTAAAAGAAATAATAACATTATGAATTATTTAATTGTTGGTGGAACAGGCTTTATTGGTAAGAATTTTATTTGCGCTCTTGATAAGAGTGAAAATAAGGTTTTTGTTTTTAGCACAACTTCTTATAAAAAGATTAAGAATTGCCATATGATCAGAGATTTGAATAGTATTTCTGAAGATGAACAAATAGATGTAATTATTAATCTTGGTGGTGAAAATATATATTCTATTTGGACTCCTAGCAAAAAAGATAAGCTATATTCAGGTAAAGTTAACACTGCTGAGCAGCTTGTAAAACTAGTTGAACGCTTAAAAGCAAAACCCCAAATTATGATAACAGCATCTTCTTTATGTTATTATGGTCCAAATCATAAAGAAATTATTACTGAAAATACCTATCCTTTAAAATCATATTTCTATAGTTTATATAATACTATTGAAAGCACTGGAGATGATGTCAAAAATTTTGGTACAAGACATTGTATTATCAGAATGGGAATTGTAATTGGAAAAAGCGGAGGATTCTTTAAAAAAATACGCTGGCCATTTTTATGTGGAGTTGGTACTAAATTTGGTACTGGAGAACAAAATATTTCATGGATTCATATTTTTGATGTAATAGCAGCCATTTACCATTTAGTTTATAATAAAAATTCTCAAGGAATATATAATCTATGCTCGCCTAATTATCTAAGTAATTTAACTTTTACAGAAAAACTCAAAAGTTTTTTTAAAAGAAAGTTTGTAGTTAATTTTTCTGAAAAAATAATTAAGCTATTTTTTAAGCAAATGGGTAAAGAATTATTACTTGGTAATTACAAAGCAAAGCCTCAAAGGCTCTTAAACGAAAATTTTGAATTTAAATATTTAAATTTTGATGAAGCATTAAATTCTCTAAAAAAAGAAATTTAGACTTTAATTATATAATGAATTCAAATGAATATTATACGCTAAATTTTATCTCTTTAGTATGATAGATTTTTAAAGATTCTCTATGACCAATTGTAATAATGATTGCATTTACTAATATTTCTTTTAAAAGAGTGTAAGCTAGTTTCTCATCATTTTCTGTTAATGCACTAGTACTCTCATCCATAACTAATATTTTAGGATTACTCAGTATTGCACGTAATATTCCTATTTTTTGCTGTTCACCTAAACTTAAAGAAATAGACCAATTTTCTTCATTATTTAACCTATCAATCAAATAAGAAATATTTAGCTTAATCATTAAACTTTCAAGATAATTTCTTTCATTATCATTTAAACTAGTTTTTGGATAGGCGATTGCTTCTATTAATTTTCCTAAAGGCATATAAGTTTTTTGAGGAATAACAAATAGTTTTGTATAATTTGGTATAGTAATTTTTCCTTTTCCAAAAGGCCATACAGCTTTAAGAGCTTTTACAAAAGTACTTTTACCAGCACCATTCCTACCTGATATTAAATATGATTCTCCTATCGATAAAGTTAAATTAATGTCTTTGGCTAACACTTCTCCAACAGGGGAATGAATATATAAATTTTCTAGGATAATATTGTTTTTATCATGGGTAACTACTTTAATTTGATTATTTGATAAAGCTTTATTCCAATTTTCTATATTATTATTAAATTCTACTAGTCTAGATACTATCGCCTTATACTCAGCGATTGTAGTAAAACTATTGACCAGAAAAGATAAAGACGAATGGACTTCTCTAAATGCTGAAGATATTTGGAACAAACCACCAAGAAGAATTTCTTTAGCAAAAAATCTTGGGCATGCAGCAATGATAGGGAGTATAGTAGTTGTATTATGGTATAAACTTGTCCACAATCCTAAATTCTTATTGATAGTAATTAATGAATTAAAATTTTGTACTATTGCTTCAAGAGCTCTACTAAATACTTTTTTTTCATATTCTATACCATTATATAATACAACGCTTTCTGCATTTTCTCTAAAACGCATCATTGAGAAACGAAAATTAGCTTCCTTTTGTTCTTGCGCATAATTTATAGATGATAATTTCTTACCAATTCTATAAGTTATTATAGTTCCTATCCCTGCGTAAATTATAGATAACCACACAAGATATCCAGAAATATTTATATCAAAACTGAATAACGTAAATTTTAATACTCCTGATAAAGTCCATAAAATTGCTGTAAAACTAATCAGAGATATTATATTACTAAGTAAGCCTAAGCTAATATTAATAGTTAGTTTTATAAATGAATTAATATCCTCACTTATTCTTTGGTCCGGATTGTCGTTTTTAGTTTTAAATAAATTATTGCCAAAATAAGCATGATCATTTACCCATTTATTAATATAATTATTAGTCATCGACTGACGCCAATAAATGTGTAATTTACTATGGAAAAAATATTTTGAAACAAATGCTATCATATAAAATAATACAATTATGCAAAAAATTCCTAGAGCTTTATATAAAGCTGGCTTATTTAAAGCTTGCAGAGCATTATAAAAATCATTATTCCATTTATTTAAAATGACACTTATATATACAATTACTAGTTCAAATATTATTGAAACTAATAATAGTATAAAAGCTTTTTTTCTAGTTTCTTTATCGAAGAAAAATTCTTTACTTAGATACCAAGCATTACCTATTAGTGACATTTTTAAACTCATTAACAATTAAAATATTCTAGTAATATATATGCTGTATAATGATAATTTATCAATCTAAAATTTCATAGATTTGATTATTATCTAGCAAAAACAATTGTAAGCAATGAATATGGATTATATAGTAGATTAATAGTTATGCTATAAGGGCTAGTAGAGTGCTTTAGTAATATTTATAATAAATAAAAATAATAGGGCTAATAATGACTATTTGTACTAGAATTATTGAGTTTGATGCGGCACATAGAGTGATAGGTCATCAAAACAAATGTAAGTTTTTGCATGGGCATAGATATAAAGTTGAAGCAAGTTTTTCTGCAAATGAACTGGACTCTTTAGGAGTAGTAATAGATTTTGGAATAATTAAAGAAAAACTAGGAAAATGGTTAGATGATAACTGGGATCATACAACTATACTTTCATCTTTAGATCAAAAATTAGGAAGTGATATAACTGAAATTACCAATCAAAAAATATATTATTTAAACAATAACCCTACTGCTGAAAATATGGCGAATTATTTACTAAATAATATATGTCCAGAAGTGTTTAAAGATGAAAGTATAAAATGCTTTAAAATAAGAATTTATGAAACACCAAATTGTTATGCTGAGGCAGAAATTTAAATTAAGGTTCTAGCTAGAACCTTAGTTATATTTATCTAAGTACTAATACTGAAATATCAGAGTGTCTTATAACTTTTGCAGCATTAGGTCCTAAAAGATAATCACCTCTATCAGGATGATGAGCTGAAACTACTATTAAATCTGCTTCAATCTTTGTCGATAAGTCAATTATAGCTTGGTAAATCACACCTTTTGCAACGATAGTTTCTACTTTAATAGTACTTGGAATATTTTTAGCAACAATTTCTTCTAATTTTTGCTTTGATTTTTGAAGAACTTCTTTTGTCCAGCCCTTCGGAAAATATTCTTCCATTACACCAAAACTTGTTGGTACAATTGTGGTAATAACAAATATGCTATCTTGGAAATTATTACATAATTCTAAAAATTTTGGTAAAGAATCTTTCCAAAAACTTTTTTCATTAATATCTACTGCAAATAAGATTTTTTTATACATAATTCATCTCAAAAATATTTTTATAATTTAACAAAATTTTTTAAGTTACTACAAAATAGCATTTACTTAAAAAAGTCACAACTTATAATTTTTATGAATAATAAGTTTTTTCATCTAATTGATTTTCACTTTTATCAATAATTAAAGTTACTGCAGCATCACCTGTAATATTAATGGTAGTTCTAACCATATCTAAAATACGATCAATACCAGCTATCAAAGCAACTCCCTCAATTGGCACATGAATAGCACTTAATATCATAGGAAGCATGATCATTGAAGTACCAGGAACACCGGCGCCACCAATGGAACCAAGAGTAGCTGTTAATATAATAATTATATAATCTTGTAAATTAAGATCAACACCTGTTGCTTGAGCAAAAAATATAGCTGCTATTCCAAGATAAATAGCCATCCCATCCATATTCATTGCAGCACCAAGAGGTAGAATAAATGATGTGCTAGAATGAGAAACACCTAAGCTATTTTGACAAACTTTCATAGTTGTTGCCAGTGTAGCTTTACTGCTGCTCGTTGAAAAAGCTAAAGTTTGGTACTCAAAGCTTTTACGATAGAAAGGAAGAGGGGAAAGTCTGCCAAACACAAGTATTAATAAACCAAAAACTAAGTATTGCACAACCATTCCAAGCATCACAACACCAATAAGTTTTGTTAGCGAAAATAGTACAGCTGAACCTTGTGTGCCAACAACCCAAGCAGTAAGAGCAAAGGCACCGTATGGTGAAAATTCAACAATCATTGAAATCATTTTAAAAATAAATTTTGAAAATAGCTGAAAAATATCTATTAATCTTTTGCCTTGATTGCCCATTTTTATAATAGCAACGCCTGTAAAAATCGAAAAGAAAACCACTTGCAGCATATTTCCTTCTGCCATCGAAGCAATTGCATTATGAGGTACGATTCCTACAATTAATTTTGTAAAACTAAAATTATTAATGTAAGTTTTATCTACAACAGAGGCAGTAGATAATTCAGAAAAATCTAAATTTACGCCTTTACCAGGCTCAAAAATTACTGCAATAGCAACACCTGTTATAATAGCAAAAGTTGTAGTTAATAAATAAGCAGAACATGCTTTAGCACCAATCCTACCTAGAGTTGTTGGGTCGCTAAGACTGGTAATACCAGAAACTAATGAAAAGAAAATTAAAGGGATAATAATCATTCTTATCATATTAATAAAAATATCACCAATTGGTTTAACAAAGGCAGCTTTTTCACCTGCAACTAAACCAAAAATTATACCCGCAACAAGACCAATTGTTACTTTATGCCATAATTTCATAATTATCTCACAAAACAGTTATTAAATAATTTATCTAAGGTTGCCAAATAAATTTAATACCAGATACTAACACGGGATTGTCAAAAAAAAAAGCTTTTTAACAAAACTTGATTTAAAGCACATCATTTAACGATGAGCAAAATCCAAATGAATTTACACTATAAATCATCATATGTTTGATCGCTGCCTGGTAAGCTACATTCAAAATCTTGCATGTTTTTATTGCTAAACCAATGACCAAGAGCAAAAAGTGAATGATCCGTATAAGATTGTTTTGCTACAAGCTCATTATATGGCCTTGCATCATATGCATATAAAAATGATTTATTAATAAAATTTTGAGATTGAAAGAATAATAAAGCTGCACAGATGCCTATATGTTGCAAATTATTGTCAGCAATAAATTTACCAGCTTTTATATCCTGAATTGAAGGGAAGGCTTCTGGGGTGTGTAGGGCGAGTTTGCTTGAAGGAAATCCAAATTCTAATATATAAACAGGCTTCGTTTCTGGAAGATAACAAGTTTTTCTGCCATTTTCATAGTGAAAGCTGGACCACCAGTGCTTTAAGTTCTTTGCTCCCCAAGTAGGGCCTTCTAAATAAATTTTTTGATTGCCAGACATATAATAATCTGCATCTTTGCCTGAGGTAAATCCATTAAAAGTGTTTTGAATATTAGGGGGTATCCCAGGTTCAAGCAAAGAAAAATAGGCACTAATACCGATAAAATCGATATTTTTATCGCACCATAAATCATCAAGTGCATATAGGCCACCATCTGTATGGTGATATTCGCCAAGTCCGTTAGCAGCATAAGAAACCTGAACTCTAGGTGATAGATCTTTTACTTCTTCTGCTAAATTTATAAGTTCAACAACAGCACTAAATTTTGCTGCACCAAAATCTCTATAAGTTGTTAAACCTTTTAATTCACTACCAATAATAAAATTTTCAAAATATGATATCAAGCTTCGGTTATCAGTGTCTTTTAAGGTAGCATAGTGTAATATATAATCATTATAACCGTTGCTTTGAAAAAATTTTGTAACGGATTGCTGTGAATCAGGTGTTATAAATCCACGCCAGTTGTTATTTGGCAAATTAACCAGTAATAATGGTAAAAATGTTAATTTAAAAGATTGCTCATGTAAGAACTTTACTAATTGAGTAATTGATGAATCCGAGGGTGTACCACCGCTGCAAGGACTTTTGAATTGCGTAAAGCAAACTTTTTCTGCATATTCTCTTGAAAAAGAACCTACATTCCAAGGAGATTGGCTTGCTTTATCTTGGTTATCTAATACTAAAGGTTTAACAAAAGAATTTTTAGCATCTAGAGAAGAAGCATACCAAGAAATTGCTATATTAATATCTTTTACATTAGGAAAATCTTGTTTTAAATTATTTATAGCAAGCTTAACACCTTGCTTCCCATTAGTTACAACGTATACATACTCACCAGAGCCAGGAATAAGGACAATTGATTTTACTAATAGATTTAATTTCATTTAATCTAAGTTGAGTTTAAGTAAAATGCTCTAGCTTTTAAAGCGTAAGCATTGTATATTGCTTATATATAAATAAACTTAATTTGCAAGAGATTAGGGGTGATAGATTTAGAAAAGAATAAAATTTTAGCAGCAATTTTACTTGCTGGAGTGATTATAATGTTTGTTGGAAGCTTTACAGATATATTATACAAGCCTGAATATAATGTAATTCAAAAAGGCTATAAAGTAGAAATAAATAACCAAGACACTGCATCTGTTTCAACAAACGCAGAAGAACAGAAAGTCGATTTAATAGCCTTACTTGCAAGTTCAAACGTTGATGAAGGCAAAAACACTGCTAAAAAATGCGCGATGTGTCACAATTTTGAAGCTGGAGCTGGAGCTAAAATAGGGCCAGATTTATGGCAAATTAGCAATTCAAAAAAAGCAAAAAGTACAGATTTTAGCTATTCAAAATCGTTACAAGAATTGGGCGGTGTATGGGATGATGAATCGCTTTATAAAATGATAAATAACCCACGCAAGCTTGTACCAGGAACTAAAATGAGCTTTGCTGGCATTAGTAAACCGCAAGAAATTGCTAATATAATTGCTTATCTAAAAACTTTAAAATAAGCAATTCTAGGGAATAAATATGGAAAATCATTATTACTGGCTAATAGCAGGTGTAATACTTATTTTAAAAGATAGCTTTATACTTAATACAGTATTTATCTTAATTTTTGGAATATCAGCTTTGATTATCTCTGTACTCATTGCTTTTAATATAATCGCAGCCAATAACTATTTTATACAACTTGTAGTTTTTACAATTCTTATATGTATTTTACTTATGGTTATGTTTATTAGACGTAAAACTTATGTTAAACAAAATTATAATAATATTATAGGTAATAAAGCAATAGTTTATGAAAATACTTTAACTTGTGATAAAATTGGAAATGTTAAATGGTCTGGAACAATAGCTAGAGCAAAAATTTCGGACAAATCAAATAAAAAAAAGTTTGAAATTAACGAAGTAGTTGAAGTAGATTCTGTAACAGGTAATATATTATATATAAAGGAGATAAATTAGATGGAAGTAATTTTAATAATAATAGTAATTATTGCTATTATAATAGTAAAATCAGTTAAAATTGTACCTGAGCAAGAAGCTTGGGTTATAGAAAAATTAGGTAAGTTTGATAAAATTCTTAAGCCAGGGCTTAATTTTGTTATTCCTTTAATTCAAAAAGTTGCTTATAAACATACCTTGAAAGAACTTCCTGTTGATGTTCATAAACAAACAGCAATTACTCAAGATAACGTTAGCATTTTAATAGATGGTATTATTTATATAAAAATTCTTGATCCAAAAGCAGCATCTTATGGAGTAAGCGATCCAATATATGCAATTATACAACTTGCTCAAACTATAATGCGTTCTGAAATAGGAAAGCTAACTATGGACAGAACTTTTGAGGAAAGAAATACTTTAAATACTAACATTGTAAACTCAATCAATGATGCAGCTGGTAATTGGGGCGTGCAGTGCATGAGATATGAACTAAAAGATATTAGCCCTCCACAAAATGTTCTTGAAGCGATGGAACTTCAAGTAGCTGCTGAAAGAAAGAAAAGAGCTGAAATCTTAGACTCTGAAGGTAAAAAACAAGCAAGAATTAATTCAGCAGAAGCTGAAAAAACTCAAGTTGTTCTAGAATCTGAAGGTTCATACCTAAATCAAATAAACAGAGCAAAAGGACAAGCTGAAGCAATTTTAGAAGTTGCAACCGCTACAGCACAAAGTATTGAAAAAATTGCCAATGCTATTGAATCTAGAGGTGGTGCTGAAGCAGCTTCTTTGAATATTGCTGAAAAATACATCGAAGCTTTTGCAAATCTGGCTAAGAAAGGTAATACTATCATTATACCTGCTAATGCAAATGATGTATCTGGAATGCTAACACAAGCTATTAGTGTATTTAATAATATTACTGCACAAACAAAAAAAATAACAAAGTCTGAAGAAGATGCATGAAAAGTTTTTAAAGTTAGCAACATGGAATGTTAACTCTATTAATGTTCGAGGCGAGCAACTGCTAGAGTTGCTCGCCTCAAGTGAAGCTCCTGATATAATTTGTTTACAGGAGCTAAAGCTTGAAGAGCATAAATTTTTTTATGAACAAGTTGAAGAATTAGGTTACAATATTGCAATTAGCTCACAAAAAACTTATAACGGTGTAGCTATTCTTTCAAAATATAAATTTGATGAAATTATCTATGAATTAAAGGATAATCCTGATCCACAACAAAAAAGATATCTAGAAGTAGTATTAACAATAGCGCGAAAAGTTTTTCGTATTGTGTGTGTTTATGTACCTAATGGCCAAGATCTTTTAAGTGAGAAATTTACATATAAACTCAAGTTTTTAGAAGCGCTTTATAATAGATCACAAAAAATCTTAGAATATGGAGAATATGTGGCAATTTGTGGTGATCTTAATATAGCACCATTTGAAATTGATGTGTTTAATGCTGAAAAGCTAGAAAATACAATATGTTTTTCATTAAGTGAAAAAGCTTATTTTAGAAAATTTATTTTTAATGGCTATTATGATTCATTTAGAATTTTATACCCTGAAACACAAGAATTTTCTTGGTGGGACTATAGAGCAGGGGCTTGGCAAAAAAACTTTGGTTTAAGAATTGACCATATATTACTTTCCTCAAATTTAACTAATATTTTAGAAAATACAAAAATACTAAAAGATTTCAGAGGCAAAGAAAAACCATCTGATCATGCCCCAGTTATAAGTAAATTCAAATTTTGAAAAAGACCTTCTAAATCAAGAATTTAACCTTTCAATTGAAGAAAATAATTTAAGGTTTGAAGTAGAAATTGCAAAAGCTGAATAGTCTTTAAAAATACAAAGAAAATATAATATCCTCTTTACATATTTAAAAAAAATAGTTATAAATAACTCGAAAGTAAATGTAGCCTTTGTGGCGGAATTGGTAGACGCGGCAGACTCAAAATCTGCTGTCTTTTTGGATATACCTGTTCGAGTCAGGTCAGAGGCACCAAATTTAAAGTAGTCATGTGTTTCTTATCTAATTTAAGTTAAATAATGGCTCTTAAATAAATGCTCAAAATATTTTTATATTACTTTGTGGTATTAAAAATTTTAGCATCTATAAATTCAAGGTAATTTACTAACAATATGCACCCGTAGCTCAATTGGATAGAGCGTCTGACTACGGATCAGGAGGCTATGGGTTCAAATCCTTTCGGGTGCGCCAAATTTCTATATAATTACTCTTTATCAATATTTTTACCAATTTTATTATAAACTTGACAAAATAGTCGTGATGCCTTATTTTGACACAGAATTAATAGTTCAATATTACAAATTCAACATGCATTTAGTGTGTACTGTATTTTAGTAATTTAATAGATACATAATTAATATTATTACTCTTAATAAAAAGTAATCGATTAGATAAAAGTGGTGTTATACCTATATAAATTTTGGATATTTTTATGCTACATTTTAGGGCGGTAGTTACAGCAAGCTTAGCTATGTTTGCCATGTTTTTTGGATCTGGTAATATAGTTTTTCCTTTAATGGTAGGAGTAAAATCTAGCGATCAATATATATTTGCTGGTCTTGGGCTTATGATTACTGGAGTTTTAGTACCTTTTTTAGGCTTATTTAGCATGGTTATTTTTCATGGTGATAAGGATAAATATTTTGGTTTGCTTGGTAAGTATGCCCCTTTTATTTTAAGTTTATTAATTTTATCTTTAATTGGTCCTTTTGGCGTAGTGCCACGTTGTATTTTAGTATCATTTGGTGGTGTTAGTTTAATTTTTCCACAATTGCCTCTTTATATTTTTAGCGCTATATTTGTTTTCTTGATATATTTAATATTACGCAAAAAAAATAATGTTGTAGGTGTTATTGGTAAATATTTGGGTCCATTAAAAATTGCTGGAATAATACTTATAGTTTATAGTGCAGTTAAGCAATCTCCAGCATTAATATCAAATTTTGATATTGATAATGCTTTCTTTATTGGTATAAATGAAGGTTACCAAACTATGGATTTAATGGCTACTTTCTTTTTTTCAATTACGATTGTAGAGTTCTTAAAAAAAATTGCTAAAAATGAGAATGAAACTTTAAAAATAAGCTTAGTATCTTGTTTGATAGGAGCGTTATTAATTACTGCTATATATGCATGTTTTATTTACCTTGGTGCTCATTATGCACCTAGTTTGAGTGATATAAAACCTGAACAATATTTAGCAACAATAGCACAAATTACTTTAGGTAAATATGCAACATTAATTGTAGCTGCAACTATATTTTTATCATGTTTAGTTACAGCGGCAAGTTTAATTAGAGTTTCAGCAGAGTTTTTAAGAAAAGATATAACAAAACAAAAAATATCTTGGGAAATAGCAGTAGTCATTACTTTGATAATAAGTTTTGTTCTATCACTAACTGGTTTTAAATTGATAGTTAATTTTTTAGGTTCAATTTTGGTTTATGCTTATCCTGCATTAATTAGCTTAACTATTGCATCAATTTTATATAAATTTTATAAATTTATATGGGTCAAAGAAGTCTTCTGGCTAACTTTAATAATTTCTGCATTATATAAGCATATATAGCAATATATCAAAATATTACTAACTTTAGTTACTTGACTCATAACATATTTATTACTATAAATAATAGTATATAAAACTGCACGAAAGACGAATGATTTTAGGCTTAATTAATGAATTTAATGCATCTTGCCCAGAAACTATAGGGATAGTTCAGCAAAGAACTTATTATTTAAGTGATTCACCTGAAGTTATATATTGTGATAAGAATGGTAATCATATTTCTAAATATGAAGATTTACCTGAAATAAAACTAACAACAGAAGAACAAGAACTCCTCAATAATCAACCAGACCCAAAGCTAAATGAACCACAAGTTCTTATTAAAGAGGTTACATTAAAAAATGGTAAAGTTTTTCTTGAAGCATATAAGTGTAACTATAAGCTTCTAGCTGCTCTAGGTAGTAATATGGTTTTTGCTACTGACAGCCCAGTTTATAACCAGGGACAATTCTTTAAAGTTGGATCAATTGCAATCATAAGTACATCTGATGCTAAAACAGCAATCGTAGAAAGAAATGATACATTAAAATTATGGTCATCATTTTCTGGGTTTTTAGAAACCAAAACAGCTGATAATAAAGATCTTGCTGCTTATACTGCTGAAAAAGAAGCATATGAAGAATTTTTTCAATATGCTCAAACTAAAATTCAAAAAACTACTACTGAATCTGTTTCACTTAGAAAAGGTAATAAAACAGGTAGACTTGGAACTGTTGAATTTATTGCTAATTTAAAAATTGATGGTTCTTCTGAAGAACTTAGAAAAGATTTAGATACAAAATTAATCGAAGCTAAAACTCCTAATGGTAAATCAGATCATACAGGAAGATATTTAATAATTGATCCAACTGATCTAAGTATAGAAATGTTTGATATTAAAAATTCTGATGGCTCAAATAAAAATCTTATTAGTGAAGAGGCCGGTTTATCATTTATGTTAGTAAAACCAATAATTGCTACAGCGTGTAAATGTTTAGGTATAAAACCGCATAAATTCATTGAAGAACAAAGCTTAAATGATATTATTGCTGCTAGACAATTAAATAAATCTTCCATACAAAAAGATAATATAAACTTTGCAGCAAATATTTCTTTAAAAAGAATAAGACAGCAAGAAAACCATAGTAATGAATTATAATTTACAAAATATTACTTAAATCTTTTTCATAAAATTTAATTTCAGTTCAAAACAAACAGCTGTCTAAAAACTATCAAGAATTTATTGTTACGATTTTAACTCATCTTATTTAAATAATTTTATTATTAATTTTCCATAATATAGATTATACAACAATTCTCTATTCTCTATTTTACCATCGAGTTTTTTTATAGTGATTATATAAAATGAATAATATTTATTTGTTAGAAAATAATTCTCGAGCAATTTGTTCACAATCTGTACGTGGTAATTGAAAATGGTGCCAGTCGATAGGATCATTCCACGTACCACCCCATATAGTAAAGCCATTTTCTTTAAATATTTCAATTACTGTTTTATTTTCATTTAAAAGTAAACTTTCTACCATTCCTGGCCTTATATTACTTCTATTCAGAAATTCCTTTCCTGATTTAGGAAATAATTTTAAATCACCATCATTAAATGTAATATAAGGGTTTTGTTTAGGGTTAACATCTATTGCAAGTCCATACGAATGTATAGATAGTTGTCTACTACCTGCAATTAACCTGCAATTAAACGCTGAAGTATTATTATCAGACATAGAATCTTCATCTGATCCATTATAATCATTAATTAGTTTTATTTTTTCAATAGGGAATTTATTATCAAATAAGATTTTAAAAATATTAAGTATATTTGTGGCATAATCTTTCAATACAATCATTTTACCATCATGATATTCCTTACCATCGAAGCCATAATAAGATAAATTAAGAAGCGCAAGGTTAGAATGGTGAATCGGGCATTCGGAAGAATAAATATTCTTTAGCATCATATCTGATAATATTTCTTGAGGTAATTTTTTAATAGAAAATATCATTGTATAATTACTCAAATATCACATTATCTGCTATATTTTCAGGAGAGAAAATTCCTTCAAATTTATTCTTTGATGATATATAACCAAATATAACTGTTTCTATATACAAATCATCATCCTTACGGTAAATCGTTATTATATTTGTATCATTAGATTTCGTGTACTTTAAAAGATATTCTTTAAGTTTTATTGTAGAATTTTTGCTTGATAAATCTAAATTATTGTCAATCAAATTTTTAAAACTCAAGAAAAATACTCGAGTATTGTTATTATCTTTAAGTGATTTATAAAGATTATTTTCCGTAGTTGAATTAAGAAATTTTATCCAAGTATCACGTGTCATCTCTAACGAGTATACATCTGTATTTGTAGTACTAGCAAAATTTAGAAACTTTCCAGAACCACTTGGATCAGGCCACCAATCATTACAAGTTCCATTAATTTCACTCCACTCAGCAGTATTATTATCATCTTTTTTTAATTGACATAGTCTTGTAATTTTACGCGAATCATTATTTAAGCATTGAGCTTCTATAATAGAACTACTAAAATCTACTGGATTCCATATTGCTTTTTTTTCAAGAATTTGTGGACATTGTGGTTTTTTTATTTTTACGCATAAATTTGATTCTATTGGTAATTTATACCTAACTGCTTGATTAATATCGTTTATTTTATATCTTTCATCTCCAATTAAAGAATTATTAACCATCGTACCATATGATTCGATATATGTAGATGTTGCGGTCTTTTTGAATTTTGTTTCAATAAATTGATCCGCACCTAAATCTATTACATTAGGATTATAAGGAGGATAAATTCTATCGCTTAATCTGCTAGAGGCACTAGTAGTAGAATCAGCACTTGTATTTTTAGATATTAAACTTTGCTTTAATGCTAATACTTTTTCTGGGTTTTTATACCCTTCAAGGCAAACATATTCGCCACCTCTAATATACTTATTATCTATAAACTCAATACCATCCATATAAATAAATTCACTGCCATCACCATAAGAGGTTTTATCTGGTGTAGATAAATTTATTCTAGCTTTTATTAAGTGCTCATTTGTTAATTTTACTTTAGTAAAACTACCCTTCTTTCGATAATTACCATAAGCATTACCTGCTGTGCCGCTATTATTTTTATCAATCACTGAAAGTGTAAATTTATTCAAATATAGATATGCTTGGTCTTTGTCTTTTATACCATAAGTAATATTTGCTTTTTGTGCAGGAGAACCAAGACTAACAGAAAGACCTGGATTAGTATGGAAGGTTGTTGTATTAAAAAATTGTACTACTGGTTTTGGCATCGTTGGTCTTATAAAAGATCCGATTTTATTCATAGCACGATCGCTAAATTTTTGATATATTTCTATGTTATTTGGATCATTTGAATTCATTTTTAAAGAAATCATACTGTTTGTTCCATCAAGCATATCAGTAATTTGACCAAAACTATTATTTATAGTTGATTCTCCTGCTTTAATATAAACTGGCACTTGATAAAAATTAGAATAATCAATCCCAGTAACAGCTGCTATAGCTGAAGAACTATCTAATTTTAATGCTATTAGAGAACATTGTGTATTTTCTGCATCGAATTTTCCATCTAGCGTTGTAATATTACACAAGGGTCTAAAAAGTCTATCAATTTGAATATCGTTATTAGTATTGTTTTGAATACAAAAAGCAGGCTCTAAACCAGAATAATCACATCCTTTTAGTTGCAATAATAGATTATTTGTCAAAGTATTTGTTTGATCACTCATATATTGTCTTACATTATTCAAGTATTTAGCTTCATTAAATATTGTTACGCACTCTTTAGGAAGAATGCCAGGAGCCCCATTTATATCTTCTGGTTTGCATTTTTGTATAATATTTTTGAAGCTTAAAACTATAGAAGGATTTTCATGTGTATTAAATTTTTTAAATATATTAGTAGTATCATCTGTAGACGAATTGCGCGGAACAGAGCTTGCAAATTCGCATAGAGTATCGCCTAAGTTACTATCTCCTGGTAATAAAACATTACCAGTACTATCTCGTTGACAGATATTAAAAAGCATTGGCGCTTGTTTTAATAACGGTAATGTACCTGTATAAAATGGAGGCATTGGAGCAAAAGGTATATCTACACAGCCTAAATTTGAAATTACTGTATAATTAATTGTGCTTCCAATAAGATCTATAAGATTTTTTATACCCTCATACATTAAATACGCCCCTGCAACTGCAGTACCCACACCAGGTACTACACCACTAGCAAGTATAGCTGTTCCTACTCCAACTTGTACTGGATTAGTAAAACTTTTTTCAACTTTGGTATTATGCCCATGTCTCATTCGATCTGGATTAAAATCATTCAGATCTATAGGAAACATAGGATCATTAAAAACACATAACATTGTTTTTGTTGTGTCTTGGACAGCATTATCTGGAGCTGGATCAGTACTAAAATCTTTAGTATATGTCCTTGCACATACTCTTATTGGGTACGGTAGCATAAAACGACATTCACCATATGCATCAAGTGTCTTGTTATTATTCCAAGAAGGTATACATATGCTAGTTTCAAAAAAAGAAAGATCTATTTTTATACAAACTTCTAGACTCACTGCAACTGAGGGGTCAAAGTAAGTACTATTACCTGCCTGATCAATACTCCAATTAATATCTATATCTAGTATATCAAAAGCTTTAGAATTATTAGACAGAGCAAAAAAAGAAAATATAAAGCTCCAAAAGGTAATAGATATTTTTTTTATCATTTAGAGAATCGTACTTTCATTTATTTTTTTCATTTCTTCTTCTAGCATAAAATAGTAAGTATTTAACCACTTAGTAGTATCATCAGCAGTTTGAATAATTGCGTCATCCATTAACTTAATAAACTCAGGAAAACCAGATAAAATAGAAATTATATTATTTAGTCCATCTAAGTTCAGCCTAGCTGTATAATTATTATTTCCTTGGCATATATAAAAATGTCTGCTCAAAATTTCCATTTTATTAATATCAGATATCTCTTGACTACTAAGCTCCATAAATTCATTAAAATTATAAATTTTTCTAGAATTTGATAGAAGCATTACTGTAGCAAAATACTTTTTAAATTCTATTAATTGAGGGTTTTTAAGCTCACTATTTGCAACAAAAATAACCGATGCATTTTGGTATGTTAAATATTCAAACCATTCAGGTAAATTATCTTTAGTTAAAACATCACCATCATTTAAAAATGGTAACATATCATTTAAAATAAGTATTGATGGTGTACCATCTAGTTTGTTACTAAACTTATGAATATAATATAAGACTAAAAGTTTTTGAGCGTCTATTGGTAAAGGCTTATTATCATATGTTTGCAATGAAAATCCCATTATTTTAAAGTTCAGCTCAAAATCATCGCTATTATTATCAAATAAGAATGCATATTCACCCTCTCCTCTCCAAGGTTTTAATTTTTCAAGGATTGCTTCATCTTTTATAAAATTTTCTGCATATTTTAGCTGCCTAATATTTTTATCAAGTTTATAAATCTCATCAATAATTGTTTTTATTACTAAATTATCTACAGAAATTTCTTTTAATAGAAGCTTAAACCACTGTAATAAAAAATCTCTATTTTCTTGGTTGTCTTTTAAGAGCAAAGGATTGCAATAATATCGTTTTTCACCAACCTTTTTCTCAGTTAGCGCAGGGTTTAAATATTTACCACCTAAAGCTTTTATAAGTAATTTTCCTGAGCCATTTTCGTCTATATAAAAAATATTTGGATTATGTTTTGTACTCTCGGATATTAGAAAATTACAAAGTAAATTTTTTTGAGTATCAATACTTCCTAAAATCAGACTATGAGCATTATCGTTATTATGAAAATTAAAAAAATAAGGAGTACCATCAGCAAGTTTAAATATTGATATGCAACCTCCCCACTTGCTTTCTAATCTTCCCTTAGGAGAGTTATATAATGATGCAAATTCATTAACCTTTGAAGTATTAATTTCTCTGCGTCGACTCATAAAACCAAAATTACCTGGAAGTTGACTCCAGAATAAATTTTCCATATTAATATCTTCACGAATAATTACTACACCAAGCTTATTAAACTGCTTTATAGTATTTGTAATACAATGTTCAAGCTGATCTATTTTCTCAGAAATTACCATCATACTAAGTTGACTTAAACCATAGTCTGTTTTATTACCTTTATCGCTTTCAATAGTTTTCTTTAAACCTGATTTTTCGTAAAGCCATTCATCTTTACTAATTTTTAAAACTTTATCTGCTTTTTCAAAGCTTTTTTTACTTTCTTTAGAATCAGTAAATGTTAATGTTTCTGTAATTATATACTCTTGGGGTAAGCGCAAGACTCCATCAATTAAAGATTCATCAAAAGATTGATAATCTTTGATCGTAAGCATTGAACCAAAAAATTTCTTTTCATTAGCAACTACTTGAAATGTGTTATCACCAAACACTGTTTTACCAAAAGCTAAATATTCTGATAAATCTAAAATTGGCATATCCATTCTTCTTTCATGT
Source organism: Rickettsiales bacterium UBA6177 (assembly GCA_002422875.1). Classification (GTDB taxonomy): domain Bacteria; phylum Pseudomonadota; class Alphaproteobacteria; order Rickettsiales; family UBA6177; genus UBA6177. The sequence continues at coordinate 1,348 of DITT01000027.1, read as the reverse complement.
AAGAATGCAACTTTTATAAAAAATTCTAAAATTTCGCAACGAAAACCATGCCTATCTTCTTTTGCTTCAAGTCTATAAGCACCAAAATTACTTAATGATGCCAAAATTCCATCTACTGCTTTATGAAGTGTTGTTTTGACCTCTTTCATTCTTTCATTTTGTTTTTCAAAAAGAACAGCTTTTGAGATAAACTCACCTTTAGAAAGAGTTTTACTATCTAAGTTATTACCTTCAGATAATACAGTAATATATAATTCATTTACATATTTATCTAACCAATAGTTTTTTCTTGACCAACTCTCATTAACATCTTTTGCAAATTGATTAGAAAAAATAGCTGGAGGTTGTAAATTAATTTTTCTTCTTACAGTATGAAACCAGATTGCAAATTTATTTGTTTGAATGTTCTCAAGAATTGATTTTCTAATTAGTTCTCTTAAACTAGTTTCTTCACCTACAATATCTTCTGAATAACCTGTAATTCTTATGGTTTGTAGTAGTTCACCATTTTTGGTGAGGATTGTATTAGGGTCGTAATGGCATGCATAAGGGAAGAATATTTCATCTACTTTCTTTAGATCAAATACCATCTCCCTATTATATTTTGAGAATAATCCCTTAATTTTTTCCTTTATATCCATAATAACTCTCTCTTGCTACTAAGATTTAAGTATAAGGCAGTGAAATTTTTTGTCTAGAATTTTTACTTTTTTTAGGCGTCGCTATGCAATATAGTAAATTAAGTTAAGATTTGCATATAAAAACAGAATAAATAAAACATGGAATGTGGAATCTAACTTATCAAACGCACAGAGAGCCTTTTTTTTAAAGTCTGCCCAAAAGTCTCTCAATAACATGCATTTTACGATAAAGTGGAGCGTTATAAAAATCTTCTAATGTTTAAGTTCGGTCTCTTCCTCTATTTTATGTAAATTATTTTGTTAGCAGAGCTATAGCATAATTAGAAGATTTTAAACTAATAAGTTACTTAAAGAGTATATTAAAAATTACCAAAAAAGATTAATTCTCAATATACTCTTTAAGTCCAAATCCATTCTTATTTATATACAATCGTCGTTAGGATTATTTATATCATCACCAGCTAAAGACATATTTGCTTGAGCTATATTACCTTCTTCTGTAGAAATAATATCTAAATTATATTGAGCATCCACATCATTTTGATCAACTGCTAATTGGTAATATTTTTTAGCTTGAGCTATATTTCCTTCTTCTTTATAAAGAATGCCTAAATTATATTGAGCATATGCATGATTTTGATCAGCTGCTTTTTGCAATAATTCTTTAGCTTGAGCTATATTTCCTTCTTCTTTATAAATAAATCCTA
>DITT01000032.1 GCA_002422875.1 Rickettsiales bacterium UBA6177 | reverse complement strand
ATGCCGCATCAAATGTTAAGGATATTATTAAGAGTCATAATGCCCAACCAGTTATACCCCCTAAGGGTGTTTATCTACCAAAGGGATCGAGCTTAACATTAGAAGATTTTTATAACGTTCCACTTTATCGTAAAAGGCATGTTATTGAGAGACTTTTTGGCGGGCTTAAAGAAAATAAAAGGCTTGCCATGCGCTTTGATAAGTTATATAAATTATTTTGTTAACAGTGCCATAGTGCAATTTTTAATTTAATACAATATTATTACAATAATTATAAAGCCTTATAGATCAAGAGAGTTATCCCCAGATAAATCAAGTTCATTTAATATATCTACATTCTGATTATCTTGATCATTGTTGTCTACAATGTATTTAAACATTCCTGTTTTCTCTAATAATTTCTGGAAAGTACCTTTATTACTTTTTTCTTTGAGAATAGTATCTCGATGATGATCATCTATTTTTTGCAATAATGTCTCTACTTGCTTTATATTTGATACTCCGTAAATAATAAATCTTAGAGCTTCTTGTGCTTCAGCATGATTCTGGTTAGTTGATTTTTGAAACCATTCTTTTGCTTTCTCGATATTATTTTCTTTATAAAAAATAACACCTAAATTATATTGTGCATTTGCATGGTTTTGATCAGCTGCTTTTTGAAACCATTCCTTTGCTTGTTTATTATGTTCTTCTTTATAAGAAATAACACCTAAACTATATTGTGCATTTGCATGGTTTTGATCAGCTGCTTTTTGAAACCATTCCTTTGCCTTGCCTATATTTCCTAATTCTTTAAACTTAAGGCCTAAATTATTTTGATTTTCAGCGTTATTTAAAGAAGCTTTATTCTTAATAGCTGCTATTCTTCTACTTTTTGTACCCATATACTATAACATCCTCATCTTAAAATCAATAGAGTTACATATCGATTAACATCTTAATCTAATTTTAAAATAAAATCAATATAATTATGATATATAGAGATTAAGTTAATATAACATATTTAAAAAAAGAAAACTATTGAATCAAATAAGCGTTCAAAATTCTAGATTTTTAGTTTAATCCATCGTTTCATATTAGCCCAAAACTTCTTCACTCGAGTTTCAAACAAATTTGTATTACAATTATAATTAAAAACTATCGGGGCTATTGATTTGTGATTAATATATTGAATTAAATATGGAATGGCACTTTAAAAGCATAATCTATGGCATCGCCAAGTTTATCAAAATTATTAATAATAGATTTAATTTTAGCTTTGAAATTAGCCCAAAATTTCTCAATAGAATTGAGGTCAGGTGAGTATGGTGGTAAAAATAATAATTCACAACCTACACTCTCAATTAGATTTTGCGTTCTTGCTGATTTGTGAAATGTTGCATTATCCAAGAATTATAACTTAACCTGCCTTAAGCTAAGGTAGCAAAACCTGTTCAAGCCAAGAATTAAAAACCTCTGTATTGCAAGTGCCGTTAAAACAGATAAGGAGCAATAATCTTATTAGCATTCTTACTTGCAATAAAGCTTTTTTTTGCGTATCTCCTACCTGAAAGCTCACCATATACTTGTCGACCTCTAAGCCTATATCCCCATGGATAATACAGATAATTATCTATTTTACTCTCATCAATATAGACTAATTTCTCTGGTTTATAGTTAGCTATACGCTCTAAGTATACTTGACGCTTTGCTTCATCTCTCTCGGTAGAGAGTAGTCTTTTTTTTCGAGTTATCCCTAAAGATTTTAAAGCTAAACATATTGCTACTGTTGTAGTTTTAAATAACTCTGCAAAATCACTTTGCTTATATTCTGGATTTGACTCAACTGCCTGTATTAAGGCTTGAGGATTAATTTTTCTCCATGACTTGCTGGCTTTGGTTGCAGCTAATTGATCTGCCTTATATCTTGGATACCCATCTATTCACTGTTCTAATACCAATTCCAAAAACTTTGCTGGTAGCTTTTCTAGTATGATCGTTGTTAACATACGTAATAGCTTTTTTTCTTAAATCTAACGAATATAGCATTATCTTACTTTTATTATTTCATATTTATAATATATCTAATGCCAATCTCAATTTAATTTATTGTATAAATCTTAACCTAATTCACTATGTTAAATATAAAAATAGATGGATTTAAAAATAAAAACCCCTCATAGATAGTGATAAAATTAATAAAAAATATCTCTATATATGAGGGGGATTTATAATTAAATAATCTGACTGATTAAATTCTTTAAATATTCTTAAGAATTTTTAGCAGCTTTAGATGAATCATCACTTAATTTTTCTAACTTAGTTACAATTTCAGTATACATAGCCTGTTTGCTTTCTTCAGAAGCTGATTTTAAATCTTCAATTTCTTTTTCTAAAGCAGAAACTTGTTCAGCATAAGTAGCTTCAACATCTGCACCAAGAGCCTTTAAAGATTCTTTAACAGAAGCAAAAGCTTTAGCTAAAGTTTCAGTATAACTAGCAAAATTTTTAGCATCAAAATCTTTAACAGTTGCTTTTAATTCAACTAGTGTTGTAGGCATCATCATAGTAGTATCTTGAGTTTCCATAGCAAAGGCATTAGTTGCAAGCATAGTTGTAATTAAAGCAGTTTTAGCAATAGTTTTAAATTTAAACACGTTGACACTCCATATATTCGTTGTTTACACTATAATAGTATATTAACAAAAAAAACAAGTCAATTGGATTATATTAATGCTTTAAAAAATAAGTCTAATCTTAAGAATTTATTCTAATTTATTCGTTTGTAGTAAGTTCAGTTGGATTTGATGCGTCGTTAATCATCGTTTAGCAAGGTTTTTCTTATCCTTCTGCTCTTCTTTTAGCGTAATTCTCAACCTAATCTACTATACTTATAAAGTCACTTTCTATTAAGATGAAAATAAGCTATAATTTCTGCATTAACAAGCTGACCCAACCGTTTTGCTCATATGTTTTTAGATGAATAAATTCGAATGCTAAGTAAGAGTTTATAACTGCGGATTGCTGAGAAAGCGTAAAGCCAGATAGAATAATATGCCCATGAGGTTTTATTTTGCTTTGAATATCTGATGAAAGTTCAATTAAAGGATTTGCTAGGATATTTGCAACTATAAGATCAAATTTAAGATTAAGTTCTTCGTTTGAGAAGCCATTACTTACCAGTGTTTTTATATCTTGTTCATTATTAATAATACAGTTATTTTTAGCAACCATTACGGCGATATCATCAATATCTGAGGCTAGTACTTCGCAGTTAAATTTTTTCTTTACAGCAATAGCAAGAACAGCAGAGCCACAACCTAAGTCTAGAGCTAAAGAATTTTGATATAAATTTAATTCACTTATAGCTGATAAACACATCTTTGTTGTTTCGTGCTCTCCAGTACCAAAAGCACGACCCGGATCTATTTCAATGGTAATTTTATCTTGGATTTTCTCAGTTGGTTTGTAGTAATTACTATGAATATAAAAACTACCTATATCAATGGGTTTAAAATTTATTTGAGTTTCGCTTACCCAATCTTTGTCTTCTACTTTTACTACTTGAGATAGTTTTAGATCTTGATAAGAGTTTTGTAGTCTTTGAATAAAACTATCAGCAAGCTCAAGAGTGCTTGAAAAGACTGTAATTAAAGCTGTATCTTCATCTATTTCAAAATTAGTAAAAGATTCTGCCCATGTATCAATAAATGTAAGAATTTGATATTGTTCGGACTTAAGGCAAGTAATAGTGAATTGCCAGTTGCTAACATTTTGATTAAATGGGTTGTTCATAGAAAGTTTTTTATAAATTTATATATAAAAATTTATAAGGCTTGAGAGTTTAAATAGCAATTATTTTTTAGTATAAATTTAATTGCTATTTATTGTATAAGTTATTAAATATGAAAATCACTGTCAATATTAGTACCAGTAATTCCTATTTCTATATCTGAGCTTTGATGAGGATCATTTAATGTCAAGTATTCATGACTAGTTTCTTCACCTGTACAATAACCAATCATAGCAAAGAACAAACTTGGGAAAAAAATAATAAAAGGGTTTTCAGTTAAAGAACCGATTATCGTTGCAGAAGTAATAAAAGTTGCTATTCCCCCAATCTTTCCATACTTAAACATCATATCAACATCTGGAGGACTTTCTAAATGGTATTTTAAATATCTTTTCTGAGAATCACCTACTACCATAAACATACCTTTTTGTTTTATAAAGTTTTACTATATATCATACTTTATAAATTATAATTGATTATAGTCAATTTTTATGTCATATAATTTATTTACTCCTTTGAGTAGAAGTTATACTTTGCTTATTGATAGGAGTAGCCGATGGACTAATAGTATTATTTTGTCCTACTTCTAATGCGGTTGTAGGTTTTGCAATCGTAGAAGGTAGGTTTAGAACATCTAGTGATTTATTGGCTTCTTTTACTAATTCAGGAGACGATTTTTCTTTTGAAAATAATTTAGTTACTTTATCTTTTATAAAATCTTTAGCCTCTAATGCTTTTTCTCTGATTGAGCTATAGCCTAGATAACTTGTAGCAGCTGCTACTCCGCCAGCTACTAGACAAACAGCAAGACCAACTCCCATTGTAGAAGCAGTTGCAACAACTATGGCAGCTATAGTTAAAGCTACTATAACTTTATCCATAGAAGGTGTAAACATTTTAATACGTCTTTTTACTATTGTTTTATTGCTTTTAACAGTATCATGAGCTTTATTCATAGCTTCTTTATGTTCTGCTAGAGTAGTAGCTTTTACTATTTGAGTTATAGGTTCTTTACTATTCATTACGGTTTCTTTTACTGCTGGAGTAGCACTTAGTGCTAAAACAGCAAGTGCTAATGTTCCAGTATAAGGTGCTAAAGTTGCTGCTACAACCAAGCCTACAACTGCGGGAACTGCATTTTTAGGTTGGGTTAGAGCTTCTGTAGCAACTGAAGCAAGAACTTTAGCACTAGCACTAATTTGTTCACTACGATTATTTAAATTTAATGACGTATAAACATTTTTAAATTCTTCGGGGAAATCGCCATGTAAATTTAAATTACTGAAATTCTTTGCACCTTTAAAAATATATTTATTTTCAATCAAAGAAGAATTTAGATCTATATGATATCTTTCAATTATGGAATGTTTCATTTCTGCACCAGCAAAATTTGACTTTGCAAGTCTACAATCTGTAATAATTGCACTTGATAAGTTTGCACCAGCAAAATTTGTTCTTTTTAGATCACATGCATCCATATTGCACTTAGTAAAATTAACATTGCTAATATTTGCACCTTTGAAATTTACATTATCAAAAGTAACGCCAGTAAAATTTGCATTTGTTAAATTTTGTTTACTAAAATCATAATCTTTAATTACTATGCTTTGGTCTTTTGCAACACCAATAAAGCTTGCAAAGCTTTGAGGCTCTTGCTCGCTTGTAGTAATTTGTTCAGCGTATTGTTGAATGAGTCTTTCATTAGGATAAATAACTGAATTTTTAAAAGTTACATTTTGAGGTAAAGAAGATAAAGCAATATTTGAATCTTCAATTTCAAGTGGTGTTTTGCCTTCTTCTACTACTACAGATGAAAGAGATGTTTCTATATCACTTTTTTTAATATACATGCTATCTACTTTAGCATTGTCTAGGCTAGTTTTTTGATCTAGTTTACAGTTATCAAAATAAGCAGAAGATAGAGTAGATCGAGCAAATGATGTACTTACAAAGTCACAACCCTCGAAGCGAGCTTCGTCTAATTTTGCACCATCAAATTTTGTATTTGTGCATTTAACTTGTTCAAAGCGCGCATGATTAAAGTTGACCCCAGAAAGATCAGCTTGGCTTAGATCACAATTTTGTATAATAGGTTCTAGATTTTCATGACTTGTTAAGGTTATTAATTGACCTTCTTTTAGATCAAGATATTGATTAAGCCCAGCCCTTGCTTTAAAAAGTTCAGAGTCGTTTTTTGGTGCTTTCTGCAAAGCTAAATATTGGCGGTGTAGTTCTGCATATTTTGTTAATGTTGCTACATCAATAAAGATGTTTTTATTCTTAACTATTTCTACGGTACTTTGTGGAGCAGGAGTGTTTAAATCAGGGACAAATCCTTTTGGCAAAGTAGTATTATCTATGATAGCATTTGCTAGAATTGTAGTAGCATTTATTTCGCCAGAAATTTGACAATTTTTAAATATTGTACCAGTCAAGTCAGCAGCTGTTAGGTTGGTATCAATAGCATCTCCTCTTGTAAAATCTTGAAAAACTGGTTGAACAGAGGCAGTTTTACCAGTAATTGCTAAATACTCAGCATAACTACCACGGCTACTAAATTCAGGGGAGCTTCTAACTTCTTCACTGAAACTTGCTTCTTTTTCTTTAACGATGCTATATGCTTTACTATAATATTTCTTTAGATCATTTATATTTGACTCATTAAAGGCGCTGAACTGTCCTTCAATTTTAGCAATTTGTTTGAGTTCTTCTTTTTTTAGGCCTCCATGAGTTTTTAAAAATTTACGGTGATTTACAGCATATTCTTCTAGATCTTGAAGGTTTGAGTTAGCTGGTAAAGTTTGAGAGTTTGCAAGCGTATTTGGTATTTCTTTGCTAACTAAGGTTCCCAATGCTACGGATTCATCAATATAAGCTTCTACGCCAATTACTGGATCGGTTAAAGATGGTTGCTTAGTAATAGTAGGTTTTAAAGTGCTTGTTTCAGCAAATTGCTCAGTTTTAAGTTCTTTAATTATATCTAAGCCTTGGCGTTCCATTACTTTTGTTAAGTGCTCTGTAGAGGTAAATGTATAACCTGTAGATGTAGCCATGCAGTCACTATCTACATAAGTATTATTCATATTAGGAAAATCAATATCAAGTTCATAACTTGGTTTTGTATAACTGCCAGTATTTCTATATTCTTTTGTTTCAAATTTAGTATCATATATTTCACAGTTACTTAAATTTAAGGTACTATTTAGAGGAGTCTTAAAATAAACGTTAGTAATAATAGATCCAGATAAATCAGCACCATCCAATCTGGAGTTAATAGTTAAATCTTCGAGCACTGGAATAATTGAATCATCTTTAAATATTGTTTGATAAAAATGAGCTAGATTTCTTGCTGCAGGATTATCAAGTAATTCTTGTTCTTCTTTTGAGCGTTGTTCTTTTTTTTCAATCTCAGCTAGTTTATTTATATGTTGTTCTTGAGCTCTTTTAATATTATCTTTATATTTTATAGTTTCTTCTTTTTTTGGTTTATTATTAGCTAAATAATCTACCATAAATTTTTTTGAGCTTTCAGGTAGTTGGGCTAAGAGAAGTTTAAAATGTCTTTCTTGATACTCTTGTAATTCAGTTAATTGAATAACTATTTCTTTTGACATGTTTGCAACCTTAACTTTTAAAAAACTTTTAATAAGCTATAACTATTAGGTTAAGATATTCTTAATTTTTATTGAATCAGCTAAAAGTAAAAAACAATTTATTTTACTAAATCTACTGCTATAAGTATACTTAGGGTCTTATACAAATAAATAGCTTAAGAATTTATGAAAATAATTACTTGGAATATTAATTCCATTCGTTTAAGGCTTGGGTTGTTACAAAACCTTATAGAAAAAGAAAAACCAGATATAATTTGCTTACAAGAAATTAAAGTTGATAATAATTTATTTCCTAAAAATGAAATCAATGATTTAGGTTTTAAACATATAGTATTTGAAGGCGAAAAAAGCTATAATGGTGTGGCAATTTTGAGTAAATTTGAAATTAAAGAGAGTTTTAGTTTAAAACTAGTTAATGATCATGCGCGGCATATTGCAATTAGAATTCAAGATGATATAGAAATTCACAATTTTTATATTCCTGCAGGTGGTGATATACCAGATGTTACAGAAGTTAAGTTTAAACATAAACTTGATTATTGTGATCATATAACTCAGTGGTTTTTAAGCAATAGAAAAGCGAGTGATAAATTGATAATTACTGGTGATTTAAATATAGCACCACTTGAATTCGATGTTTGGTCGCACAGGGCTCTGCTAAAAGAAGTAAGCCATACGCCAATTGAAGTTGAAAAATTAAATAGTATAATGAGCTCACTAGAGTTTGTAGATATTTTAAGAAAATTTTATCCTGAGCCTAAGAGGCTTTATAGTTGGTGGAGTTATCGTAATCGTGATTGGCAAAAATCTAACCGAGGTAGAAGGCTTGATCATATATGGACTACTAAATTATTAAGTGATATAGTTATCAGTGCTTATATTTTAGAGGAAGTAAGAGGTTGGGAGCGTCCTTCTGACCATGTTCCGGTAGTAATAAATTTAGATAGGGAAAAAAATTATGCAAATTAATTTTACTGAAAAAGCAACAAACAATAATTTAGTAATTTGTCTTTTTGAAGAATATGATAGTGGCGAGCAATTAATATTTTTAAACAAGTATTTTAATAATAATTTAGCTCAGATTTTAGCAAATAATGACTTTACAGGTAAAAAAAATGATAAGTTTTTTTCTTTTGTAGCTGAAGATTTAAATTCTATTACTATTATTGGTTGTGGCAAAGAAAAAGATTTCTTAGAAAAAGAAATTTATAGCTTAGGTAGTAATATTTTATTGCACGCAAAAGCAAATAAATTAAAAGAACTTTCAATTATCGCCGCAGTTGATAGCGCAAAACTTGCTTATAGTTTTTATTTAAAAAATTATAGCTTTAATAAGTATAAATCAGCAGAAAAATTAAAAAATTTTGTAAAGTTTGAGAGCTTAAATATTGTTACAAATAAAATAAGCCAAGAGCTTGCAAGCTTTAATAAATTAAAACTTGAAGCAGATGCTGTAAATTTTGCAAGAAATTTAATTACAGAACCATCAAATGTTATCTATCCAGAATCAATGGTTGAAATTGTAACTCAAGAACTAAAAGAACTTGGTTTAAACATTAAAACTTTAGGCGAAAATGAAATGGCTGATTTAGGTATGGGTTCTTTACTGAGCGTTGGTAGAGGAAGTAGCAAAGAATCTAAATTACTAATTATAGAATATTTTGGCTCAGAAAATAAAGAAGATGCACCACTTGCTTTTGTAGGTAAGGGAGTTACTTTTGATTCTGGAGGACTATCTTTAAAACCTTCAAAATCTATGGAGCAAATGAAGTATGATATGGCAGGTTCTGCTGTAGTAATTGCAACTATAAAAGCTTTAGCTAGCAGAAAAGCAAAAGTTAATGCGGTAGGAGTTGTTGGTTTAGTTGAAAATATGCCAGATGGTGATGCTTTAAGACCTGGCGATGTAGTTAAATCTATGAGTGGTCAGACTATAGAGGTTTTAAATACTGATGCTGAAGGAAGATTAGTGCTTGCTGATGCTTTATGGTATACTCAAGCAACTTACAAGCCTAAGTTCATGATTAATCTTGCAACTTTGACTGGTGCTATAGTTGTTACATTTGGTGGTGAGTATGCTGGTTTGTTTTCAAACAATGATGAACTATCAGAAAAATTATATGATTCCGGGCTTGCAACAGACGAAAAAGTTTGGCGTTTACCGATGTCTCCAGACTATGATAAGGATATAGATTCAGACATTGCTGATATGCGTAATATTTCTAGAAGCGGAGGAGGTGGTAGTATTACTGCTGCACAGTTCCTAAAGCGCTTTGTTAACGATACTCCGTGGGCTCATCTTGATATTGCTGGTGTAACTTGGAATGAAAAAGGTACTGCGCTTTCACCAAAAGGTGCTACTGGTTTTGGGGTTAGGCTTTTAAATAAATTTGTCGAGGTAAATTATGGCTAACCAAGAAGATGCTATTATAAGCGAGCCAGAAATAAATTTTTATCATCTAACTACTACACCTAAAATGGTAGCTTTACCAAAGCTTTTAGAAAAATGCTTAGAAACCAAACTAAATAGTTGTGTATATTTTAATGATTTAAATATAATGGAAGAGGTGAGTGCATATTTATGGTCGTATAGTTCTATGACCATAATACCACATGGCAAAGATTATGAAGAATATGCAAAAGTGCAGCCAATAATATTGACTGATAAATATATAAACGCAGAGAATAATGCTAAAATTGCTATAAATTTTGATATCACTGCCGAGATTTTAGAAGGGTATAATAAAATAATTTTTTTGTTTGATGGTAATGATAATAATGAGTTGAAGCTAGCTCGTGAAAAATGGAAAATTTTTAAGAATGAAAATCGTGTAATTTTCTACTGGAAACAAGATGAAAAAGGTGGCTGGAGTAAGCAATAGTAAGAAAATACGTTTAATTGTTGTAATATATTAAATTCATTTTGGTTTATGGGTAGTTAATCGTCATTTAGCTAGACTTTTTTTAACCTATAACTCCTATCTCCTAGCGCAAAATTTAACTAGAGTCCACAACAGCTTGCTACATCCAACTCTGGTTATTATATAAAATAGATTTGAATTTTTAAAGTAATATGTTAGAATGTAAAGAAAATCATTAGGTAATTTTATGAAAAAAACTATAGCTATTATTGGCTTCGCGGCATTATTAATGTCTTCTTGTACTAAAGAACAACAGGGCACTTCATTTGGTGCAATTGGAGGTGGCATAGTAGGATCAATGTTTGGTAAAGGTGATGGGAAGGTTTTAGGTGCTCTTATTGGAGCAGCAGGTGGTGCATATTTAGGCAATACATTTGGTGCTGCTATGGATAAAAAAGATCATCAATATAATTCTGATGTTACTATTCGAACTCTTGAAACTTCAAGGGTGGGGCATACTAACGTGTGGAGAAACCCTGACAACGGACATTCTGGTACTGTGGTTATAAATAAAACATATCAAAGTAATGTAGGCGAATATTGTAGAGAGTTTACTCAAAAAATTAATATTGGTGGTAAAATAGAATCAGGATATGGTACAGCTTGCCGTCAGCCAGATGGAGCGTGGAAGGTAATCCAGTAGTTTTTGTTTTAAGCAAAGGTACTTAACCAGCAATCCATGTATAAAATAATATGAAGCGATGGATTAAGTACGTGCTTGTTATATAGCTAATTTAAGTTGATCATTATGCTAGAAGAAATGCTGCAGGCTAGTTAAAATCTAGCTAAATGATGATTAAATAAGCATAAGTCTAACTTAATGCTCTATATTGCATCTCTAAGAGATGTCTTTAGAGAATTTATGCGCCATTATTTGCTAAAAATAAATCTCATGAACGCTATTCAATCTAGTTTTTTATTTTTATAATATGAACTTAATTTAAGTCAATTTATATTATATATTTTCTTAAATCTCATTAATTTTCTAATAAAAACTCTTTAATAAAATGTATTAGTGTTTATAGTAACAATATTGTAAATCTAAAGCATTTTATTTTATGAATGAGATTTTATATAATAAGCAGTATTATTTGCCCTTAATAGAGTATACAGAAGGGTTTTTCCCAGAAAATCATTTAAATAATGTTTTTGTAATATCATGTCAGCATATTTTACCTTCTACTCATATGATGTTTAGGTCAATGATAAGACTTGGTTTAAACCCCAAAAACCTTGCTGTTATTGGTAAATGTTATTCTACAAATAATGAAGTCATGAATAACTTAAGAAAAGAAGATATCTATGTTTGTGATTCAAGCAATATATTTAACAGTGACCTTTCTTTTGATGAACAATTTAAAAAATCAATTACATTATTTTTAGAAAGCCAACTTCAAAGAATGGCACCTAAGCAAAATGATACAATAATTATACTTGATGATGGAGGAGAATTACTTACAGCTGCGCAATCTCTAAAATCTAAATATCCAAATATCTTTGGCGTTGAGCAAACTACTTCGGGTTATCATAAACTTGCTTATGTTAATATGAGTTTTCCTGTTAAGAATGTTGCTTTATCAAAGGCAAAATTAGATTTTGAATCGCCATTAATTGCAAAATCAATTTTAAAGAACCTCGATCATAAAATTTCAATATCAGAACTAACATCAAAAGAAATATTAATTGTAGGTAATGGAAGTATTGGTAATGAAATAAAAAAACTACTTGCTACTGATTTATACAAGCACCACAATATTGTCTCATATGATGTTATCCATGAAAAAACAGATATTGAATATTTAGATTTTAGTAATTTTGATATTATAATTGGTGCAACTGGCACAAGGATGATGATTCACAATTATTATGATACTTTAAAAAATGGCGCTACTTTAGTTAGTGTTTCATCATCTGATCGTGAGTTTGATGCGGTACACTTTAGAAAATTATCAAAAAAAATATATAATACACATGATGATATTACTTACAAAAATATAAAACTCTTAAATTGTGGTTTTCCTTTAAATTTTAGTGGTGAAGACAGTGTTAGTGTGCCTTTACACAAAATACAACTTGTATGTGCGCTTTTAATGCTTGGCGTATGCGAACTTGCAAAATGTGATACAAAACAGAAAGATTTTGTTCAACTAAATAAAGATTTAGCTCAAAGAATTACAAATCAATTTATTAAATCCTGTGCAGAACAATAGACTCTATCAAAAAATTATATATTCAATTAAGGATATGTGGAGAAAAATGCATAAATCTACTGATGAATCAGAGGTATTTTTTGTGCCATTTGGCTATCTTCTTGTCATAGGCTATTTAGGCTTTTATTATTTTAATTTATTATTTGCAGAGCCTAAAGGATACGAAAATCTTAATATGAGGATAATCGTTGCTATATTAGGTATTGGTTTAATTTTAAAGAAATTCTGGATGAAATATATCAGAGTTTTAGTGCCATTGTATTGGTATATAGTCTTAACATTTTCATTACCATACTTTTTTTTCTTAATGCTATTTCATAATCCTGATTCTAATATTTGGCAAATTAATGGTTTAGTAGGTATGGTAACGTTAACTTTTTTTGTTGATGTTGTTGGTTATATAATGCTTGCAATTATTGGCGTAACTCTTGCTTATTTCAATTTTGTATTTATTCAGCATGGTACTATTCCTTTCTCTTTAATCAGGATATTTGGTAGTTATAGCGCACCTATAATTTATTTAGTCTTATTTTCATATAGAAGAAAGCAACTATTTAAAGAAGAACTATTAGCTGGTGAAAAAAAATTCACAACTAAGCTAATAAAACAATCAGAAGAACTTAAAAAAGCATTGTCTATAAAATCAGATTTTCTTAATAATATTAGCCATGAAGTTAAAACCCCGATCAATGGAGTGGTTAACATATCAGAGCTTTTAGTTGAACATTGGGCTGAATATACAGCTGAAGAAAGGTTAAAAAATGCTAAAATAATAGCACAATCAGGTAAAAAATTACTATTGTTGATGAATAATATATTAGATGTTTCAAAATTTGAATCTGGGAAAATGATTTTTCATATGCAGGAATTTGATTTTGTATCTATTACTAATATTATTGTTAGTGAATGTAGAGAACTTTATTTAGCAAGCACTAAGGTAAAATTAGAAACTTATATTCAACCTAATATCAATTTTATTGCGATTGTTGATAGAGATAGAATTATCCAGGTACTAAGGAATCTTTTAGGTAATGCAATTAAATTTACCAAAGAAGGTTTAATAAGGCTCTACTTACAAAAACATGGTAATAACATTGAAATTATTGTTAGAGATGAAGGAATTGGCATTCCTGAAAATGAACTTGAAATAATATTTTCACCATTTATGCAAAGTAGCAGAACAAAAAGTAAAGCAGGTGGTACTGGTCTTGGACTTGCAATTTGCCGTGAAATAATAACAGCTCATCATGGTAAAATTTGGGCAGTCAATAACCAAGGAAAAGGTAGCTCTTTTCATTTTTTAATTCCATATAATATTAATAAAAAACAATCAAATAATCAAACTTCACATAGTCCGCTTACTATTATGGTTATTGATGATGATCAAATATGCCATAGTATTTTGGGAATGATATTAAAAGCAGAAAATTATAAAATGATTAGTGCCTACGGTGGTGCAGATGGATTAAGTGCTTTAAGAAAGCATAAAGATGAAATTGATTTAGTAATGTTGGATCTGATGATGCCAGATATTTATGGTATTAACGTTTTAAAAGAAATAAAAAATGATCCTGATTTAAAGCATTTTCCAGTAATTATTCAAAGTGCTAGCCATGATAAAGCAGAGCATAAAAAAGCTATTTCTTTTGGTGCGGTAAATTTTCTGCAAAAACCTTATGACAGAATAAAACTTTGTGAGTTACTTAGCAAATTTAGTAAGCAAAAATAGTTTTAAAGTTATTAAATGAAAAAAGAACAAAAAAAACAAAAAAAGCAAAATAAAGAACTATATGTAATAATAATTATTATATTGCTTATAGCTTTATCACAATTTAATGAAGCTGTTTATGGAGCTTCATTACCTAAATTACTTGGAGTGTTTGTAACATCTAAAACTTTTTTTGAAAATACGTTACTAAGTTATTTTTTAGGATTTGCCATTGGAACAATTTGCTGGGGCTATCTTGCTGATATTTTTGAAAGAAAGAGAATTCTAATATGTGGATTAACTATTTATATTTGTTCAAATTTATTAAGTATTAGTAGTAACTCGTTAATATTTTTGGTTTTTTTTCGGTTTTTTCAGGGGGTAGGATGTAGTATCGGATCGGTTCTTGCGCAAGCAATTATTAGAGATCTCATACCAGAGAATAAAAGATATAATATGTTTAATATAATAAATATAGTAATTGCTTTTGTTCCTGCAATTGGATTAGTAACGGGTTTAAGCTTAATGAAGTTTTCAAAGTGGCAAAGTATATTTATACTTCTGGCATTGAATGGTTTGTGTGTTCTGAGCTTGGTATATTTTTATCTACCACGAAAAATTGATAATAATTTAAAAGAATTTAAGGACTCGCCCAAAGCAAAATTCGCTGTTTTTATTTCTTGTTTCCAGCAAATAAAGAAAGATCAAAATGTTTTAAGAATTGGCTTTACAATAGGTGGAGCACTTGGAGTATTATTTACAACTTTTTCACAGATTACGCTTTATGTAGAGAGTAATTTTCAGGTTTCATTTTCACATTCATTAATAATATCTCTATTTATGAGCATAGCTCTTTTTATAGGTGGATTAATCTCAAAAAAAATGAATAGATCTCCCAATCAGAAAATTTATATAGCTCTTAAAATGCTAGTTATTTTCTCTATAATTTTTCTAATCATAATTAGAAGTGAGTTGATTTTGAATTATTATAATAAAAATTTATTTATGTATCTATGTTTAGTAATAATATATGCAATACTTGCCACCGTATCAATTATTATGCCTAATTGTTTAAGTCAAATGCTTACAAATTATAAAAAATATCCAGGTACAGCAGCTTCTATTTTTGGGTTTTATTATTATATTATTACTTTAGTTTTTGTTTGCGGAATGAAATTTTTATTTATATATAAGCAACTTAGTCTACCTATATTTTATTTTATATCTGCGCTTGTTTTATTATTAAATTTTAGAACGATAATCAAACTAAATGTTAATTAGGATAGATCACTTAAAAGTCTTGTTTATAGAACATAATAAAAATGATCAATTATATAAATCTTATTTATTATACTGAGATAAAAATTAAAAAAATTAGAAAGGAAGTAATTATATAATTAGATTACCAAAAATGGTGGAGACGAGGGGAGTCGAACCCCTGACCTTCTGCATGCAAAGCAGACGCTCTACCAACTAAGCTACGTCCCCTAATCGGTAAAAACAATCTATAACAAAAATTTTATTTTGCCAAGTACTTTTTTAAAAAAAACTAAATAATTGGCTTTAGTTCTAAGTCAAACCTAAAATTAACAGTATCAATTATGTTTTTATGAATGATTTGTTGATCTTCAAGTGCATTAATAATACAACATCTCGTTGGTGCTTTACTTGCAATATCTAGAAATGCATTACGAATTGAATAATGAAAATCAAGATTTTCATTCTCATATTTATTAGTGTTTTTAGTGGCAATGGATCTTTGAATACCTAATTGGGGATCTATATCAAGAATAAAAGTTAGGTTTGGTGCAGTATCAGGCATCAGTAAGTTATGTAACATTGCAACAATTTTTTTACCAAGCTTTTTGCCATAACCTTGATAAGCCATCGTTGAATCAACAAATCTATCGCAAATAACATATGTGCCATTTTTAAGCGCAGGATTAATTTTTTTATTTATATGTTCAAATCTTGCGGCATTCAGGATTAGAAGCTCTGACATTGCATGTATTTCTTCTTCAGTATTTAACACAAGTTCCCGAATTTTTTCAGCAAAAGCAGTGCCACCTGGCTCACGTGTGTGCATTATTTTTAACTGAGCTTCTAAAAAACTTTGCTCTAAAAGTTTGCTTTGGGTAGATTTGCCAGATCCTTCTCCACCTTCAAAAGTAATAAAAAACATTAACACCTCGCTTAAAATTATATTAATTATTTATGAAATTAACTAAAAAGTAATAGAATTTATTATTCTCCATCAAGCTTTAGTGCTGCGATAAAGGCAGATTGAGGAATTTCAATATTACCAATATTTCTCATTCTCTTCTTACCAGCTTTTTGTTTTTCTAAGAGTTTTCTTTTGCGTGATATATCACCACCATAACATTTGGCAGTAACATCCTTACGCATAGCACTGATAGTCTCTCTGGCAATTATTTTAGCTCCAATAGCTGCTTGAATAGCAATTTTAAATAATTGTCTAGGGATTAAATCTTTTAACCTGCTGCATAATTGTCTACCTCTAAACTCCGCATTGCTCTTATGAACAATCATTGAAAGTGCATCTACTACTTCACTATTTACTAAGATAGTTAGTTTTACGAGATCACTTTCTTGATAGCTATCAAGTTTCCAATCAAAACTGGCATACCCTTTTGTAGAAGACTTTAATTTATCATAAAAATCATAAACAATCTCATTAAGAGGCAAATTATAAACAACCATAGCCCGATTACCTACATAGGTAAGGTTTTTTTGCACACCACGTTTTTCAGTGCAAAGTTGTAAAACATTGCCTAAATATTCATCAGGTACTAAAATAGTTGCTTCAATCCAAGGCTCTTCCATTTTTTCAATAAAATTTGATTCAGGCATATCACTTGGACTGTGAACTTCCATGAATTCTTCATTTCTTTTATATAACTTATATCTAACACTTGGAGCTGTTGTAATAAGGTCAAGGTTATATTCTCTGAATAATCTTTCTTGAATAATTTCTAAATGTAACAGTCCTAAAAACCCGCATCTAAAGCCAAAGCCAAGAGCAGTAGAGCTCTCAACCTCAAACTCAAAGCTTGCATCATTTAATGCAAGTTTAGCAAGAGAGTCTTTAAGGTGATCATATTCAGATGCATCAGTAGGAAATAAACCACAATATACAACTGGTAAATTAGGCTTAAACCCTTGAAGAGGTACAATGTTTAAATTTTTTTCTTCGGTAATTGTATCACCAACCTTGCAATCAGATACTTGCTTTATTGAAGCTGTAATATACCCTACTTCACCGCTTGAAAGCTCACCAGTTTCTGTTTTTTTTGGTGTAAAAATTCCAACAGAATCAATTTGATATACACCACCAGTTGCTATCATTCTAATTTTCATGCCTTTTCTTATACAACCGTCAACCACACGTATTAAAATGACAACTCCTAAGTATTTATCATACCAACTATCAATTAATAGTGCTTTAAGTGCTGCTGAAACATCTCCCTTAGGCGAGGGGAGTCTATGCACGATTGCTTCAAGAATAGCATCGATGCCGATCCCAGCTTTAGCTGAAGCAAGTACTGCATCACTAGCATCAATCCCGATTACTTCTTCTATTTGTGCCCTGACTCTATCGCAATCAGCAGCAGGTAAATCAATTTTATTAAGAATAGGAATTATTTCATGATTATTATCAATAGCTTGATAAACATTTGCAAGAGTTTGTGCTTCAACACCTTGGCTTGCATCTACTATTAAAAGCGATCCTTCACATGCAGCAAGAGATCGGCTGACTTCGTAAGCAAAATCTACGTGACCAGGAGTGTCCATTAAGTTTAAAAAATATATTTCACCATTTAGGGCTTGGTATTTCAACTGCACAGTTTGTGACTTTATAGTAATACCACGTTCCTTTTCAATATCCATTGAATCTAGTACTTGTGATGCCATTTCTCTGGCAGTCAAACCTTGGCATCTTTCAATTAATCTATCAGCAATTGTTGATTTCCCATGGTCAATATGGGCAATGATTGCAAAGTTTCTTATTTTAGTAATATCACTAGTCATAATTTCTTGATTAAAAATATTTGAAGTATTTATATACAATATTAAGTAAAATTATACCATAGGAATCTTTAAGATTGTAACTAAACTGGTAAAATGAATAGTAAATCCTAGTTAAAAAGCAATAAAGATATTCAATGCCTAATAGCAATAGTTAAACCTTCTTCGGTGGGTAGTATTATTGAATGATATTTTTCAGTATTAGCTATATCTATATTAAAATCTTGCATAGCTTTAATAGTTTTTTTATTGAATTTTCCTTTATAAGTCGTATCAAACACTGCCCCTGATAGTAAGGTATTATCAGCAATAATTAACCCACCTTTTTTTATATGTTTATCAGCCCATTCTAAATATTTACCATACTCGCCTTTAACAGCGTCAATAAATAATAAATCATACTCAGCTGTTAATTTTTCTAAGCTCTCAAGGGCGCTTCCATTAATAAGTTTAATTTTATGGTTATGATTACTGTTTATAAAATTTATACTTGCTTTAGAAGCGCGTTTTATATCTTTTTCAATAGTATAAATTAAACCATCATCATTCAAAGCTTTGGCCATCCAAATAGTTGAGTACCCAAGATGTGTGCCAAGTTCGACAATTTTGTTTGCCTTGCTAAGTATTATTAAAAATTGCAATAATTTCCCTTCAGCCGCAGTAATTTGGATTGAATGATCAGAAATTTCTATTTGCTCTACAATAGTTTTTAGAATATTGTCTTCATTTGCATAAAGTGATTTTATGTATAGTGATTTCTGAGTTTCTCGAGTTTCTCTCACGTAAATATAATTTAGTTAAATATAAAATTGATATGATATATAAAAATGTTACAGATTTTAAGCAAAATTTAAAAGAAAATCAAAGATTGTTATCAATTGATTATGGTACAAGAAAAACAGGTATAGCATTATCAGATAGAAAAATACAAATCTCTACTCCATGTACAACTATATTCTCATCATCAGAGAATGTGATATTATTGGAGTTAAACAAGCTTATTGAAGAAAATATCATGGGAGGAATAGTAATAGGTTTTCCTTTTAGTAATAATAATCAAGAAAGTTTAGTAGTAGAAAGAATACTTAGTTTTTCTGAAAAATTAGTTTTAAGATTTAATTTACCGATTCTACTGTTTTGCGAGCGCAATACTTCAAAGATGGCAGATGAGTTCCTGCTTAACTTAAATTTAAAACGTAAAAGGCGTAATAAGCTTGATGATAAAATTGCTGCAAGTATTATCCTTAAAAATGTCATTGAGGAATTAAATAAATAATTACTATTTAGTATTTTATTAATAATTCTTTTATTAAGTATTACTAAGATAGAATATTATTTAGATTATATGAGGTAGTAAAATGTCTGGTATTAAAATGTCTTTTGAAGAAGAAGTAAAGAACGACGTAGAAAAAACATCTATAATGTTAAAGCGTTTAGATAATCCAGATATTTCAAAGAGCGAAAAAGAAGCCATAAATATTTTTAAAAGAGTATTAACTGTAGTTGATCAAGGTGGGTTATGCGTAAGCAATGGTAAAGATGTAGTAAGTGCTGCTAATAACAAATTACCAGCACCATCATACCTCGCTCATGGTTCAAGAGTTTTGATACAAATTCCACCTACAGATAGCAAAGATGCAAAGCATGAATTTATAAACTGGTTAGTACAAGGTGATAAATCAAAGCAATTTACTGATAAGGATGGAGATCAAAAAGATAATCCTTTGTTTCGTAGGTTTATTAGTTCACATTCTACAGATCTAGTATCTATAGAAGGTAAACCATGTTTTGTTGAGCAAAAAGGTGTTACTGCTGGTGCAATAGATGCTATAACAGCAATAGGTAGCTCAGATGATAAAGCGCATCATTTTGGTTTAAATTTAGCTTTTAATGTAGATGAATCAGGACTAGATTCAAAAGGAAAAACAGTAAAGGAACCAGATGGTAAACATGGTCATATGTATATGCATTATATAGCGCCATCTAAAGGAAATCCTGGCTCTTTAATGATAGGTGTTGAGAATTCTGAGCCAGGAAAGGCTCATCACTCAATATTAGGTACACCTAATAAAAGTACTCATATTGGCGGTTCGAAATGGAATGAAATGACTAAGAAATCTATGGCAAACGATGATTTAGGGGGAGCTATAGTAGCTCCGAGTACACTAAATGGTATGCGGGTGGATTTAGATCTAGATAAACTAAAAGATCTCACTTCAAATAAACTAACATTTGAAGATAGATGCTTGGTTACCCCACCAAAGGTAGAAGGCAATGCAGTAAATTCTCATTTAGTTAATCAAAATTTAGATCGTAAGCAGAAAGTAAAAATCGATAAAATAAAAACCTCTTTTATAAATAAGTCTTTAGATGCAAACATATTAAGTACAGCTCCTGCGGTTGTAAAAGACAAAAATAAAACAAAAGGGCGTGGTTAGTTATAATAAACTATCTTAAAGGTAAAATATGCAAAAAAATTTATTTCACTTTCAAGCGCAATATCCAGTAGTTGAAAGTTCTGCATACATAGCCCCAACTGCATCAATAATTGGTGATGTAAATATTAAAGAAAATAGTAGCATTTGGTTTGGTGTCGTTGCCAGAGGTGATGTAGCTAAAATTAAAATTGGTGCATCTACAAATATTCAAGATAATACAGTTATTCATGTAACAAAGAATGGTTTTAATACATATATTGGTAATTATGTAACTATTGGGCATCAATGTTTAATTCACGCTAGCACTTTAGAAGATAAATGCTTTGTAGGAATGGGTTCAATAATTATGGATGAAGCGAGAGTTGAAAGTAATGGTTGGCTTGCTGCAGGTAGTCTTCTGACAGCTGGTAAGATTGTTAAATCTGGAGAGTTATGGGCTGGCTCACCTGCTAAGTTTTTTCGTAAGCTTACAGCAGAAGAACAAAAGTTTATTATGATTTCAGCACAAAATTATGTTGAATTAGCTAAAAAGTATATGCTAAATCTGTCTGATTGTCGTTGATGTCATTTGACTAACAGTTTTATTATGGTAGTGTATGCGCTAATTTTTAAACAGGTGGTGTTAAATGAAAATAACAGCCAATTCCTTAAAGCA
This sequence comes from Rickettsiales bacterium UBA6177, assembly GCA_002422875.1. GTDB lineage: Bacteria > Pseudomonadota > Alphaproteobacteria > Rickettsiales > UBA6177 > UBA6177. The sequence goes on along the minus strand of DITT01000032.1, from coordinate 19,921 downwards.
AGGAAATATCATAGAATATAAAAGTCGTTTATGGTCTATTGAAAAACAACCAGTACATACTATGCCTGGTAAAGGTGGAGCTTTTATTCAAGTTGAAATGAAAGATGTATTAAATGGCACAAAGTTAAATGAACGCTTTAGATCAACTGAAGACATTGAAAAAGTTAGGCTTGAAGAGCAAGATTATCAATTTTTATATTTAGAAGATAATTTTGTAGTGCTAATGCACCTTGAATCTTATGAACAAATTAGTATTGAAAAGAATATTTTTGGTGATAAATTAAGCTTTTTAAAAGATGGTATGAATATAACTGTTGAATCATATCAAGATAAACCATTAAGCGTTGCTTTGCCTGAGCATTTAGTGCTTGAAATAGTGGAAACAGAACCTGTAATAAAAGGTCAAACAGCTACTGCGTCATTTAAGCCAGCAATTTTAGAAAATGGTGTAAGAATTATGGTTCCACCGTTTATTGAAGTTAATACTCAAATCGTACTAAGAGTAAGTGATATTACATATATTGAAAGGTTTAAAAAATAATGTCAAATTATGCACCAGCTATAGGTATTATGACTACTGCTCTAAGAAAAGCAGTGAAATTTATTATTAGAGATTATGGCGAAATATTACATTTACAATCTTCTGCTAAAGGCACTCTGTCGTTTGCGTTGAGAACAGAAAAAAGAGTTAGAGAAGTGATCAATGCAGAGCTTGAGAGCTTCAAGAAAAAATATGATATTTTCTATGTGAATGATGAAATGCCTGAATCAGAGGCTGAATTTAGATGGATTATCGAGCCTTTAGAAGGGATAAATAATTTTGCTCATGGCATACCATTGTTTTGTAGTTGGGTAGCTCTGCAAAAAAAAGAAAATGATATTTATAAAACAGTTGCAGTTATTGTTGAAGCCCCAGGGATAGAAGAAACTTATTTTGTTGAAGTAGGTTGTGGTGCTTGGAATGAAAATTATTCACGCTTTTCTAAAGGAAGAGTTAGAATGAGAGTTTCAGCAAGAAAATATAAAAATGAACTATTATTTGTCTCTAATGTCATAAAATTAAGAGCTGGTAGAGTATTTACTGGGCCAATACTTGATTCAATATTTTTGGGTTGTGGCAAAATAGATGCTATCATTTTAGAAGAAAATAATGATATTATAAAAGATATTACAAAACTTTTTGTTGAAGAATCAGGCGGTGTAGTTGAAATAAATTCGCCTTTTATTTCGTTAACAAATGCTCTTGTAAAGACAGATATTAGCAAATTATAGATTTAAAAAAATGAAAAAAAGTAACTTAATAGCGGGCTTTGCCCTTTTTACAATGTTTTTTGGTGCGGGTAATATGTTATTACCTTTGCTATTAATGCAAACTAATAGTGGTGCTTGGCTTGCAGCAAGTGTTGGTTTTATTTTGTCAGCTGTGCTAGTTACTTTTTTAGGTTTATGCTCGTCGATTGTATCTGGTGGTGTTAAAAATTTTTTTGCACCACTTGGAATAAAGCTTTCATTCATTATTCAATTAGTTTTGATTTGTATTGAGGGGCCTTTTGGTATTGTGCCTCGTTGTATGATTGTGTCTTTGGGAAGTATAGAGTCTACATTTGGTAAATTACCTAATGTTATGTTTTTTATATTTTCATATATTGTTATATATTTTATGGCATTAAATAAAAAGAGAATTATTACTATAATTGGTAAATTTCTAACTCCTATTATGTTGTTATGTCTAGTAGTTGTATGTGTCATTACATTTTATACCAAGCCTTTTTTAGTAGCTAATAATCAAGATTTTTCTTTTAATATTTTGTACGAAGGTTTGAAAATAGGATATCTTACTTATGATTTACCTGGAGCAATATATTTTGCACCAATTGCTCTCATATATTTAATTGGTGAAGCAGAAACTAAACGTGAGAAAATTCTAAACGGTTTAAAAGTTAGTGTTATTTGTGTAATAATGTTACTATTAGTTTATGCTGTGTTTTTCTATTTGGGCCTTGCCTACCATGATAATATTGTATATATCGCGCCTGAAATGATCTTGCCAACAATTATAAGGTCAACAATGGGTAAAATGAGTCATATTATTTTTACGCTTTTTATTTATCTTGCATGTCTTACAACAGCAGTAGCGGCAATTTCAATTTGGAGTGATTTTATTTTAGAATATTTACCTAATAAAATAAAAGAAGGTGCCAATACATCAAAATATATTTTAGCAATCAGCTTAATAATTGCATTATTCGTTTCAATGAATAATTTTACTGGCCTAATTGCAATATTAATGCCAATTCTAACTTTTATATACCCAGTGCTCATATGCTTGTCGATTTATAATATCTATAAATACAGTAAGACTTCGTAAAGTTCTAATTTAAGGCATTAAAATGTTTACTCAACTGAACTGGCCTAAAAATTTAATAATAAAGAAATTTGAACAGCTTGATAGTACCAATGATGAAGCTAAAAGGCTTGCATTAAGAGATAGCAATAATTATCTAATTATTGCTGAAACTCAAACTAAAGGGCGGGGTAGAAGTGGTAAGGCTTGGGTATCGGAATCAGGCAATTTATATTTCTCACTTCTTCTAAAAGAAAACTATCCATTAGCATATTTAAATGCTTTTCCTAGTATTGTATCATTATCTATTGCTGATGCTTTATATTCTTGTGGTATAGAGGAGCAGAAAATAAAACTAAAATGGCCTAATGATATTTTAATTAATGCAAAAAAAATTGCCGGTATTCTTTTGGAGTCAAAAATTAATTCTGTAAACAATAGCTTCGATTACTTAATTATTGGATGCGGTGTTAATATAGTTACTCATCCTCAGATTGTAAATTATCAAACTACTTCGTTCTATGATGAACAAAATCAAATTATTAACAAAGACTTACTTCTTGATATCTTGTTAAAAATAATTTACAAATATATTAACTGTTTCGAGAAAAACGGCCTTCAGGAAATTATTTCCCTATGGCGCCAAAAAGAGTGGGGAATAGGCAATAAAGTATCTTTATCACTTAAAGATAAAGAACTCAAAGGTGTTTATAAAGGCGTGAACGCTGATGGTAAAGCTGAAATAGAAAATGAAAAAGGTGAATTATTTACTATAAATAGTGGAGAAATATTTTTTAATTAATCAGAGGGGATATATGACAGAAAAACAAATTGCTAAACCTGGAATGACTAATGCACAACTTATAAAAGCTTGGGAAAATCAAGATAGAAGTCAAAGAGAACAATTACTATTAGAAGCTGAAAATTTAAAAATAAAAACTCGAGATGAAGAAAGTAAAACAATATTGCATATCAAAAAGCAAGAATTTAATAGCCGTAAAGAAATTAGAAAGAAAGAATCTGATTTAATTGCTGAACAAAAAGTAGAACTTAAAGATGCTGAAAACAGAACAAGAAAGATTCACGCATCAAAAGAGTCTGACGAAAGAGAAGCAATATATACAAAAATGTGCGAGGAAATTAAATCTATAAATGATGGTTTTGTCGTGCCTGAAAATATTAGCATTGTTGCTAGTATCCCTGAAGAAGTTATAGCTAGCAATTTAGCTTTTGATGATTGTGATAATTCTGATAATAATCTTCTATCAGATGTTGGAGCTAAGAGAAGGTTTTCTAATGATTTTGATGGTTTTGATAACTGTGAAAGTTCTGAACTACACTCAACACAAGCTGCCGCACTAAATAACAATGAACAGTCTGGGCATTATGCTATGAATATTACAGAAAGTCGTAAATCTTTAGGACAAAATTCTACTCAGAGACGCTAATAATTAAGAGTGCTATAAGTTTGAAATAAACCAATTTTTTACCTTTATAAAAAGGTGACTGAAAATAACTTAAGAATTATTACTGATTTTTGAAAAAAAATAATTATTAATTATAGAAACTTGCTATAATCAAAAAGATTTTAGATTAAATTTAGGATAAATAGTGACTATAGACTTTAAAAAACACAAAAACGATTTAGTATTTTTGCCTTTAGGTGGTGCAAAAGAAATAGGAATGAATTTAAACCTTTATCATTATAAGGGTAAATGGTTGATTGTTGATTTCGGTGCTGGCTTTGCTGATGATTGCCCAGGTGTTAATATGATTGTACCAAATATCGAGTTTTTAGAAAGTAAGAAAAAAGATATTTTAGGAATAGTTTTAACACATATCCATGAAGATCATATAGGCGCTGTGCAATATTTATGGCCAGAACTTGAGTGCCCAATTTATGCAACTCGCTTTACTAAAAACTTTTTAAAAGCAAAGCTTGCAGATACAAGTTTTGCTAATCATATTAAAATCCATGAATTAAAAGAAAAAGAAAGATTTGATTTAGGGCCATTTAATATCGAACTAGTAGCAATTACACATTCAACACCTGAAATGCAAGCATTAATGATTAGAACTGATCTTGGTAATATATTCCATACAGGTGATTGGAAATTTGATCCTAGGCCGCTTGTTGGTGAGCCGACAGATTTACATAAGCTTAAAAAATTGGGTGATGAAGGGATACTTGCTTTAGTAGGTGACTCAACAAATGTATTTAATGAAGAACATTCTGGATCTGAAGGTGATCTTCGTGATAATTTAGTTGAAATAATTGCATCTTGTAAAAAAATGGTAATAGTAACCACTTTTGCATCAAATGTTGCAAGATTTGAAACTATTATTAGAGCAGCTCAAAAATGCGGCCGTAAAGTTGCTTTAGCAGGTAAAAGCTTATGGCGTATGCTTGATGCAGCTCAAGCAAGTGGATATCTTGAAGATATACCTGAATTTGTTAGTGATGATAATATTAGTAATATCCCGCGTGATAAATTATTAGTAATTTCGACTGGTTGTCAAGGTGAGCAATTTGCGGCTGCAACAAAAATGGCTAATCAATCGCATCAATTTATTAGGCTTGCAAAAGATGATACTGTCATTTTTTCTTCAAAAATAATTCCAGGTAATGAAAAGAAAATTTTTAAGGTATATAATAAATTAGTTGCTTTAGGTGTTGAAGTTTTAACAGAACGTGATCATTTTGTGCATGTTTCTGGTCATCCCTCAAGAGTTGAACTCAAACAAATGTATGAAATTACTAGACCTAAAATAGCAATACCAGTGCATGGGGAATTAGTACATATTCATGAACATGCAAAACTAGCATTAAAATCTGGGGTTAAGCAAGCAATCGAAATTCAAAATGGTATGGCAGTAAAAATTGCTCCTGAGCTTGAAATACTTGGTTTAGTTGAAAATGGTTATTTAGCCGTAGATGGTAGCACTCTTATTGATATTAACTCGTATATCTTAAAAGTACGACGCAAAATTCAAGAAGACGGTGTTTTATTTGCTGTTGTAATACTTTCTAAAGATAATCGCTTACTTCTTCCACCTATTATCAAAGCTCCAGGAGTGCTTGATGAAAGAGATGATAAAGACATTATTCAAGAAATTGAAGCAGAGATAGAACATGTTATAGACCAACATGCAACTTCTAAAGCAAAATATAATAATTCAACTATTGAAACTATTGAAAACATTGTTCGCCAAGCTTGTAGAAGAGTATTAAAAGAACAAATAGGCAAAACACCAGTACTAAACGTTAAGGTAGAAAGAATATAAACTATGCGTGGTAATGATAAAGTAGCTAAAGAACTTATTATTTCAGGGAATAGCTTTTTTACGTATATTCATGAAGAGGAGTTCAAACTTGCTAAAAAAGGAGATGTAGCTTTCTATTCAGTTTTAGAAACAAAAGCTACAGATCCTTGGCGAACTTTTAAAAAAAATGGAATAAAAGGCTATCTTAAAGCTAAAATTTTTGATGGCAAAGAATGGAACTATATTAATTTGACTGAAATTTTTGAATTTAAAGAGAATTTTTTTTCTAAGCATGAAATACCTATCAATGTATTTTATTTATGTAGCGAACTAATTTCAAAGCAGAAAAATACAAAATTATACAAAACATATCGTGATCATTATTCAATATACCAATATGAAAGAGAAGGTTACAAAGGCCGTAAAGATAAGCTTAAGTAATTTTAATATGAAAATTTTTAATATCATTATCCTTTGTTGTTTTTTTACCTGTGTTAATTCAAGTTTTGCAGAAGAAGTAAAAATAGAAGCTGATTCTGCAAAATATAATGAAATTACTGGAGAGTTTTCAGTTTTTGGAGACATCAAAGTTAATTATGAGCAAGAGCGTATTACTGCGGATTCAGCAATTTATAATAAGTTTTTAGATAAATTAATAGCTCAAGGTAATGTTAAATATTATGATAAGAATGGTAATGTTTTTACTACAGAAGAAATAGAGCTATCTAATAAATTTAACCTTGCCAAAGCAACAAACATTAAAATAGTACTAAAAAATGAATCATTTATTTTTGCTGATAATGTTGTTAAAGATAACGGCATTGAAACTCTAAACAATGCTTCTTATACTTCTTGCCAAGTAACTTGTAAAGACAGTGAACCTTTATGGAAAATTAAAGCTACTGAAGTAATAATTAATCGTGAGAAGAATACTATCTACTATAAAAATGCGTTATTTAAAGTGAAAAATATTCCTGTATTTTATACGCCAATTTTTACTTCTTATATTAAACAAAAAAGAACCAGTGGAATTCTTACACCAAGTTTAATAAAAAATACTTTTTTAGGCACTGCTTTCAAACTACCTATTTACTTTAATCTTGCTCCTAATCAAGATTTAGTAATAGCACCTATTTATTCTCAAAAAAAAAATATAATATTTGAGATGGATTATCGCTATTTAAATACATTTGGTAATCTTGAATCAAATTTTTCATATAAAAAAAATGAGCCTAATGATAATATTGATGGGTTAAAAAATAAGAATTTTAGAGGGCATCTTTTTTTAAAAGCAAAAGCTAATATCAAAAATTGGTATAATGATTTCAATCTTAATTTGGTAACAGATAAAAATTACCTAAGAAACTATGAATTTCTTAAGAAAAAATATTCTATAAATGATACCAATATTTTAACCAGTAAGATTGATATACAAAAAAGATACAATCTCAATAAATATACTTTTAAAGCTTTATATTTCCAAAACCTTGCAAACAATAGAAATTTTGAAAATACTACAACTGTTTTGCCAGCAATTAATCTAAAAACAGTACAAATACAGAATAATGGTAGTAAGATAAAACAAGAATTAGATTTTGCTTCAATTTATAAAAGAAACGATAAAAATATTAATCGTATGTCATTAGATTTTAGATATATTTATCCATATATAACAAATAATGGAATTCTAACTAGCTCAGACTTTATTATTCATTCAGATATTTATTCATATAAAAGAAAAAAATCTTTAATAGAACAAAATTTTAAAGATAATTCACGCATATTCCCTGAAGTAAAATTTGAAGCGCAATATCCATTAATATCTACTTTTCAAAAAAATAGTTTTATTATAGTACCTATAGCAAATATTGCCTTTAAGCCACAAGTTAATTATAATAAAAATGTCTTTTTTGAAGATAGTCAATTTAATGAAATAGACTTTAACAATGTGTTTGTATCTAATAAATATTCGGGATTTGATACTGTAGAATCAGGAACAAGATATAATTATGGTTTAAGGTTTAATTTTAAAAAGCAAAATACAAGAGATATTAATTTTCTAATAGGTCAAAGTTATTATCAAAAAATTGAATCTAATGAACAATTAGGCAAAAAGAAATATTCAAATTTAATAGGAAAGATAGGGCTAGTAGAAGGTAATTCGTTATTTGTGAATTATGCTTTTATACTCAGTAATAAAAAATATTCAATACTTAAACATACGATTTCTGTTGGTAAAAATTATCAGAAATATTCAGTTAATGCTGATTACACAGCAGTATATGATAATATTCCTGATGCAAATAATGTTGCTAATAAAAAAGAATTATCTTTATCTAGTAAAGCCACTTTGTACAAAAATTTAGATATAAATTTCTTTCTAAGATATGATTTAACAAGCAAAAAATATAACAAAAGTGTTAATAGTAATTCAACAAATAAATTGACTAAACTTGGTGGTAGCGTTACTATTCATCACAATTGTGCCAAATTAGATTTAACAGCTGAACAAGACTATACACGTATAAAATCTAAACCTAATAACACTTACTGGATAAAAATATGGTTAAAAAATTTAGTTTAATATTATTGTTATTCATAGCTTTTTTAGATAATACTGCAACCTCAAGCGTCAATACTATTGCTAAAGTTAATGATGAAATTATAACTTCATTTGATTTTAATGAAAGAGTTAAACTTTTCTCTATCTTAAATAATTTACCAGCATCATATTCTCCAGAAGTGAAAAAAGAAATTCTTGATACTTTAATAAATGATAAATTATACCTTATAGCAGCAAAGACAAATAAAATTAACATCTCTGATTCTGATATCAAAGAAAGAGTAGCTAAAATCATTAATGAATATCCAGAGCTTAAAAGCAATATAAAAGCGCTGAAAAGTTATATTACTGCTAATATAACTTGGATAAATTTGATTCAAAAAAAATTCATTAACAAAATTATCGTTCAACCAAGTGAGATAATTGAGGAAATAAAAAATCAGAAAAAAGATATTAAATATTCTTTTAGACAAGCAGTAATAGATACAAATTTATTTGAAAATGAACTAAAAGAAAAAATTCTTTCAGTTAAAAATTGTGAACAATTAGATCCTATCTTGAAAAGCTTTTTTTTAAGCCCATCAATAGCCATAATACTACCAATTAATGAAATAAGAGAAGAAGTGAAGCATTTATTTAACAATGCAAGTCTTAATAAAACCCAAGCAATTGTAATAGGTAATTCGATACAAATAATTAATATATGTAAAATAATTACAACAAACTACTCTGAAGAAGAAGCAAGACAAGTAATTTTTGAAAATAAATTACAAAAATACGCGGATGAATACCTTAAAACAATAAAAAGTGAAGCAATTATTGAAGTTTTTAATAACTAATGTTAGCAAAACATATCATTAATCTTGCTAATAAACATGCAAGCAAAGCAAAAAAATCACTAGGGCAAAATTTTTTAGTTGATATTGCCGTATATGAACAAATAAGATTGTCTCTAGGTGATTTATCAAATAAAAATGTTCTTGAAATAGGCCCAGGTCTTGGTAGTTTGACGCATATAATTTTATCGCTTTTACCAGCAAAACTAATTGCTGTAGAAAAAGATATAAATTTTATTAAATTACTTGAAGAAAATTTTAAGCATTATGTAGAAAATTTTACTATACTTGAAGCAGATGCTCTTAAAGTTAATCCAGCTGACTTATTTTCAACCCCTTGTTATATAGTTGCTAATTTACCTTATAATATTTCAACAGTTCTACTTTTTAACTGGCTTAAAAATGTTGCGCATATAGAAAACATGTTCTTGATGTTCCAAAAAGAAGTAGCTGAAAGAATAGTTGCTAAACCCGGAAGCAAGAAATATGGCAAACTTTCAATAATGGTACAATTATTATGTGAAGTAGAGCTACTATTTAATATTAGTGGTAATAGTTTTAATCCACCACCAAAAGTAATGTCATCTTTTGTTAAAATTAAACCTAGGAAAACTCCTCTTGTTGCAGGAGTTAATGTTGTAAAGCTTGAAAAAATTACTAATATATTATTTTCTCAAAGACGAAAAATGCTAGGTAGTACACTTAAGAAAATATTTGATGAAGATCAAATGCTTATAATTACTCAAAAAATTGATATTACAAAACGTCCAGAAGAACTTTATATTGAAGAATTTTGTTTTTTAGCAAATTTACTTGAAAATTAAATAATTTTAAGCAGACTCTTACATCGAACTGAGATTAACTAGAATCTACATAAAATTGTATGGATCAATATCTATTTTTAAATAGATACTTGAAGGTACTTTAACTTGTTGTAGCCAATCTTGAATAAACTTTTGAATATTAATATCTTTTGCAGTATGGATTAATATTTTGAATCTGTATTTTTTTCTAATTTTAAATGGATGGCCTTCAGTCGCTCCATAAACTTCTATTTTATGTGCTTTAGGACGGCATTTAACAAAAGAATATGAAAAATCTTGAGCTTTTGTAATTGAAGTTGAGCTTATATAAATGATAGCAAATTTTGCAAATGGAGGCATATTATTATTTTTTCTTTGAGCTACTTCATTTAAATAAAAACTTTCTTGATCATGTTCACTAAGTGCTTTTATAATTTTGCTATTTGGGAAATATGTCTGAATTATTGCTTTGCTTTCATGGATCTCACGCCCAGCTCTACCACTAACTTGCTCAAGTAGCTGATATGTTTTTTCAGCAGCTCTTAAGTCTCCTCCTACGAGACCAAGGTCAGCATCAATTACTCCAACTAGTGAAAGAGCAGGGAAGTGGTGGCCTTTAGCTATTAATTGGGTGCCAATAATAATATCTATTTCATTATTTACTATTTGCTGAAATATTTTACTAGTTTGACTTTGATTACTAGTAGTGTCTTTGGTGATTATAATTGTTTTACAATCAGGAAATAGTATTTTTATTTCTTCATTAAGCCGCTCTACACCTGGGCCACATGCTACAATGCTAGTTTGACATGCGCAAGTTGGGCATTTATGAGGGATTGCCATAAAATTGCCACAATAATGGCATTCAAGAGTTTTTTTAGATTTATGTTCTACCATCCAAGCTGAACAATTCTTGCATGAAAACCGATGACCACAAGCATTACATAAAGTTAATGGTGCATAACCTCTTCGATTTAAAAATAATAATACTTGTTCTTTTTTAGCTAAAGTTTTGGTTATTTCATTTAACAATTTATCAGATAGCCATTTAATTTTGCTTGATGATCTTATTTTTAAATCAGCTATTTCAATAGTAGGAAGCAGAACATCTTGATATCTGGTAGTTAATTTTACGACTTTATATTTGTTTTGTAAGATATTAATATAAGTTTCAATTGAGGGGGTTGCAGAAACAAGCAAAACTTTAATATTCTCAATTGCTCCTTTAAGTATTGCCATATCTCGAGCATTATAAATAATACCTTCTTCTTGCTTATATGACTGATCATGCTCTTCTTCAACTATAATAAGAGTAAGCTTTCTAAATGGTAGAAAAAGAGCGCTTCTAGCTCCAATTATCACCTTGGCATTGCCATTTACAACCTGCATCCAGTGGTTTCTTTTTTTAGCAGGGGTTACTGATGAATGCCAAATTACTGGAGCAATATTAAATTGTTTTTCAAACTTTTGAACAAGTGTATCAGCAAGTACAATTTCAGGAAGTAGAATTAAAATTTGTGCATCTTGTTCATTTAGGAAATTATTAATTAAATGAAAATAAATTTCAGTTTTACCAGATCCAGTAACTCCTTGTAAAGTTACGGTATTACTATTAAGGAAAAAAGAATTAATTTCTTTAAAGGCAGTTTCTTGAGCAATAGATAAGGTATTTAATTCTAATTTATAATCATTTTCTAAGCACTTTGATTCTAAGGCATTAATTTTTAGATCTTTAAATGGTAAAGTCATTTTAAAAAAACTTGATAATGATCCTAAGTAATATTCAGCAGCCTTGAAGGTGAAATTTAATTGCTTATCACTAATAGATGGTAAATTTGTTTTGCTAATTATGTCTTTTATTTTTATTAGTGGAATACTCGGAATTATATCAACTGCAATTATAATACCAAATCGATTAGTTTTCTTATATGGAACAATTAATATATCTCCAGTTGAAATTTTTAATAAAATATCTACACTATAAGTAAATGCAGGTAGGTTATATTCAGGGATTATTATATTAATATATCTTTTTGTGTGTGACATTTTTATTCGGCGGTATAAGTTAGATGATATTATTAAAAATTTGATATGAATTCAACTCAAACATTCATAAAGAATCTATCTATTAAAAATAAACTTACCATCCTAGGGATGGTAACATCATTAATAGCTATTTTAATAATTTGTACAGGGTTTATTTTATTCATTGCTTATGAAGAAAAATCAGAAATGATTGATGAAATAAAATTTATTGGAAAATTATTAAGTGAAGATTTAAAAGGAGATGTTATTAAGTTGCTTGCAGATAATGATGCTGCTAAAAGTGAAAGTAATCTACTACAAAACCTTAAATATAGAGATAGTATCGATTTTGCTTGTATCTTGAGTGCTGATGGAAGAAAAATAGCAGCGTATCCACCTAATTCAGGTAGTTTATGTGCTAAATTACCTAAAATTAATACTAGCTTCGATTTTATTAAAATTAATAATTTAAAAACTAGCTTAGTAATCAAAAATAATATTAGAAATGGTGGTGAAAAAATAGCATCACTATTATTAGTTACGAATCTTAAAAGAATTGATAATAAGATATATAGAGCAATGTATTGTGCTACAATTTTTATATTTCTTATTCTTCTTTTATCTTATCTAATATCTAAGAAACTACAAAAAACTGTTGCTGACCCTATTTTAAAACTAGCAGCTGTTTCATATGCAGTCAAAAACGGGGATTATAATATTAGGTCAACTTATCAATCTAATGATGAAATAGGAGAATTGACAGAATCATTTAATAATATGTTAAATGAAATCAAAAACTCTAAAGATTATCTTGAAAACAAAGTAACTGAACGGACAAAAGAGCTTGAAAAAGCAATGGAAGTCAAAGCTAACTTTTTATCTAATATGAGTCATGAAATTAGAATACCAATTCATGGTATCTTAAATTATGCTGATTTTTTATTAAATGATTGGGAAATTATCAGCGATGAAAGAAAATATGAATTTATAAAAAAATTATACTCAAATAGTAAAAGATTATTTAGTTTAATAAATAACTTACTAGATCTTTCAAGGCTTAATGCCCATAAAATGGACTTTTATTTTGAAAAATATGATTTTATTGAAATAATTAAAACTATTATTCGTGATTTGGAGTCTCTTTATTTACAAAAGAATATCAAAATAACATTAGAATATGATCCTTTAGAAAATTATGAGATAGTTTTTGATATTAATAGAATTTCACAAGTAATTATTAATTTACTTTCTAATGCTATAAAATTTACAAATGAAGGACTAATAGTCGCTAGGGTTAAGTTTCTTAAGCAAAATAATAGTAAAAGAAAATCTCTAAAATTTTCTCTTGAAGACAGTGGAATTGGTATTCCTGAAGAAGAGCTTATTACAATTTTTGATCAATTTAATCAAAGTAGTAAAACTAAAAATAAATCTGGTGGTACAGGACTTGGTCTTGCTATTAGTAAGGATATAATAGCATATCATGGTGGAGAAATTTGGGCAGAAAATAAAGAAAATGGTAAAGGTTGTTTATTCCAATTTGTAATTCCTGTAACCCAAAATGTAGGAGCTAATGTAAAGCCACAACATGATAGTTTCTTATATATTAAAGCTGAATAAATGTTAAGCCTAACCATACTTTCCTTAGCTTTAGCAATGATTAACAGTGCGGAGTATAACTAAAAAATATAATTAGTTTATAGCAATATTTAAGTATGGATAACTTTAGTTTTTGCCATAAAATCATGTAAACATCGCTTTTCTTTATTAAAAATACACATAATAAATCCAATACCTAACAATGGTAATGAAATTACAATACCCATTATTCTTAGAATAAGTTGCAAAAAAGTAGGCTTTTCCATAGTGGCTTCATCAACTATTTTTAACTTCAAGATTAGTTTGCCTGGAGAAGCTTGGAATTTATGCCAAAAGATTAAAAAATATGCTATCAAAATTGTAAGTTGCATTAATTGATCAATTAAAGTTTTTAATAAAACATATTCTTTAGCAAAATATTCTTTTACTTCAGGACGATTAAATATTTTTTGTATTACTGAAGATAATGTTTCGTTAGTTTCATAAACTTGTGGAATGGCTCTATAAATAATAGTAAGTGGTAATTCATTTTTATACATTACTTTTACTAGCATGTTTGAAAGCGGTGCTGTAATCATAAGTATTATAATCAAGTCAATACACAATGCTAAGCCACGCTTAAAGAAACCAGGAGCTGTATCTTTGCTACCAAAAAAGGATATTTTTTTAAAAAGCATATAATAACTCTCCATTCATTATATTTAATTTAGGCATTTGTTCATATTAAAAATTATTTTATCAATCATATAAAAATATGCTTCATTTGTACTAATATTGTCATTATCAATACCCCATTCAGCATCAAGAACTGCCGTATTGATTTTTGTATTCTTTATTATTAAATCTATTATTGCTTGATTGAATTGTGGTTCACTAAATAAACATGATATATTTTCGCTTTTTATCTTATTAATTAAGGAAGATAATTCTTTTATTGTAGATTTATGCATAGGATTCATTAAAACTACACCAGCGGGAGATAAATTATATTTACGATCTAAATATTGGTATGCATCATGAAATACTATAAATTTTTTATCTTTTAAATTTATTAAATTTTTTGCTATTTTTGCTTCTAACACTTCAAGTTTATTTAGAAAAATTTGAAGATTATTAGCATATGTGTCTTTATTTTTAGGATCAATGTTTACAAGGCTGTGAAATATTTGTTCAGCCATGATTTTTACATTGTGAGTATCAAGCCAAATATGAAAATCAGTTTCATCGCTATTATGTATGTGGTGATCTTCGTGCTCGTGAGAGTGATCAAGCTTGTGATCGTGATCATGATCATGATGACTATGATGATGTTTATTTGAAGTAGTGCTAGCTATCTCTTGCCAGAATTTAGAATCACGATTTTTATAAAGAGTTAAAGCTTTGTTGTTGCTTAAGTTAATAAATTTGTTTTTATATTGTTTGTTTTCTATAAATTTACTAAGGAAAATCTCGAAATGCTCATCTATAAAAAATATTAAATTTGCAGTGTGGATTTTTTTTAGATCTGAAGGCTTTAATGTATAAAAATGCGGGGAGCTACTTTTTGTTACAAGTAAATCTACTTGGTTTTGATCGCCTACAATATTTTGAATAATTGATTGAATTGGTTTGATCGTTGCTACAATATTAAGATTTTTAGAGTATACGAGAGAAGGAAAAAGTATTAAACTAACAATAGAAAAAATTTTAATTAACATTAAATTTTACCGGCTTTAATATGAATGTTTTTAATATAGGTGTCTCTAAAATATTTGTAAACTCCTTTAAAGAAGGATTAAGCAAAAGATTTATAATTAAGCAGCAAATATTTAATAATTTATCTATTTTTTTTTCTTCTAAAATCGAGAGTATAATTTTTGAAGAAGAGCTAAAGCTATCTAGAGATCTTGTATCAATTAGCAATATAACTCAAGTTTATGCGCTAGATTCAATTACAACTAGTGATTCTAAATTTAATTTGAATCAAAATATTCTATATAAACCTCCATTATCATTATTTGAACAAGAATTTATATTTAGAAATTTAGTATTTAAACATTGCAAAATAACTAATTTTGCTCAAGGAACTACCATTGCTAAAGAAATAATTTTTCTAATGAATGAAATTAATAAAAATCAAAGCAATTATTTTACTTTTGAAGATATAAGCAAAGAGAAATATGAAAAAAAATTTATTGATGTTTTTGAACATATTATTGGTGAATATCAAAATTATTTACAAAAATATAGGCGAAGTGACCCTTTAGTTAATTCATTAGCAATTTTTGAGGGTCTTATTAATTTTTTATGCGAATCACCACCTCAGGATCCAGTAATTATTGTGGTTTCGAGTGTAGCTAATCTTAATTATTTGAAAACAGTCAAAAAACTTCTAAATGTTCAAAATTGTTATATTATTTTATATGGTTTTAATTGTGATATCGATGATCATCATGAAGAAAATCTAGAAAAAAACCATCATCAATATGCTTGGAAAATATTTTTGGATTATCTTGAGCTTAGAAAGCAAGATATCGTAGAATGGGATATGCTAGATTTAAAACCAAATAATTTTATTAATGAAGTTTTTAGATCTTCATTCAGTATTGATAGGTGGTGTAGTAGCAAAATTCAAAGTAATGAAGATATAAATCTTAAAATTCTTGAAGTTGAAGATATATATACCGAAGCCCAATCAATAATGATCTATATTAAAGATTTGCTTTTAGAAGACAGCAATATATATATTGCTACAGAAGATATTATATTTATTAATTATCTTAAAAATTTATTAAGTCTCAGTGATATAAACTATCAAGATTTTGTAAGTAAGAATTATAAAGAAAATCACAAATTTGTGCTATTCATGCTTTTTAGTGCAAGCTTACAAGACGATAAAAAAACTTCTATATCTTTGTCATTACTATCTCATAAAAAGATATTAGCTAAAATTTTTAACAAAAATTGCACTAATCCTTTAAGTAAGATAATTAATTTTCTAAATACAGTACAAAGTTCTGAAATTGAATCTTTAAGTCCTGATGCTATAGATTTTGCAGATATTGATTTTTTAAATCTAGTGAAGTTTTATAAAAATTTAAGTAAGATTAAAGAATTAAGTAATAAAGTTACATTTAAAGATTGGCTTGAATCACATTTAAAAATATTTAACGAGTTACTTTCAGAACAAGAGAATGAAGTTTTTATAGAAGATGAAGAGGGAATAAAGCTATTTGAATTTTTAAATGATTTAGCAAGTAATTCAGGAAATATAGAGATTCACTCTTTTAGTGAATATATTCATTATTTAGAAGCTGCAGTATCATCATTTACCAATAAAATTAAGATAATTAGTTTAGCAAAAGTAAATTTTATTCATCCTCAAGATATTACATTTTTTTGCGGAGAGATAATCATAATTCCCTCATTTGATGATAGTTTTTGGCCTAACAAAAATAAGTTTACTACAGCTTTAGTAAGCCAGCAGTTTAAAAATTATACTAATATTATAGATGAATATAAATATGCTGGTTTTACAGCAAATGCTCTATATAAGGTTTTTAGTAACAGTAAAATTTTAATTACTCGTTCCTTATATCGTGGATATGAGCATACTACAGCTTCAAGATGGTTAACAAGATTAAAAATTGTCGCTGAAGCATATGGTCTAACTAATAAGATTTTTTTACTAGAAAGCTTTAGGTCTGTGCTTAAGTCAATGAACAATAATATTAAAGA
The DNA here is from genome assembly GCA_002422875.1 of Rickettsiales bacterium UBA6177. Taxonomy (GTDB): domain Bacteria; phylum Pseudomonadota; class Alphaproteobacteria; order Rickettsiales; family UBA6177; genus UBA6177. The sequence goes on along the minus strand of DITT01000032.1, from coordinate 2,770 downwards.
AAAAAAAATAGATCCTCCAATTGCTTACCCAAGCTTACAATTAAGGCCAAATAAGATAACAGCTAGCAAAGTTGAGATGCTTATAAAAAACCCATATGCTTATTATGCTCATGCAATTCTTAAATTATCTTCAAGACCTAATTTTTACTCCGTTGAAGATAATAAAAATTATGGGAGTTTTATTCATTATGTTCTTGATTATTATACAAAAAATAAATTGTCTATTAAAGATTTTACGCTTGCAAGCTTTAACCAGCTATTAGCTGCATTTTTTGCGGGAAATATAGTAAATAAAGAAAAAAAAGTTTTTTGGTATTTAAAGCTAATTAACATTCTAAAATGGTTTGAAGAATATAGTAGGTTGAGTGCAGAAGATTATAAAATTTACTCTGAGGTAAACGGTGAGTACAAAATAAATGTAGCAGGTAGTATTTTTAAAATTTTTGCACGTGCTGATAGAATAATTGTAAGTAAGTGTAATAATTTTATTGAAATTATTGATTACAAAACTGGTACCTTGCCTAGAAAAATAGATACTGATAATTTATCTGAAGGAGTCCAATTAGTGCTTGAAGCGTTGATAGCTTTAAATAATGGTTTTACAGCAATCGATTATTTAAATGAACCAAAAATTAAAATTGCTTATATATCATTAAAAGGAAATGAGTTAGCTCCAAAACTTAAAGAAATTGATTTTTCTGAAAATAATAGTATTATAAGAGAGGTAGAAGAGAAAATAACAGAAGTTTTTATATATTATAGTAATCAATTAAATGGCTATAATTCTAAAACTATTTATACTGACTATAAGACTGATTTTGATCAGTTAATGAGAAAAAAAGAATTCTCTTCTTACAACTGATAATAACTCAAAATTTACTTACATGGATTTTAACCAAGATAAATATCGCATAAATTTAAAAATATTTATGAAAAGAAAAGGGTTGACCTCTTATTCTTGGGCTAAAATGGCTGGAATAACAGAGGGGACTATTCGCTCATACTTAGCAGGAAGGAGTAATTCTCTAACCTATAATACCCTTACAAAATTAGCAAATAGCCTAGGTGTAAGTATCAATGAGCTTGTAGATCCTGAAATAAATTATGAAGAGTATTTAGATCATAAAAATTATTTAAATAGAGAGCTTTTTGAAAATTCTATGAGAATTATTGACGATATAATAGAAGAAAAGAGAATTCAAATCTCTGCCTTTGACAGAAGAAGATTGTATCTTGCTTGGTATGATATAAAAAATGAAACTACAAATAAAAACTCTAAAACAGATCTGGAGCTAATAAGCGCTATGCTTAAGGTTCTTGCTTAAATAAAATAGATTACATTGAAATTTTTCCTGTATTAACATCAATTTCGTAAAGATTTTTTTTATTAGTTACTGCGTAAATTCTTTTATCAATTAAATCAAAGTGAACAAAATATTCATGAGTTCTATGTAAACTAGAAGATGTCCATTTGATAGAGTTAGTTTTGCTATCAATACACCAAACATTACTACTATAATTAATTATAAACCTATTACTTATACCAAAATATTCTTGATTGAAGTTTAATAATATTAAAATGCAATCACCACAATCAATAAAGCTAAGAACATTTGTAGGAAATTCAATATCCTCAAAATTAATAGTAAGTATTCTACAATTTAAGTTTTGTAGTGAGATTATATTTTGCATTACGCTCATGCTCCTTGAGTAATAAATAATATACACGTAAAAAAAAATGTAATTGATACAGATCAATATTAGAAAAACCTCAAATATCGCTAATTATAATAACTTATATAAAAATAAAAACAACTTGACATTGTGTTGCAACAAATATAAATACAACGATTGAGAGAAAATGAATTATAATACTTAACCCTAAGTTGTATTTATGAGTACAGGAGCAAGTCATGAAAAGTAATTTATATCCGTTTATTAGAAATGTATCGTTTTTAAAAAAAATTTCTGAAGAAGGTTTGAGAGATATTTTAGCCACTTCTAGTATCAGGTGCGCTAAAAGAAATGAAATTTTATTTCTCCAGGGTGATAAAGCAACTAAGTTGTATATTATTTTAAATGGTTCGTTTAAGTTATTTAACGAAACTATTAGTGGTAGTGAGTCCGTAAGAAAACTATTATCTAATGGAGATTTTTTTGGTGAAAGTTCACTATGTGAAAATCCTATTTATAATTATGGTGCTGAGTGCACTAAAAACTCTCAAGTACTTGAGATTAATAGAGAGTCAATTTTAAAAAGGATGTTGATAGATGGGGCACTCGGTAATATTTTTCTACAAGAGTTGCTTGAAAGCTATTTAAAGTTTGAAGTGCAAAAAGAATATTTATCTATTATGAGCGCGCCGCAAAGAATAGGTTGGTATCTTGTGACATTATTAGCAACATATAAATTTAAAAATAATCGCTTTTGTCTTATGCATGAAAAATCACATATTGCTACATATCTCGGGATGAAACCTGAAACTTTTTCAAGGTCGATAAGAAAATTAAAAGAGCTTGATGTAATGGTAAATGGAACAGAGATAATAGTTAATGATTATGATAAGCTTTATAAATTTTGCTTTGAAGTGGAAGAGCAGGGTTCTGTGCACTAGGTAATTTATCTAGATTTTATACGTCTGTCTAATTGTTATTTAGCTTAAATTTTTCTTGACTTTTTCCTCTTGTCAAGCATAACTCTCAAATAGAGTATACTATAAGCTAATTAACCTCAGTTTGATGTAAGAGTCTGCTTAAAATTATTTAATTT
>DITT01000012.1 GCA_002422875.1 Rickettsiales bacterium UBA6177 | reverse complement strand
AGAATAGAGTATAACTATATTTGCTCTATTTATAAAGGGGATTTAGTATAGAATATGCTGCACATTTTAAAATTGAATTATTAGATTTTGCTTTACACAAATTTTCTATATTTTTAAGCAATCGTTAGCTTAAGCCATTTTGCTATAGTTTCTTTTGAAGCATTTTCATTTAATAAAATATAAGCCATTAATTTTGCCATATCTTCATGAATAGGATGCTTTTCAAAATACTCTTCTAGTATTTTTTGTGCATCTTCGTAATTTTCAAGACTAATAAGGTGCTTTGCATAGATATAATAAGTTATATAAGATTTATTACTATCACTAATACAATTTTTTAAAACTTTGATACCTTCTTTCTCAGGATATTTTCTAATAATCTCTAAGTATAGCTCTTCAAGTTGCATTATAGAATTTTTAGCAGAAAATTGATTTAAGACACCTAAAGCTTTATTATATTGATTTAATAAGAGGTATGCTTTTACAAACATTTTAACATTCTCAAAATTTAAATAATCATACTTTTGTAAAATTTCGAGCTCTTTAGTTATTTGTTTGAATTCACCTTTTAAAAATAATTCATTGGTATATTGTAAGTATAATTTCTGGTAAAGATCACGAATATAATTACTATCAACTGTTTCATCAGATTTTATTAGTTTTAAAATTTGTTTTGCTTCTACAAACATAGATAATTCTATAAACACAGTACATCTTGCATCATTAAACCAACCTTCCCCAGAATAGAAGTAGGTAAATTGCTCAATATAAATCAAAGCTTCATTATATTTTTTTTCAGCAATGTTTTTCTCGATAATATATTTTAGAGCAATTTTTTCAAATCTTATATCATTAAGCAAAGTTATAAAAAAGTTACGCTCTTTCTCGCTATCTATAATAATATTAGATGCTTGAGCATAGCAAATTATCGCCATTTCATAGAGTTCATCGCTTTGATGTTTTTGAGAAAAATCATATAGTTTTTTCTTATATTGAAGAATTTTTTTCTTATCATTATGATATATCGCATTATAACAGCTAAGAATATTATGATAGGCTCTTTTTTTCTGGTACTTATAAAATGACTTACGGAAATTTACGACTAAGTTTTTAATGTTTGTAAGTATTGAAGATAAGATTGAGATAACTAGAAAACAAAATGATAAAATAAGTAATGCAAATGTAAGTGAGATTTCTAAATTATAATCTAACCAATCGATCAATATTACACCATCATACTTATAAACTAAAATAAGCGTTACAATTGAAACTAGTAGTAATAAAAATATTGTAAAGAGCCTAAACATACTAACTACCTAATTTAATTATTAACAAAAGAAGAGCAATTTATTTTTTCGAAGGTCTGTTTTTTTAAATCCTCATAAATTTCTTGAAGTTTTAAATAGTTTCTAGAATCTTGTATCCAAGAATCAACCATATTTTTTACTTTTATATTAGTGATTTTCTCTGCTTCTAATATCGCTTCAAGTATTTCTTCATTTTCAAGAGAGTTTTTTATATTTTGTATAATTCCTTCAATTCCACCTTCTTTAATTGCTCTTTGGCCAACTTTTTTAATAAATATTAATTCTTGGAAAAACCTAAGTGCTTTTTTTCGCAATTGATTAGTTTCATTTTCCAGTTGATAAGCTCTAATAATTTCATCTGACATAGTATAAAATTCATCACGTAAATTAATGAATGTTGGTATACCTTCTTCAGAAAATAATGATAATTGTTGAAGTTTGTTTTTTATATTATTATCAGTAATATTAAAACTACTTAGCTCACTTATCTCTTTATTAAATCCTCGACCAGTTGAGATTTTTTCTTGAAGCATAATAAAATTACTTATAAAAGAAGCATATTTTTTACAATTAAGCTCAATTTGTTGTGGTTTACTAACGCTTGTATTAGGCTGAGTTTTATCTTCTTCAAGCGGAGATATAGGGCTGTCCTCAGCCATATTTTCACTATCTTCATTAGTTTCACTATTTGTTTGTTCAAACTGCTCATTTGACGAGTCATGAAGCAAGCTTTCTTTTAGTTCATTAGTAAAAGGCAGAACGTAAACGAGGGCGCCACTTAATATAAAAATAAGTATAGCTATACAAATTTTTCTAATTCTTTTAGTAAAAAATTTCTTTTTTAATTTGGCTAATTTCTCATTCACCTTTTAAGCCTCCATCAATTACACTTATTATATCATATTCTGTTAATAATTTATTATTATTATATATTAAAACTTCATTCCAATTAAATATTTTTAGTTCGTTAGCTATTTTAAAGCTTAATACGAATAATTTTACTTGTGAGAAGTCTATTTTTCTTGTTAGTTTTTCTATATTTTCTTTAAATGTTATTGCTGTTTGTCTTGAATAAATAATTATAATATCAACTTTTTGATCTAATAGCAAAGATACAGTATTATCTTTTAACTTAGCTGTATATGATGTTTGGTATAATTGAAGTTTTTTGCAATTTAAGCCTTTCTTTATTAGAATTTCATCAAGCTCTAAACTGAGCTTATTACCAGAGAGATATAGTATTTTTCTTGTTTTTTTTTCTGATAGTATTTTTGCTATTAAAGACTCAACGTTGCCGTTAGCTGCTTCAATATTTATAAAATTGTATTTTTTAGCTTCAATAAAGCTTTTTTTACCTACCACTAAGATATCCATAGCTCTATGTTTTTCTTTACTAGCAAATTCGCGTATAGCATATTTACTAGTAAAAACTATTAGGTCGATATTTTGTTTTAATAATTGGTAATTCTCAAACCAATTACTTATAGGTATGATCGTGATTAAAGGATCTATAATTGCAAAATGCCCTAGTTTTTCAAATTCTAGAGCCATCCTTAAAGATTCATCTTTTGCTCTTGTAATTAAGATATTCATAAATACTTTTTAAAGCTTTTACCTATTTCATAACCTAAATTATAACTATTTGCTATATTTGCAGTACCTTGCTTAGTGAACTTGTTTTTACCATCTATACTGTATAAATGGCATTCAATAGTAATAAGATCCCCAGAAACGAAAGCAAGTGCAGCTATTGGTATATTACAGTTAGCTTCCAAAGCTTCACTAAAGCCTCTTTCAGCTAAAGAAGTTAATGAGGCTTGAGTATCTGTGATTAAATCACAAATGTTAAGCATATCTTGATCATCTTTTCTACACTCGATGCAAATCACTCCTTGCCCCGGTGCTGGTAACATTTGATTAGTTTCAATAGGATAATATAAATTCTTATCAACATTCAGCCTATCAAGTCCAGCACAGGCAAGGATAGCAGCATCTACTTCACCTTTAAAAACTTTATTAATACGTGTCAGCACATTACCGCGTAAGGTTACAATATTTAAGTCGCTTCTAATCTCAAGTAATTGTGCTTTACGCCTAGAAGAAGAGGTCCCAACTGTTGCATTTCTTGGTAAAGTTATAAGTGTATAATTATGAGATGAAACAATAGCATCTCTGCAATCGCCTCTTTTTAAATATCCTTGGATAGTTAATTCTTTTGGTATCTTAGCAGTAAAATCCTTTAAAGAATGAACAGCTATATCTACTTCTTTTTGTAAGAGTGCATTTTCAATCTCTTTAGTAAAAAGCGATTTACCACCAATACTACTAAGCGGTCTATCTGTAATTAGATCTCCTGTTGTTTCAATAGAAACTAGGATAATATTATCAGCACTCATAGATGTTGCTTGAATAATTTGTTCTTTTACTAGTTCAGCTTGCGTAATTGCAAGTTTTGATCCTCTAGTACCAATAATAATTTTTCTGTTAGAAAACATATTCTAATTTACTATTTGTTATATTACATTTGACATTAAAAGGTAATATAGAGTTTTTTTTACTATGACCAAAGCCATTTATTTTAAAAATTGGAAATTTTACTCTAGATGATAAATTATTAATAGCAAGATCATAACGTTCCTCACCATTTTTTTCAGGGTTGCACATTATATCACCTATCAGTAAGGCTTTAATATCCTTAAAGATTCCTGCTTGTTCAAGATGATAAAACATACGATCAATTGCATAACCACGTTCATCTACTTCTTCAATAAATAAAATTTTATTTTGAGCTTGAATTTGCCAATTGGTGCCAATTGAATTTGTAATAAGAGTTAAATTTCCACCTACTACTATACTCTCGCCTTCAAAATTTATATTATTTAATAATGATATTTCATATTCTAATTTTTTTATATTGCCTGTAATAAAATTTTTAAAAATTGTTATTTCTTCATTACTAACATCTTCGTTATTTTGATTACATAGCTGACTCAAATTACGATAATGGATGGTAGGCCAACCCCATTTACAATTTAAAAAAATATGTAATACCGTAATATCACTAAACCCTACTAAAAGTTTTTTATGCTTTGGTGGTGTTAATTTATCAAGCTCTGCAATAAAATTACTTGCCCCGTAGCCACCCTGCATACACCAAATCATTTTTGAATAAGGATTTAAAAGAGCTTCTACAAATTTATCTTTTCTGTATAAAACACTATTACTACAAAAAATATCTTGTTTATAATTAAAAATATCATTAGCTATACGAGCTTTAAAACCCATATCTTCAGTAATTTGAGTAATTTTGCTGATAATATCACTCTGAAATTCTATAGATGGTTTATATGAAGGGGCAATTACATCGATAATATCACCAGCACTTAAAAATATTTTACTCATCTAAATATAATTTTATTTATAAAAACTTTCTGCCAGAATATACAGGCATTATTTTTTTTCAAATAAAACTTTTATTATTAGCGCCATTTCTATAAATTAAAACATTAATATTTAAAATATAACAGAAAATGTTTTTCTTAACCTTTTCTTAATTTTGATTGTGTAGATTAGTAATTGTAGCACTGATAAAGCGAAAAAGAAATGCGCACCAGTAATTCCTCACCCACGGGATTTCAGAGGGTTGGTGCACACTAAGGCGTAAGATTTTCGGGTCTTACGCTTCCTTTATTTTAGAGAATACATAGACTATTTTATAATTAGATTAACTAATTATTTCATGGAGAGAGTCAACAAATATGCCCTGTATTCTCTAAAGTAATATGATAATATAATTGAATATTAATGTCAAGAATTAGTTAATTAATATTTACTTTTTTAATATTATCTATACTCACTTAAGAAATGTTTTATTAGCTGAATAACTTCTTCATTAATACTATGGCCCATTCTTTTTATTAAAGCAGTTTGTAAATTAAAATTTAATCGCTGCAAAACTTCTTTTGCTTTAAAAAAATCATCTATTCCTACAACTTCATCTATTTCGCCGTGTACTAGAAGTATTGGAGGTTTTTGCTTCAAGTCGTTTTCTAGAAATTCACTTTTAATAAGCGCTCCTGACAAAGCTATCACTCCACCAATCTCTTCCTCTAAACGAGGTGCTAGATATAACGAAAGCATTGCTCCTTGTGAAAAGCCTACTAAGAATACATCCTTATAACTAAGATTTAGCTGCTTTATTTTATTGCTAATAAAATCTTTAAGATAAAAAACATTCTCCTTCATTGATTTAAAAATTGCATTCTCGCTGCGTTCTTCAAGATTAAACCATTGGTAGGAGTTATAGCCCATGTTAAAGCTAAATGGTGCATTAGGAGCGCAAAAATGGAACTCTTCAAGTTCAATATTAAAAAAATCAACCAAACTTATTAAATCCATGCCATTAGAGCCATAACCATGAATAAAGATTACTAATTTTTTTGCTTTTTTACCTGAATAAGGTGCATATTCTGGTCCGTAAATCTTTTTCATATTATCAATCACATTATATAGTTAATTCATTTTGATTCTATGTTTCGATAATTGTTGTTTAGCTAAATCTCTTGCAAATAGTCACCAATTATCAATCTAAACTAGAATCGCTATAGTAAAAATTATAAAGCATTGCTTTGCATAATTTATCAAGTTATTAAAAAGAACACTACTTTTTATAGTGCTCTTTAATTTTATTTTGTACGTAATTTGAAGCAAATTCTGGAGTCTCAGCTCCTAGTCTAACTACTTCTTTTACAATACGAGAAGATACTAATTGCATTTTTTCAGAGGCAGGAATAAAAATTGTATCAATATTATTATTTAATTTTGAGTTCATGCAGCTCATTTGAAATTCATATTCAAAATCTGATATAGCTCTAAGGCCACGAATAATTATTTGCGCATTAACTTGGCGAGCAAAATTAATTAATAAGCCTTTAAAACTTATTACTTCAATTTTAGCAATATTTGATGAAGCACTTATTTCGCGGCTAATTATTTCGACTCTTTCTAAGGCCGAAAACATTTCACTTTTTGAAGAATCAATAGCAACTGCTATATATAATTTATCAACAAATTTTGCAGCCTTTTCAGCAATATCTAAATGCCCAAATGTAAAGGGGTCAAATGTACCTGGATAAACCCCTATTATCATTGATCATCCTCAGCAGCATTATCAGGCGTATCATCACTTGATATCTGTAAATTTTCTTCTTGCGCTAAAGCATCGGTAGTAGATTCTGAGACATCTTGATGATCTGCTTCAAGATTTTCTACATCATCACTTTGCTCTTCTTCAAGCATTTCAATACGTGCAGATGAAACTACATATTCTGAATCAGCTGTTTTAAATATACCAACCCCTTGAGTATTCCTACTAGTAATACGGATATCTTTAACAGGGCACCTAATAATCATACCTTTGTTAGTAATTAAGATGATCTGATCAGATTTTTCAATTAGCATGCTTGATACAACAAGGCCATTTCTGTCAGAAGTAATGATATTAACAACACCACTACCACCTCTGTTAGTTACCCTATACTCATAAGCAGAGGTTCTCTTGCCAAAGCCATTAGCTGTAGCAGTAATAATGAATTGCTCTTGTTGTGATAGTGTTATAACAGTATTACTATCAAGAGTTGTTTCAATCTTTTTAAGCTCTTCATTAATTAAATCAGCATCTTCAAGTGCATTAATATTTTGTCTTATCTCGAGTGGAATTTTGAGGAATTGATCACGAGTTTCAGAATCAACTACAAGGCCACGAATAATTGAAAGACAAACTACTTCATCTCCTTCGCTTAAGCGCATTCCTCGCACACCATCTGAATTTCTGCCTTTAAATACTCTAACGGCAGTAACAGGGAATCTTACGCATTGACCATTCTTACTTGCTAAGAATATATGCTCACTATCGTTACAACAGCTAACACCAATTAGCATATCATTTTCTTCTAGTTTCATGGCAATCTTACCATTAGACTGTACTGATCTGAAGTCGCTTAGGCTGTTACGTCTTACATTACCAAGCTTTGTACTAAAGAAGATAAATAAATTATCCCATAAATCTTCATCTTCAGGTAATGGCATAAATTGATTAATATATTCATTTTCAGCAAGTGGGAATATATTTACCAAAGATCTTCCTTTAGATTGAGGAGTAGCTATAGGTAATTTATACACTTTTAATTTATAAACTTTACCAATATTTGAGAAAAATAAAACAGGAGTATGAGTATCAGCAATAAAGACATTAGTAGTTACATCTTCATCCCTAACTGTAATAGCTGATCTACCTTTACCACCTCTTTTCTGTGATTTATAAGTTGAAAGCGGTACACGTTTTATATAGCCACCAAGCGTTACTGTAACAACCATATCTTCTCTAGGAATAAGGCTTTCAGCGTCTTCATTAAACTCATTAAGATCAATTTCAGTTTTACGAGGAGTTGCAAATTCTAATTTTATTTCACTTAAATCATTTTTTATAATGCTAAGTAGCCTATCACGAGATGCTAAAATATCTAAATGTTCTTTTATTTCATTTGCAAGAGTGGTTAATTCAGACTCAATTCTTTCTTTTTCTAAACCAGTAAGCCTTTGTAATCTCATTTCTAAGATTGCACGTGCTTGAGTTTCAGTTAAATAGCATCTACCATCATTTACTTCATTGTTTTCTTCGCCGACTAATTCAATATAATCTTGAATTTTTGATGCTATCCAATTTTTTTCAAGTAATTTTTCTCGAGCTTCAACAGGGTCTTTAGAGCCTTTAATTAAAGCGATTACTTCATCAATATTTTCAACAGCTACAAATAAACCAACTAATATATGTGCTCTTTCACGAGCTTTTCTTAATAGGAAAGTTATTTTCTTAATAGTAACTACTTCTCTAAACTCAATAAACGAGGCAATTACCTCTCTTAAGTTCATAAGCTTTGGTTTGCCATGATCAAGCGCTAGCATATTTACGCCAAAGCTTGTTTGTAGAGGTGTGTAAGAGTATATTTGGCTTAAAATTACATCGGCAAATGCATCTTTCTTTACTTCAATAACAACCCTAACGCCGTTTTTATTAGATTCATCTCTTAAATCAGAAATACCCTCGATTCTTTTTTCTCTTACAAGATCAGCAATTTTTTCAATCATTTTTGCTTTATTTACTTGATAAGGAATTTCAGTAATAATTATCTGACTTGCACCATTAGGCTTAGTTTCAACTTCAGCACGGCCTCTTATTTTTATAGAGCCTCTACCAGTCAGTAACGCCGATCTAATACCAGCATTACCCATAATAATACCGCCAGTAGGGAAATCTGGGCCTTTTACAATTTCAAGTAATTCTTCATCTTGAATATCGAAATTATCAATATAAGCGCAACAAGCATCTATTACTTCGCCTAAATTGTGAGTTGGGATATTAGTCGCCATACCTACGGCAATACCACCGGCGCCGTTAACAAGAATATTAGGAAATTTAGCAGGTAAAACTACCGGCTCTCTTTCGGATCCATCATAGTTTTCTTGGAACGTAACTGTTTCTTTATCAATTTCATCAATCATCAAATGGGCAGCTTTAGTAAGCTTTGATTCAGTATATCTCATTGCTGCTGGAGGATCGCCATCCATAGAGCCAAAGTTTCCTTGCCCGTCAATAAGTGGTACTTCTAACGAAAATGGTTGCGCCATTCTGACTAATGAATCGTATATTGCTGCATCACCATGAGGATGATATTTTGCCATCACGTCACCGACGATTCTTGCTGATTTTTTATGAGGCTTGTTCCAGTTAAGGCTTGCTTCACTCATGGCAAATAATATTCGTCTATGAACTGGTTTTAGACCATCTCTAACGTCAGGTATAGCTCTACTGACTATCACGCTCATTGAATAATCGAGATAAGATCTTTTAATCTCTTCTTCAACCGGTGTAATTATTACACCAGTATAGTTTTCTTCAGTGTCAGAAGTACTCAAAATCACTACCCTTAATACTATTTTACTTTAAGCAAAAGAGTCTACTGAAAGAACGATCTATAATCAAGGATTTTGTTTATTTTGTATAAATGCTGTTTAACATTTTTCGATAATTTGGTAAGTTTAATTTATGTGGTTGAAAAAGAAATTTATCAATAAAATATGAAGTTATTTTTAATGTAGCTGCAATATCATTTTGAGATGGTAAAAGCTCTTTATCAATTAAGAACTTTGGCAGAGTAAATAACAAATTATGATAGTCTTTGCCAGCTTCTAAAGACACAGCTTTTGCTGATTTGGGCGAGATATAATATAAATTTTCTGTTTTTTTGGTAACTACGCATTTTTTTAAATCTAAACCATAACCTAAGTGAGATAGAAGTTCTATTTCAAAATCAATATAATCTTTTATCCAGTCTTGACTAGAAGAGATTTTATTAAGTAATACTTCAAGTAACCAATATAGCTCTGGTTCTGGCATGCGTTCGGGAACTGCATATTTAAGAATAGTAAGAATAGATCTTACTGCTATTAATTTAGTATTATCATAAAAAATATAAGGATAAATAGATTTATTAGTCTCTAATTTAAAAATCCCTAGATGCTCAGCAAGGCGTGCTGACCATACAAAATCAACGATATTACTAAGATTAGCTTTGCCAAGATTAGTTTTAGTTTGTGCATTCTTAAAAATGCCAGAATATAGTCCATTTTTACTTGAAAAAATAGTTGCTATTATATCTCTTTCGGAATATTTAATTATTTCAAGAATTATTCCTTTATCTTCAATTTTCATTTTTGACTATAATTCTTCTTATGAATGCTATAAATTAATTTAATATCTTACTAATAATGAATGATTTTTCAATGATGATTAATGCTTTAAACGAAATTGCCTATAGCGCTGGTGAAATAATAATGAAGTATTTTAAGCAAGACATAGGTTATAGCTTAAAAGATGACAATTCCTTCGTAACAAAAGCTGATATTGAAGCTAGTAATTTTATTGTAAAAGCAATCCATAAGCTAAATACAGGATTTACTGTTATTTCAGAGGAAGAAGATTATTCGCAAATCAGATTAAAAGAAAATGAAAGTTTTTGGTTAGTTGATCCACTCGATGGCACAAGTAATTTTGTTAATCATAATAATGATTTTACGGTTAACATAGCGCTAATAAAAGAAAATAAACCATTTATAGGTGTGGTTTATGTACCAACGCAAAAGCAACTTTTTTATAATAATGATGTAGCCGCTTATACTAAGTTTATAGGTAAAAATGAAAAGCAAATATTTTGTAGTAACAAAACCAAAGAAATTACTGCTTTAATAAGTTCAAGAAAGGATAATGGCTTAGATTCTATTAAAGAATCGTATGATATTAAAACGATTCAAGTAATGGGTAGTTCTCTTAAATTAGTTAAACTTGCTGAAGGTGTTGCTGAAATTCATTCTAGAGGTGGAAGAACAATGGAATGGGACACAGCTGCTGCTCATGCTATTTTAAATGCAGCTGGTGGTGAAATTGTTGATTTAAATAACTGTGAACTTTTGTATGGTAAGCCAAAATTTGAAAATCCTTCGTTTATAGCCAAGAGCAAAGCCTTGTAATAATTAGTAATAATTAAGTGATTTGACAAAATATCCAGATCGTTTTTAAATTAGTATAAAATAAAGTAGAGTGTAGCATGAAACAAAAAACAATTATGGCTCCTATTTCTTGTATAGGGGTTGGACTACATAGTGGCAAAGAGGTATCTCTTACTTTAAAGCCAGCAGAAGAAAATCATGGTATTGTTTTTAGAAAAATAAATGCTGATAAAACTGTAGATATTAAAGCGTTTTATGACAATGTGACAAGTAGCAATCTTTGTACCGCAATTTCATGCAATCAAACTGGTGAGTCGATATTAACCATCGAGCATTTAATGGCTGCTTTATGGGGGTGCGGAATTGATAATCTTATAGTTGAAGTAACCGGCGATGAAATACCTATCATGGATGGTAGTGCTGAAAACTTTATTTTTATGATTGAAAGCGCTGGTATTAAGACTCAAGAAAAGCCAAGGCAAATTTTAAAAATCTTAAAAGAAACAAAGATCAAAGATGGTGATTCATGGGTGAGCCTAGAGCCAAGCTCTTGTTTTACTGCCAATGTTGAAATCAATTTTACTAATAAGTTAGTAGGAAAACAAAGTTTTGCATTTAATACTAAAGATACTCTTTTTGAAAAACATATATCAAGAGCAAGAACTTTTGGTTTTGAAGAAGAGCTAGAGCATTTAAGAGCTCAAGGATTAATTAAAGGTGGCTCTTTAGATAATGCAATTATTGTTACAAAAGACAAAATTTTAAATGAAGGTGGCTTAAGATTTAAAGATGAATTTGTCAGACATAAACTACTTGATTGTTTAGGTGATTTATTCCTTGCAGGTAATAGAATTCAAGGAGCTTTTGAAGGCTATAAAACAGGGCATAAAATAAATAATACCTTACTAAAACAAGTGTTTAGCGATCAAGCTAATTATGAAATAATAGAGTCTATTTAAAGATTGATTTAACTGTTATTATTGGCTAGAGCTATTTAACTCTAGCCATAATAGCGCAGCAAATTAATTTATTGTGTCAGCATCTTTTTTAATTTTCTTTATGACATACAAAGATATAACAGAGCATATTAAAGTAAAGATAAAGAAGCCTATTAAAGTTTTATTATAAAACAAACTCACAACATAAATACCAATTGAGCTTGCAGCCATTTCAAGCGCAAGCATTAAGGCAGAGCCTGAGCCAGAAAGTTTTCCTGCGCTTGATACTACGCATGAAGTAGAAGGGCCAAAAATAAAGGCAAACGCAAATGATACAGGCACTGTACTCATAATAGTTAGTATGAGGCTATCATTTATTTTTGATGCAAAAATTAAGTATAGAATACTCGTTGCAGTTAAAATCCACACACCCTTTACAATAACGAATTCTAACCTTATTTTATTGGATAGATTTTGACTAATCATGCTGCCAAATATATAAATTATCGAACCAAACATTATAGCAAAAGAGGTGTTGATAGGTGAGAGGGCAAATTTTTCAGCGTAAATTAATGGGATATTAGCCATAAAAACAAAAAGAATTGCTACATTAATTACTTTAATAATTAAATTTAAATTATATTTTCGTGATTTTAAAACTTGGATATAGTTAATTAAAAAATCTTTTTTATGATTGGTAATTGAAAGGTTTTTTGTTTCGTTAAAAATTTTATAAGAGATAATAAGAAATATTAAGGATAAACCAGCAATTAAAACAAAGCTATTACGCCAACCTAAAATATCGCCAATAAAACCACCTGCAAATAGCGAAATTAAAGGAACAATACCAGTTATAGTGTGGAGTAGAATGATCTTCTGTGAGAATTTTTTACCACTATAAACATCATGTAAAATTGCATTACCAAGAGGCCATCCGCCGCCGCCGCCAATTCCCTGTAATAATCTAAAGAAAATTAATTGTAAGGCTGAAGTTGCGGTGCTGCAAAGATAAGAAGAAATAGTAAAAATAAGTACTGCAGTAATATAAACTTTTCTTCTACCAATAATATCTGAAAGACTGCCAAAAATAAGCGAAGCTATTCCAAGGCCAATCAAATAAGAGCTAACAGATAATTGGATATATTGTTCTGATGTATTTAAATTACGCCGAATATCAGACAGCATGGGTAGGTAAAAACTTGTAGCTAGTTCAAAAAGTGAAATAGCTGTTACCACCATTATAAAAATTTGCCTTGGTTTAACATTCATAGTTAATTTTGCTTATGTTTAATAGCTTTAAAATATAGAAAACAGCAGATAACTCAAGTAGTTATCTGCTGTTTTGGTAAATTAAATAGAATTTGATATAACTTAAAGCATCAAACTCAAATTAAAATCTCCTATAATCTATACAAATGTAAAATAATAATCTAAACATGCTTTTATCTCACCTGGATCTGTGCATACACTTGCGCATACACCGCTCATGGTAATAAGTGCAACAAATGGACTAGATATATATTCAATATTAGCAGGCATTGTGCAAGAAGTTGAAATAGTAACCGGTTCTAAATTACCAACAGAATAATCCACATAGTTTGAAGTAAAAGTAGCTACTCCGATTTTAGCAGTAGTTACAGCAAGATTACCAAGCTTATTAGTAGTTACAACGCCAGTTGCTATTTTATCTTCAGTTACAGCATTAGTTGCTATTTTAGCAGCAGTTACAGCGGCATCAGCTAGATCTGCAGCAACAATAGTACCGTCTAGTATTTTATCACTATTTACAGCGCCATTAGCTAAATTAGTATTTATAATAGTACCAGTAGCTATTTTATCACTAGTTACAGCGCCATTGAATATTTTTATAGTAGTTATGGCGTTAGCAGCTAACTTAGCATCAGTTACAGCGCCATCAGCAACTGTAGTAGCAGCTTCATTAATTGCAGCAACTAAAGTGCCTTTAGCTGTAGTAGTTAAACCTGAAAGAGTGCCAATATTAGTAGTAGAGGTACCGATTGCTGTTTTTAGTTCATTCACCCCACCACTTAAAGTTTGTGCAGTGGTAGTAAGAACACTATTACCGATAGCGCCTGCAATAGTTCCAAGACCAGCGCTTAGAGTTGATGGAAGCGCAGTACCAAGAAGATTAACGCTAGTAATATCAGTAGACCCAACTTTGTTATCTACCGCAAGTATGGTTGCAGATAAAGTATCAGCTACAGCTCCACCAGCAAGGGTAACAATATTAGTAATATCATTAGTGGTACCGACAGCTGTTTTTAGTTCATTTACCCCAGCACTTAAAGTTTGTGCAGTAGTAGTAAGAGCTGTATTACCAATTGCAGCTGCGATAGTTTTGCTAGCTGTGCCAAGTAACCCTGTACTGATAGTACCAATTACACCTGAAATAGTTCCAGATCCAGCAGCATTTTCAAGAAGTTGAG
>DITT01000015.1:6732-44334 GCA_002422875.1 Rickettsiales bacterium UBA6177 | reverse complement strand
ATTATTGAAACCATTAATGATCAGCTAAAAAATCTTTTTCATATTGATCACTCAAGACACAGATCTGTAATGAATTTCCAAGTTAATCTATTATCAGGACTTATTGCCTATATATTTAAACCTAGAAAAATATCTGTACCTTTTAGCAAATTAAATAATTTTAAGCAGACTCTTACATCGAACTGAGGTTATGCTAATAATTTTTTAAGAGGGATTTCAGCGCTAACAGTAGCGCCCACAGGAAAACCTTCATCTTTGATTAAGGCTTCAATAGCAAAGGTTCTAGTGGTTACATCAATACTTGCGCTAATATAATTAATTATAGCTACTAGTTTTTGTTTGTTTAATATTTCAAGATATATTTGATCATTTAATTTAATGTCATTAATGAATTTTTCTGGAATGTTTATTTGTACTTTTGTAGGGTTGACTTGGATTATCCTAGCAATTATGTCACCCGATTTAACGATATCTCCTTCTTCTATAAATATATCGTTAATTTTCCCTGTAAATGGCGCTCTAATACTTGCAATATTAGTATATGATGATACATGTGTTAGTTTTTGTTTTGCTAAAATTATAGATTTTTCTGATAAGGCACGCTTATTTGGAGTAGTTTTAGGGTCTTGTATCAGTTTTAAGTGTTCTTGTTCTAGCTTAGTTAAGTTTAGTTGAGCCTTCTCTATGATAGTGCTATATTCAAGTGAGACAAATGAAAACAAATCAGTTCCTTCTATAACAAAGCTGCCTTTTTGATAATGTTTCTTAATTAACCTACCTGGAAAACTTGTCTTTAGAGCGATTTCGGAATTTGCTGTAGTTAAGCCGTAGGCTGATAAATATATTGTTTTTTCTTTAGGTATTATAGTTTTGGTAGAGACTACTATCTCTTTCTGAGCTTGATTAGCTATTGGAGCTTTATTCTTAGTAAAGATTATTGTTATTAGGAGTAACAATAATATAACGATAGCGTATTTACTACGTTTGCTTTTAAAAATTTTAATAATATTATCTAGCATTTTTTAAGACTTAAATCTTCAAGTCTTTTTACTATATAATAGTATTATTTAAATAGTAATAAGAAAATAAACTTTAATCTTAAGACTAAGAGCAAAAATCTTCAAAAGCAAACCGGTAAGATATATTTAAGAAAAATCTTCAAAACTAAATTCATTATTTAGTCCAAGACAAACCGAAAGATTTTTATCAGCTAGATTATTTGCTTCTCTAAAACTATTATCAACAACATTATTAGCCGAATAAAAATCATTATTAATTATTGAATCTCTGTTATTATAAGGAGTAAATACTTCAGCGATCAAGCTCTGTATAAACTTAGTATATAAATCATCACCTACTTTAATAGCTTCAAATTGATCGTCACTAAATCCACCTATTTCAATCATGTCAGATTCAGCAGCGCGTGCCATCATATGCATTTTATGCATTGGCCTAGGTGCTAAGTTAAAGTTTTGAATATGGAACTCTTTATCAGCGATTTCAAAGACGCCTGGCTTTACTACATTGATATCATTGTTATCTTTAAGCTTAGCTAAAAGATCTTTATAAATTTCATGTTTGCTACCAATAACGGCTAATGACTCTTTTTTTTGTTCTGTAAGAGTATGAAAGAATTTTACTAAGCTAGTTTTTGTATTTGAAATCTTTAAATGATCATAATGATCTTTTATAGAGGATTTTAATTTAGCATCTGTTTTAGTATTTTGCTCTCTAGTTTTAGTATAATCTTCATAACATTTGGTTGAATCGTTAACTTGAAAAGTTGGCATGGATATCTTCATTGTTTTCTCTTTGTTTAATTTATAAATAAAGTTACAATATATTAATAAAGTATTAACGCTTATAAGTCAATCTTTAAATAGAGATATTATATAGTAAATTCATTTAGATTTGGCGCATTATTATTTATAGTTACAGGTATGGTGAATTCGGCTAGATTTAGTGTGTCAGCAATCGTCGTATGGCTATTTTGTACTGCCTACTCTTCTAATTCATAGGTTTTAATTGCTTCTTTAGTGATGACATAACTAATTTAATGGTATATTGATTGTTAGATGTTATAAATTTAAGCAATACAGTCGATGTGTAGAATATTACAAATCTGGTTTTTACTAAATGAAAAAATAAGGTTTTTATTAGTGGGAGGATATAATACATTATTTGCATATGGCTTGTTTTGTATTGCCGAATTAATATTATCTAATAAATTCTCATATCTTATCGTGCTATGTATAGTTCATTTTATCTCGGTGATTAATTCTTTTTTTAGCCTTAGAGTGTTTGTTTTTCAATCAAGAGGAAGTTTTTTTTTAGAGTATCTCAGAGTGAATTTAGTTTATTTGTTGTATCTATTGCTCAATGCTATGATGCTTTATATCTTGAAAAGTGTCTTAGGAATTAATCTTTTTGTGGCTCAGTTTATTTGCATAATTATTTTGAGTGTGTTATTTTACTTCATTCATAAGTTTTTTTCATTTAACAGGTGTATATGAAATTAATCAGCATAGTGATTTCAGTTTATAATGAAGAAAAGAATCTCTTAGATCTCTATAAGCAACTAATAAAAGTTCTAGATTTTCAGCAAGGTCTTGACTATGAGTTGATTTTTGTTAATGATGGCAGTAGCGATGGTTCAAAAGCAGTTTTGCTAAAATTAATTAAAGAAAATCATAAAGTTAGAATGCTTGACCTATCAAGAAATTTCGGCCACGAGATAGCAATGACTGCAGGAATGGATCATGCTTTAGGTCAAGCAGTAATCTTTATGGATGCTGATCTACAACACCCGCCAAAGCTTATTTCTAAGATGATTGCAGAATGGCAGAAAGGATACAAAGTAGTTCTAACTAAGATCACAGAAAATAAGGACAAGGGATGGTTCAAAAAAAAAGTAACATCATTTTTTTATAAATTAATGAATTTTGTCTCTGAAGTAAAGATACCAGCTAATACACCTGATTTTCGGCTGATTTCAAAAGAGTATATAGATGTTCTTCGAAATATGCGAGAAGATAGAAGAATTTTTAGAGGAATGTTACATTGGTTAGGAGTTTCAGATTTTGTACAGTTAGAATTTACTGTTCCTAAAAGAATGCATGGAAAAAGTAATTATAATTTACTAAAGTCTTGTTCTTTAGCGGTTGACGCTATATTGCAATTTTCAATTAGACCTCTCAGAATTTCTATTGTTTTTAGTATTATTTGTGGTCTTCTTGCTCTTGCTTTTGGTTGTTGGACAATGTATGAACATCTGTTTTATAACAAGCCTGCTAGTGGGTATGCGACTATAGTATGTTTGATTACTTTTTTATTTAGTCTCCAATTTTTAGTTATAGGAATTATCGGAGAATATATAGGCAGGATTCATATCGAATCAAAAAATCGTCCTTTATATTTTGCCCAAATAATAGATTGTAATAGTACAAATGAAAATAAGAATAAATGCTGATGATTTTGGCATTAGCCCCGGAGTTAATGCCAAGATAATTGAAATGTATCGCAGTCAAAAACTAGACTCTGCTAGTCTTATTTTTGGTTGTGGTTATGAAAGTGAAGCTATAGAATTAGCTCAGCTTAATCTAGGCCTTAAAGTAGGGCTTCACTTAAATTTAACTACAGGTAAGGCAAGATCTTTATCACCTGAAATAATGATTCTAGTAGATAAACAAAGAAGGTTTAAATACGGGTTTATCAGTTTGTTATTACTATCGGTTTTTAGTAGCAAGAAGCTCGATAGAGCGGTGCGTGTTGAATTAGAAGCGCAATTATTGACATTAAAGAATGCAGATATTACTATTAACCATATAGATAGTCATAGGCACGTTCATATCATTCCTAGAGTTTTTAAAATTGTGAATGAGGTAGCGCGAAAACATAATATCAAAACCATACGAGTAATAAATGAAAGCTTTTGGTATACATGGGCTATAAATTATAAGAAAAACTTCTTGTTTAATGGAGGAATTGTAAAGTTTTTAGTACTAAAATGTCTATCTCTATTCAATAAACCTGCAGTAAATAGTGAATATTTTTTTAGTATTTTATACTCTTGTACTTTATCACGAGAGCTAATAGAGAAGATCAATATTCCTGGGGGATATAAGAAGGTTGAAATAATGATTCATCCTGGTAATCCTGAAAGAGATATGGAGCTAATTTTAGAAGAGCAAAGTCATTTGATATCAAAAAATAGGAATCAGGAAAGTTTATAATCTACAATTTTCCAGTATAAAAACTTTCCGCCCTTTGTTTGGTTGTAACGAGATATTTTAGCGTATTCTAATACGCCTGACTCTAACGAGCTTGGTGTTTTTGGTTCATTGTTTTCCCAAATATAAAGGACCTTGGATTGATAAAAGTCGCTTTTATTTATCCATGGGGACATTTCAAATCTTCCATCAAATACTACAGGAGGGTGATTTGCTGCTCGCAAAGCAATCGCACCTGCCTCGAACATTGGCCCCGATATATATTTTATATCTTTATTATGCTCAAAGGTGGTTTGATAAATGAGCTTAGATGGAAAGGACGTTCTGTTTTTTAGAGGTAGTAGGGATAAAGATACAAATGCCATCATTGTGAAAATACAAAATAATTTAAAACAATGTTTTGTAGCAGATTCAACAAACATAACAATAAAAAATCCAAGAGGAATATAAAAGGGAACAAGCCATCTTGAAGAAAAATGCACTTGGAAATTTATTATTAGTGCGGTACTTAGGGGTATTAAATATAACAAACAAACAAAAGATACTTCTTTAGAGCGAGTTATTTTATTACGATAAAAAAAGGTTACTAAAAGAGGAAGCAAAAAGATTTCAATAGAGCTTAGAATAAGATTATGGTCTGAATGTGTTCTGCTATATCCGTATTGAAATGTCATAAAATCGTTGTGAATTAGATAGTATGAATGTATAGAAAACATAATAATTAGTATTGTTGCAAAAATAAACAGAGATATTATTTTAATTCTTGAAAGTAATATAATTGCTAATAGTGCGGCAAAAATTGATATTACTGACAAGTAATGAGTGTTGATTAACAACCCAGCTATAATACTAAGGATTACCCAATTCTTTATGGAAGTATCCTGAATAATCTTATAAGAATAAAAAAACATCATGGCACATAAAGGCAACTGAATAGTGACATTATTTATCATATAAGCACCATAAGTGCTTATTGGAGTAATCGATGCAATGATAGTTGCCGTTATAGCTTTATTTTTGTTACCGTTAAAAAGCAAAGTTCCTAACCTAAAGATATAGATATAGGTTATTACCATCTGGAATGATAATACAATTATGATAGCTAACATGTAGTTTTGAGTAAATAAGACAAAATGCATAATCCATCCTGGTAACATTGGGTGTTTAGGATACCCAATAATCCAATCGCGCCCTATAATAGTCATTTCTACAGTATCTAACTCAGGAGTATCCAAGAGTAAATGACTAGAAATACTGATGATACACTGAATGATACATAGCAAAATCAAAAACACTTCAGGTGTTAATTTGTTTAACTTTTTCCTAATAGTTTTGACTATGTTTTGTATATGAACTAAAATCATGTTTCTAGTATACCAATGATGAATTCAAGAGTCTGATTTCTAATTGTAAACTATCAATGAGTTTTCTAAAAAGATTGTTAGTTTTCATTTTTCATAATG
Organism: Rickettsiales bacterium UBA6177; assembly: GCA_002422875.1. GTDB lineage: Bacteria > Pseudomonadota > Alphaproteobacteria > Rickettsiales > UBA6177 > UBA6177. The sequence continues at coordinate 38,642 of DITT01000015.1, read as the reverse complement.
GCTTGTTTACACCTCTGATTATGCTAACCTGAGCAATGTTATATGTTTTTGTTCAAGATCTTAACCAATGGTCTCGATTGATTTAGCAAAAACAACATAATGCATATAAGGTTTTGTTGCAACTAGAAAATTCTTAACTTTATTCTTTAGCGATGTTCTCTCTAGAATATTTAGCTAAGACTCAATTTAATCCACTATAAAATAATAAAATTTCAAACGATATAGTAACCTCTTAGACTTTTTTATCTATAGACTTTCTGAAATGATCCTTTAATATATAATAAATAAAATAAGATAGAAAACTATTAAACTAATTTACATTTAGCTTTTAGTGTGTTAGTTAATTCTTAATTTGATGATATAAAATTACGTGATAAAACTAATGATTTTAGTTTTTATAGCTTAAAATACGATAGAGAATATTCTTAGGAGTTTAAAATGTTAAATGTTGCAAAAATTAAAGGGCAAGAAAAACTTGCAACTGGTAAAGGTTTTTCTAGAGCCTCAAGAGATGACGGGAAAGTTCCGGCTGTAATATATGGCAAAGGAAAACAAAATTTAATGATTTTGTTAGAAGAAAAAGAAATAACTACTAAAATACATGAATCTGGCTTTATGTCGCATTTAATAAATATTGAAATAAATAATAGTAGGCACACAGTGATGCCTAAAGCTATACAGTTTCATCCAGTAACTGATCGTGTTATTCATGTTGATTTTATTTTTGTAAATGAAAAAGATAAAATTAAAGTGAAAATCCCTGTTCACTATGCAAACAAAGATAAATGTATCGGTGTTAAACAAGGTGGTATAGTGAATGTGTTAAGACATGAGGTTGAAGTATTGTGTTCTGCAACAGAAATACCTGAGTTTTTTGAAATAGATTTAACAAAATTAGAAATAGCTAGCAGCTACCATGTTAGCGACATTAAGTTACCAAATAATGTAGAATCTTTAGATCATGCTGAAGCTACTTTAGTAACTATTTCTAGTAATAAAGCTGTAGACGAACAAAAATCTGATAAACCTTCATAATCCTAGCTAATTTAAAATGACTTTAGATTTGGTATTACTGGTTGGGCTTGGCAATCCAACCAGTAAATATGACATTACAAGACATAATGTTGGTTTTAGCTTTATAGATTATATTAGTAAGCGCTTTGAATTTTCTACTGAAAGAAGTAAATTTGACGGATTAATCAGCGATAAGGTAATAGATAATAACAAGATTTTTCTCCTCAAGCCTCAAACTTACATGAATAACTCCGGGTTTTCCGTTGCTAAAATTGCTTCATTTTATAAAATACCTTTAGCAAATATTTTTGTTTTTCATGACGAGCTTGATTTAAGTTTTGCAAACCTTAAGGTAAAAACAGGCGGTGGTAGTGCTGGTCATAATGGTTTAAAATCTATTGATTCATGCATAGGTAATAATTATAATCGAGTTAGAATTGGCATTGGTAAAAATGAAATAATTCGAGAAGTAAGTGATTATGTGTTGAGTAAATTTTCATCTTCTGAACTAGAAGAGTTACAAATTTTATTTGCTAAAATAACCGCTAATTTGCAATATTTGATTAATAATAAATTTGATATATTTATAAATAATATAAAACGGGGTTAATATGGGTTTTAATTGTGGTATAGTAGGTTTACCTAATGTTGGGAAATCAACTTTATTTAATGCGTTAACATCCACTATTAACGCCGAAGCAGCAAATTATCCATTTTGTACAATCGAACCAAATAAAGGCATTGTAACAGTTCCTGATGATAGATTAGATAAACTTGCTGCAATTGCAAATGCTCAAAAAATAATCCCTACTCAAATAGAGTTTATTGATATTGCTGGCTTAGTAAAAGGCGCAAGCACCGGGGAAGGTTTAGGGAATAAATTTCTAGCTCATATCCGTGAAGTTGATGCTATTATCCAAGTTTTAAGATGTTTCGAAGATGACGATATTACTCATGTTGAAGGAAATATAGATCCTATTAGAGATATTAATATTATTGAAAATGAACTAATCCTTGCTGATTTAGAAAGTGTTGAAAAGAGACTTAGTAATTTGAGAAAAAAGAAGCTGACCGGAGATAAGCTTGCTGCAGAAGAATTAAGGCTTCTTGAAGCAGTGCATCCACTTCTTGAGCATGGCAAGTTTGCACGACAAATTTTAACAGAAAATATTTGTAGTAGTGATGAATTAAGAAAATTAAATCTTATTACTTCAAAACCTATAATGTATGTTTTAAATGTAGAAGAATCGGCTGCTGCTGTAGGTAATGATTTTTCAAAAAAGGTTAGCGAATATGCAAAAACAAGAAATATTGAAACTGTAGTTATTTCATCAAAAATAGAAGAAGAAATTGCAAATCTTGAAGACAAAGATGCTAAAAAAGAATTTTTAAATGATATGGGTCTCGCAGAAACAGGTTTGGCTAAAATTATAAAAACAGGATATAATCTTCTTGATTTAGTAACCTTCTTTACTGTTGGTGTTAAAGAAGCAAGAGCTTGGACGGTTAAAGAGAATTCTTCAGCGCCTCAAGCAGCTGGTGCTATTCATACCGATTTTGAAAAGGGCTTTATTAGAGCAGAAACAATAGCTTATAAAGATTATATAGAATTTAATGGTGAAGTAGGTGCTAAAGAAGTAGGAAAATTAAGGCTTGAAGGAAAAGAATATATAGTTAAAGATGGAGATGTTCTACACTTTAGATTTAACGTATAATACTTGAGGGAATTATTATGGCAGGGCATTCAAAATTTGCGAATATAAAGCACCGTAAAGGAGCTCAAGATGCAAAAAGAGCAAAAGTTTTTACTAAGTTAGTAAGAGAAGTAATTGTTGCGTCAAAAGCAGGTGGACCAGATCCTGATGGTAACTCAAGACTTAGAGCCGCTATTGCCGCAGCTAGAGCACAAAATGTACCAAAAGATAGAATAGAAGCTGCAATAAACAAGGGTCATTCCTCGGGAGATGGTAGTAATTTTGATGAAATTAGATACGAAGGATATGGTCCAGGCGGAGTAGCAATTATAGTTGATAGCTTAACGGATAATAAAAACCGTACTGCTTCTGATGTTAGGAGTACATTTACTAAAAATGGTGGTGCTTTAGGTGAATCAGGTAGCGTGAGTTTTATGTTTGATAGGATAGGGCTTATAATTTATGACGAAGCTGTAATAGGCAGAGATAAAATTTTTGAGCAAGTAGTAGAGTCCGGAGCTGATGATTATCAGCTGGAAGAAGATGGTTGTCAAATTATCTGTAAACCAGACTTGCTAAATGAAGTAAGAGAATATTTATCAACTATTTATGGTGATCCAGAAGTTTGTAGATTATCATGGCAGCCACAAAATTTCATTGAAATTACTGAAACTGAAAAACAAGAAAAAATCTTAAAACTTATTGATGCTCTCGAAGATAATGATGATGTACAATATGTTACAGGCAATTATATGTTGGTTAATTAAATTATAATTCTATGGTTTATGAAGAAAGTCTAATTTTAGGTATAGACCCTGGTCTTCGGCATACTGGATGGGGTATTATTTCTTATAAAGGTTCGTTGATTAAGTTAATTGCTTCAGGAGTAATTAATACAAATTCTACTACAAAATTATGTCAAAGACTTGGTTTTTTAAGCTCAGAACTTAAAAATATATTACATGAACATAAACCTGTGCATTGTGCAATGGAGGAGATCTTTCTAAATAAAAACCCAGCAACAACAATTAAATTATCGCATGCTCGTGGAGCCCTAATGGCAAGTATTGCAGCATTTGGTCTTGAAGTAGAAGAATATCCTTCTAAAACTGTGAAAAAAACTTTAGTTGGAGTTGGTAATGCAGATAAAGAACAAGTTTTATTTATGATAAAAAGAATGCTTCCAGCTAAAGAGATAACTAACTATGATGAAGCTGATGCTTTGGCTGTGGCTATTTGTCATGCTCATCACTATAAAATTATACAAAAGGCTAAAGCTTATGAGTAAAATCAGTAAAATAGAGGCAAGAGAAATACTAGATAGCCGCGGTAATCCTACGGTTGAGGTAGATGTTATTTTAACAAGTGGAATACGTGCACGCGCATCAGTGCCAAGTGGTGCTTCTACAGGGGTTGCAGAGGCAGTAGAACTAAGAGATGCTAATAATGAGCGTTATAAGGGCAAAGGTGTTTTAATAGCCATAGAATCGGTACAATTACTCGCAAAACTTATAATAGGTAAAAATATTTCTGAATATAAGACTTTTGATCAACTATTTATCGCCGCAGACAATACTAAAAATAAGAATAAACACGGAGCCAATGCAATCCTTGCTTTATCTATAGCTTGCGCTAAAGCTGCAGCAAGCCAAAATACTCAGCCTTTATTTGAATTTCTTTCAGAAGATAAAGAATATATTATGCCAATACCACTGATGAATATTATTAATGGTGGAGCTCATGCTAATAATGCGCTTGATATTCAAGAGTTTATGATTGTACCAGTCGGTGCAAGTAGCTTTAAGGAAGCTGTAAGATTTGGAGCGGAAATATTCCATACTTTAAAACAACTTTTACAAGAGCGATCTTTCAGCACTTCTGTCGGGGATGAAGGAGGCTTTGCTCCTGAGATCGCAGACCCTATAGAGGCTTTGGACCTTATTTTAGAAGCAATCAGCAAAGCAGGATATGTAGCAGGTAAAGAAATAAAAATAGCTCTTGATATTGCAGCATCTGAATTATATCAAGGTGGGAAATATCATTTTAAAGGAATAGGCAAAGTTTTTACAACTGAACAGCTTATAGATTTTTATGAAGATTTGATAAGTCGTTATCCTATTTTCTCAATAGAAGATCCTATTGTAGAAAACGATTATGAAGGTTGGAAGCTGATTACAGATAGACTTGGCAAGAAAATTCAATTAGTTGGTGATGATGTGTTTGTAACAAATGTAGAGTATCTTCAAAAAGGAATAAGTGGTAATTTTGCTAATTCGATTCTAATCAAACCTAACCAAATAGGAACTTTATCAGAAACGCAAGATGCAATTAAACTTGCACATAATAACGATTATAGTACTATAATGTCACATAGATCTGGCGAAACAGCAGATGTTTCTATAGCTCATTTTGCCGTAGCTTTTGGATGTAGGCAAATAAAAGCTGGTTCTTTATCAAGATCAGATAGAGTAGAGAAATATAATGAATTAATGCGAATTGAAGAGTCGCTAAACAATAATGTAAAATATGCAGGAAGATTATTATTTAGTTAATATAGTAATTATTAATTGAAATAGAGCATAAAAAGCATAATAGAATGTGGAGGATAGAATTTGTCTAAGCAAGAATTTTTAGGTTATTACAGAAACATGTTATTGATTAGAAGATTTGAAGAGAAATCTGGTCAGTTATATGGGATGGGTATAATTTCAGGCTTTTGCCATTTATATATTGGCCAAGAAGCGCTAGTAGTTGGCGTGCAGGCTGCTTTAAAAAAAGGTGATCATACTATCACTGCTTACCGAGATCACGGTCATATACTTGCCTCAGGTATGGATCCAAAGTTTGTAATGGCTGAACTGACAGGCAGAGAAACTGGTTGCTCAAGAGGTAAAGGTGGATCAATGCATATGTTTGATTTAGCTAATCATTTTTGGGGTGGGCATGGAATTGTTGGGGCTCAAGTTCCACTTGGCACAGGTATAGCGTTTGCTTGCAAGTATAATAATTTAGATAATATTTGTGCTACTTATTTTGGAGATGGAGCAAGCCATCAAGGCCAAGTTTATGAAGCATTTAATATGGCTTCTATGTGGAAATTGCCAGTGCTTTATATTATTGAAAATAATATTTATAGCATGGGAACTTCAGTTAAAAGACACAGTTGCAGAGAAGATCTTTATAAATTTGGTGAATCTTTCCATATCCCTGGTAAAAGAGTTAATGGAATGGATGTGCTTGAAGTCAAAAAAGCCACCGATGAAGCTGTTAAATCTATTAGAGCAGGGAATGGTCCAGTATTACTTGAGATGATTACCTATAGATATCGCGGGCATTCTATGTCAGATCCTGGGAGTTATAGAACAAAAGAAGAAGTAGCGTTAATGAAAGATAGTAAAGATCCTATAGAAGCGCTTAAGAAAATTATAATTGATAAAAAATATGCAACTGAAGATGATTTAAAGAATATTGAAAAAGAAATAAAAGCAATTGTTAATGAAGCTGCAGAATTTGCAACTAGTAGTAAAGAACCAGATTTAGCAGAATTATATACCGATGTGTATAAGAATTAAAGGAGTTTAAGATGGCAAAGCTTACAGTAAGAGAATCTTTAAGAGCTGCGATGGCTGAAGAAATGAGAAAAGATGAGTCTATTTTTATTATCGGGGAAGAAGTTGCTGAATATAACGGCGCTTATAAAGTTACTCAAGGGCTACTAGCTGAATTTGGTGAGAAAAGAGTTATTGATGCACCTATAACAGAGCATGGTTTTGCAGGTCTTGCTGTGGGGGCTGCATTTGCAGGCCTCCGACCAATTTGTGAATTTATGACTTTTAATTTTGCGATGCAAGCTATTGATCAGATTATAAATTCAGCAGCGAAAACATGTTATATGTCTGGTGGACAACTCGGATGCCCTATTGTATTTAGAGGTCCAAACGGTGCTGCTTCAAGGGTTGGAGCGCAGCACTCTCAATGTTTTGCTAGTTGGTATGCAAGTGTGCCAGGTTTAAAGGTTATAGCTCCTTATGATGCAACTGATGCAAAAGCACTATTAAAGTCAGCAATTAAAGATAATAACCCGGTTATATTCTTAGAAAACGAACTTATGTATGGCAAAGAATTCGAGCTTGATGAGCAGGAAGAATATGCACCAATTGGTAAGGCAAAAATAATGCGTGAAGGTAAAGATGTTACAATTGTGACTTTTTCAATTATGGTTGGCAAAGCTTTAGAAGCTGCAACACTTCTAGCAAATGAAGGTATAGAAGCAGAAGTAATTAATTTGCGTACGATCAGGCCGCTTGATGAAGAAACAATATTAGCATCTGTCAAAAAAACTAATAGACTAGTCTGTGTTGAAGAAGGCTGGGGTTTTGGAGGGGTTGGTGCAACAATTGCAGCGATAGTTATAGAAAAAGCATTTAATTATCTTGATGCTGAAATTATTAGGGTAACGGGTGTTGATGTGCCGATGCCATATGCTGCTAATCTTGAAAAATCAGCTCTACCACAAGTAGATGATATATATCAATCATGTAAAAAAGTTTGTTATAGATAAGTTTTAAAAAAGGATTCTAAAAATGTCAGTTAAAATTTTAATGCCAGCATTATCACCCACTATGACCGAGGGTAATCTAGCTAAATGGTTAAAAAAAGAAGGGGATAACGTAAAACCTGGTGAAATCATAGCAGAGATAGAGACCGATAAAGCAACAATGGAAGTTGAATCGATAGATGAAGGTGTAATAGGTAAGATTTTTGTAAAAGAAGGGGCCGAAAATGTCAAAGTTGGGCAATTAATAGCTATTTTACTAGAAGAAGGTGAAACTATAGCAGATATTAAAATTGATGAAATAGATGCCAATGCTAAAATAATTGACTGTGAACCTATTATAAATACTCCAAAAGCAACAACAATAATAAGTGATATAAAGCCTTCAGCTAGCGAAAAGATCTTTGCATCGCCTCTGGCTAAAAGAATTGCTAGTGAAAGAAATATTGATCTAGTAACAATCGATGGCTCAGGCCCACATGGTAGAATAGTAAAACGCGATTTAGAAAATGTATCTGCTATTACAAATAAACCAGCAGATAGCATATTAGCTTCATTTAGGAATAATGAATTATATACGGTTCTACCTAATAGTAACATGCGTAAAGTAATAGCCAAAAGACTGCTTGAGTCAAAACAAACAATACCGCATTTTTATTTAAGCATTGAATGTAATCTAGATAAACTAATGCAATTTAGAGAAGAAATAAACCAAGCAACTGATGTAAAAGCGCCAAAATATAAACTTTCAGTTAATGATTTTATTATTAAAGCTGTAGCGCAAGCACTTAGCGATGTGCCAGAGGCTAATAGTTCTTGGACAGATGAAGCAATTTTACTATATAATAATGTTGATATTTCAGTAGCTGTTGCAATTGATGGTGGATTAATTACACCTATAGTTAAAAATGCAGATAAGAAAACATTATCAGAAATTTCAAATGAAATGAAAGATTTAGCTAAAAGAGCAAGAGATAATGCTTTAAAGCCTGAGGAATTTCAAGGTGGTGGCTTCAGTATTTCAAATCTTGGAATGTTTGGTATTAAAAAGTTTGAAGCAATAGTAAACCCACCACAAAGCGCAATTCTTGCTTGCGGTGCCACTACTAAACGCGCAATAGTTATAGGCAAAGATATTTGTATAGCTAATATGTGCGATTTTAGTCTTTCATGTGATCATCGTGTAGTAGACGGCGCAGTAGGAGCTAGTTTCTTACAAGCATTTAAGAAATATATAGAAAATCCTGTATTACTTCTAGTATAAAACATAACTTTAAATTTATCATTTCTTAATTATGTAATGCTAGATTAGGGCTTATATAAACTAAAGCACTAATTTGTCATGAAAGATAAATACTTACCTGAAGATGTAGCTAGTAGTTTTATGGGGTCTTTAGTAACAGCTCTTAAGATGGTAGAAACTATTAATAAAACATGTGATGATGCTTTAGAGATTGTAGCCGATTATCACAAAGTTTTATTAATAGGTATATTAGATGGCTTATCTGTCGGTACACTAGACATAGCCTTAAAAGGAGAGAGTATTCAAGAAGCATTAGATGTTTCGCTTGATGGTTTTAAAAATCAAGATCCTTCATTCGTTAACAAGACGCTGCAAGATCTTAGAGATAAATACAATAAACAACATGAAATCTTAAATAAAATTGCTAATGATAAAGATATAGGAAAGAGTTTATTATATACAGGTGATAAATTACTGGGAAAAAATGATTTGCATGCAATGTTAGCTGCTGCTGAAAAATTGACTAATAAAATGATAGCACATAAAGGTATACATCAAGATATGGTAAAAACTTCAACAGCAATAAAAGCTGCAAGCAATGTAATTAAAAATGAGCTTGTATCTAAATTATTTTTTATTGGTCAATCGATAGGACAAGGAGTTGCTAGTAATATTAATCCTAGCGGAGAGAAAACAACCAGTAGCTTATTATTTAATGCGATTAAAGATACTTTCTTAATATATGATTATGTTAGTAATATTGCTTATAAAACTATTAAATTACCTTCAAAATTACTTGATATGGGCATAGGTGCATGCATAGCCTTAGTTACTGGAGTAATTGATGCAACTATTGACAAAGAGAATAGCTCATTAGTTAAAGATAAACATAATGTTAGCTCTGCTAATCAAACTTACTTAGAGCAATTAAAAGAAACGAGTAAAGCTTTAGAAGCCACAGTAAATTTAGTCTATACAGATTTTATGGATAGTTATAGTTTCCAAAAAGGAAGACTAAGAACACTTGATGAAAAAGTAAAAAAAGATCAAAATATAGGAAAAATCTTAGCACAACAATCTGGTAAGAACCCAAAAGATCTTGAGGCTTTAAAGTCTATACAAGGTAGCTCTATAAGAATAGCAAAACCTTTAACTGATACAATCATAGCCGGAACAAAAGCAATTAAAGGAACTATTTTATCTACAAGTTTTAATATTGGTAGATGGATAGGAATAAAATGTTTTGCAAATAAAAATAGCTTGGTTAAAAAAACATCTACAGTTCCAATTCAGGATAAACCGCTAAAGAACAATAAAGGACTTAGATCAAGATAGGATTTTATTTATGATAACACAGCAACAATTAGAAGATTTAGTCAAAACAGTACAAGCATTAAGTACAAATGATCTTAGTGCAGGTGCGCAAATTTTAACTCTTCATACTAACCCAAATTTTACTGAGGAACCTTTTAAAGAATTATATAAAAACCTTAAAGAAAAAATGCCTAATCAACCTACTCAAGTAGAAAATTATATAGAGTCTTTAAAGATGATTAGAATAGCATGCTTAGAAAAACCAGAAGCAAAAAAATATGTTGAGAATCAAGCAGAACAAATGGTTAAAATGTCTGCTACAAATGATTTTACTCGTAGATATACAGAAGAGAAATCACAAAAATCCAAAGGTTGTTCAATAGCATAAAAATTATAGAGAGTTATATTTTCAGGGTAAAAAGCGACAAATTTGAATGAAATCTTTATGAAGAGAATTAAGTTTTATAGTACTAAAAAAGGAATATGCTTTTAAAATAGTGAAAATTGAGTTAAAAATATATTCAAAGGTTTTGCTCATTCAGTTAGGAGAAAGAAGTGTTACTTGAAAATTTTGATATTGCTATAATTGGAGGCGGACCAGGTGGTTATGTGGCAGCTATAAGAGCGGCTCAACTTGGTATGAAAGTGGCGCTTGTTGAAAAAGAACATTTAGGTGGCATATGTTTGAATTGGGGGTGTATACCAACTAAATCTTTACTTAGGTCTGCTGAAATTGCACATTTTATAGAAAATGCAGAAGATTACGGTTTAAAAGTTGAGAATTTTTCTTTTGATCTAGCTAAAATTGTTGATCGTTCAAGACAGGTAGCTAATAAATTAGCATCTGGAATTTCTCTATTACTTAAAAAAAATAAAGTAACTCTTTTTGAAGGTAAAGCCGAGTTCGTAAATAGTAATCAGTTAAAGATAGTAGGTTTAGATAAGCAAATACAGGCTAAACATATTATTATCGCAACAGGAGCAAGAGCTCGAGAACTCGATAATATGCTAAGTGATGGCAAATTAATTTGGACGTATAAAAAAGCTTTGCAGCCAGATATTTTGCCTAAAAAATTATTAGTAATTGGCTCCGGTGCAATCGGTATTGAATTTGCCTCGTTTTATAATCAATTTGGCTCAGAAGTTACAGTTATCGAAATAGCTGATAGAATATTGCCTGCTGAAGATACAGAAATTTCAAATTTAGCAAAGAAGAGCTTTGAAAAACAAGGAATCAAAATTCATACAAACTCAAGTATTGTAAGCTGTAAGAAGAATAAAGATGATGTTACAGTTATTGTGAATATAAATAATAATCAACAAGAGTTAAAATTTGACCGTATTATTGTTGCTGCAGGAATAGTAGGAAATGTTGAGAATTTAGGCCTTGAGAATACTCGAGTTAAAATTGAAAAAAGCCATATTGTTACAAACACTTACTTACAAACAGATGATACAAGTATTTATGCTATTGGTGATGTAGCCGGTGCACCTTGGCTAGCCCATAAAGCAAGTCATGAAGCTATTAATTGCGTTGAGCATATTGCAGGCAAAAAAGTTCATCCAATAAACAAAGAAAACATACCCGGATGCACATATTGTATGCCGCAAATAGCCAGTGTAGGTATCACAGAGGCTAAAGCCTTGGAAGCTGGATATAAAATTAAAGTAGGCAGATTTAATTATTTAGGGAATGGCAAAGCAATAGCGCTTGGTGAAATAGAGGGGCTTATAAAAACAATATTTGATGAAAAAACAGGTGAGTTACTAGGAGCTCACATGATAGGTGCAGAGGTAACAGAAATGATAGGTACTTTTGTACTTGGCAAAACTATGGAAGCCACAGAAGAAGATTTGATACATACGGTATTTGCTCATCCAACTTTAAGCGAGATGATTCATGAATCAACTTTAGATGCATTTAATATAGCTATTCATAAGTAGGCATAAATTGACAGCAGAAAATTCTCTAAAGAAAATCAGTAAACCTTCATGGATAAGAGTTAAGGCTCCTGTGTCGCATGAGTTTAAAGAAACACTCAACCTTATACGATCTAAAGGTTTAAATACTGTATGCGAAGAAGCGGCCTGTCCTAATATTGGTGAATGCTGGAAAGAGAAGCATGTAACAGTGATGATTCTAGGCTCTGTATGTACGCGTGCTTGTGCTTTTTGTAATATTAAAACTGGTATTGGTGAAAAAGTTGACCCTCATGAACCAGCAAATCTTGCTGCCTCTATTTCAGAACTTGGTTTAAATCATGTAGTAATTACATCTGTTGATAGAGATGATTTACCAGACGGTGGAGCTAGTCATTTTGTGGAGTGTATTCTAAGAATTAGAAATTCTGCACCAAATACTTCAATTGAGATTCTAACACCAGATTTTTTAAAAAAAGACGGAGCGCTTGAATTAGTAGTGAAAGCTTGTCCTGATGTTTATAATCATAATATAGAAACTGTACCGTCGTTATATAAAAAAATTAGACCTGGTGCTAGATATTTTCACTCTCTTAATTTACTTAGTCGTGTAAAAGATTTAAACCCAGCAATTTTTACTAAATCTGGACTTATGGTTGGTCTTGGCGAAACGAATGATGAAGTTTTACAAGTTATGGATGATTTAAGAGCCGCTAGAGTAGATTTTATTACCATTGGTCAATATCTTCAGCCTACACCAAAGCATGCAGAAGTAAAAAGATTCGTAACTCCTGATGAGTTTAATTACTTAGAAAGAGCTGCTAAAGTTAAAGGATTTTTAATGGTATCTGCCTCGCCTTTAACTAGATCTTCTTACCATGCTGGCGAAGATTTCAAAATTATGAAACAAAACAGAGAAAAGCAATTAAAAGAAAATGCTAAATTATCGTAGGGTAGAAGTTTTAGATTATAATAGTGAGGATTTATTCAGACTTGTTATAGATGTTGAAAATTACCCTAAATTTGTCCCATGGTGTGTGGGTGCACGTGTGCTTGAGAAATATCAAAATATCCTTAAAGCGGAGTTGCTTGTTAAGTTTAAAGGAATTACTTATAAATATGTGTCGATAATTGAATTTTCTGAATTTACACTTATTTCTATTAAGCAATATTCAGGCCCTTTTGCGCATCTTAATAGTAACTGGCAATTTACTGAGCTTGGACTAAGCCAAACTAAGCTTGAACTTGAAATTGATTTTAGCTTTAAGTCATTTTTACTTAATAAATTAAGTAAAATCTTCTTTGTAACTGTCTCAAAAAAAATGACAGATGCTTTTATTAGTCGTGCTGAGGATTTATATAGCAGCAAAACTCCCTTAAAAATCTAAGTTAGTGTAGTTTTTATCAGGAGCAAAGCCATTAATTCGGTCATTTAAAATATCACGGAAGCTAGGTCTTGATTTCATTACAGCATACCAGTTTTTTACAAAAGGAAAATTATCCCAATTTATTTCACCTAAATAATCAAGGCATGATAATTGAGCAGCTGCAGCAATATCACAATAACTAATTCTATTTGCTACTAACCACTGGGCATCTTCTAGAAGGAAAGATAAATACATAAGGTGTTTTTCTAAATTTGCTTTGGCAGCTCTAATAGTATTAGAAATAGGTTCGCCTTCTTTAAGATAAAATCTAATAACTTTTTCAAATAAAATATGCTTTATAGAATCGTGATAAATTTTAGAGGCAAACCAATTGGTCAGGCGTCTGATTTCAGCATTATCAAAAGCTGTCCTGCCCTTGAGGAAATCATCTTCTATAGTTTCAGAAATATAGCCCATAATAGCTATGTAATCACAAATTACATGATTATTGCTAATGTAAATAGGCAATTCTTGCGCTGGGTTATAATTATTGATTACATCATTTTTTTCCCAAAATTTCTCAATTTTTAAACTAAAAGGAATATTAAATTCTTTTAGAATCATTCTAATCATTCTAGAAAATGGGCATAATGGATGAGCAATGAGAATATTAGACATAAAATTATGATTCTTTTTGTTTAAAAATTATTATTCGTAAAATCCCTGATAAATCTTTCTCGGTAACTATAATTTCATAATTAGCAGGAATAAGTTTTATTAGGTCTTTTTCTTGATCCTGGCCAAATTCAAAAGCAATTAATGAGTCCTTGTGGCTAATAAAAGGAATTTTTGCTAAAATACTTCTATAGCATTCTAAACCATCGTCGCCACTAACTAAAGCAGTAATTGGCTCGAAGCTTAATTCTTTTTGTAATTGCGCTAAATCTTTCTTTTTTATATATGGTGGGTTTGAGATAATAATATCATATTTTTCATCTGGTAGCTCATCCCATGATATATTTTTAAAAGTCACTCTATCTGCGAGATTAAGAATGCTTGCGTTTTTGGCAGCTATTTTAAGCGCTTCTTTTGAAATATCAATCCCAACACCGGTTGAATCTATTATTTCAGCTAATAAGGAAAGTAAGAGGCAGCCAGATCCAGTGCCAAGATCCAAAATTTTAGGAGCAGTAAATATATTATAGTTTAAGATAGCTGATATTAGAGTTTCGCTATCAGGTCTAGGGATTAGTGTGCTTGAATTAACAATAAATTCATGTTTCCAAAACTCTTGATAACCTCTTATATAAGCAAGTGGTTCACCACTAAGTCTTCTATCTACAAGCTGATTATAATGTTTAAAATCTTTTTGGCTTAAAGAGGTCGAGATATTTAAAGTTATCCATTCTATCTCTTTATCTAAGCAAATCATCATGAGATAGATTGCTTCATTAAAGGAATTTACGCATTGGTTTTGCAGCAACTTTGCACTATTTTTGATAGCTATTTCTAATGTAATTTCAGAGTTCATTACTTTCTCGAAGTAGAGTAATTTGTTTTTGATATTGAGCATTGTTAGCTGCAAAAATATATGACCCCGCAACTAAAATATCAGCACCAGCTTTAATCGCAAGCTTTGCTGTTTGTTCATTAATCCCACCATCAACTTCAATTTTAGTATTTAGAGAATTAAGTTTAATATATTCTTTTAATAAACTGATCTTTAGTAATTGTTCAGTCATAAATTTCTGTCCACCAAATCCTGGATTAACAGTCATTACTAAAACAATATCAACAAATGGTAGGAACTCTTTAATTAAGTCTATAGAAGTACTAGGTTTAAGGGTAATACCAATTTTTTTATCTTTAGTTTTTATAAGTTCAATTACTTTATAAGGGTCATCTGTAGCTTCAATATGAAAAGTTATATAATTGCTTCCAGCATCACAAAACTGACTAATATATCTTTCAGGTCTATCTATCATTAAATGTACATCAAAAGGGAGGCTAGTAATTGCACGAATATCGCTAATTAGCTTTGATCCAAAAGTAATATTAGGTACAAAAATTCCATCCATAACATCTATATGTAGTAAATCTGCGCCTGCAACCTCAATATTTTTTACTTCTTGCCCTAAAATAGCAAAATTAGCTGAAAGAATAGAAGGAGCAATTAAAATATTTTTTGAACTAAGCAATTATTCTTCACCGTTATCACTATATTGTTCGTCTTTTTGATCGACTCCTTGTTGAGCAGTGCCAAGAGCATAAACGCACAAATCTTCAAGAGGTACTTTATTTTGTTTTGAAATTTCGTGTAATTTTGTAAGACTGTTCATTACTTCAGGTGGTACATTTCCACCACGCTCTTTTGAAAGCCATGTCGATTGGAAATGAATTGGGTGATGGTTAATTTCTGGTTCACCAATATAAATAGTGAAATTAGAAATTTGGCCGCCAAAGTTACAAGGAATAGAAAATTTTTTCATTTTAACCTCTAGAATTTAAATATTATATCTAAAAATACATTAAAAGAATAAACTTAAAATTTAGTTAAATCTATGTTATCTTAAAATAAATATATTTTTAGGTATAATTATAGGCTTTATCTTAAAGTAAAGTTCTATTATGATCAATCAAATTACGCTTTTTGGAAGCAGCTATTTATATTTTTGGAATCATGTATGAATGATGAAATTGTAGAAAAAGAAATCAACAGAAGAGACTTTATAGTTCTTACAGCTTCTGCTATGTGTGTTTTAGGCGGTGCTGCTGTGATTTGGCCAGTTATTGACTCTTTAAATCCTTCTGCGGATGTTTTAGCTTTATCATCAACTGAAGTTGATTTAAGCCAAATTAAAGAGGGGCAAACAGTAAAAATTACTTGGCGTGGTAAGCCTGTATTTATAAAACACATGACTGACGATGAAATAAAGGAAGCAAGAGATGTACCTCTTAGCGATTTAAAAGACCCTCAAACTTACGAGGAACGCATTAAAGTTGGTCACGATAAATGGCTGATTATGATAGGTGTATGCACGCATCTTGGTTGTATACCAATAGCAGATAAGGGCGATTATCAAGGTTTCTTTTGTCCTTGTCATGGTTCGCATTATGATAACGCAGGACGAATTAGAAAAGGACCAGCTCCTAAAAATTTGGTGGTGCCAGAATATAAATTTCTAGATAGCAATAAAGTTGTAATAGGATAGAAATACTCATGAAAAATTCTAAAATTATTGAATGGATTGAATATCGTTTACCAATATTTTCTTTTTTAAATCATTTTAAAGAATATCAAACACCAAAAAACTTAAATTATGCCTGGAATCTTGGATCTATTGCAGGAATTGGTTTAGTTATTCAAATCATTACAGGTATAATGCTGGCAATGCATTATACGCCTCATGTATCACACGCTTTTGCAAGTGTTGAAAATATTATGCGTAATGTAAATTATGGTTGGCTACTCAGGTATATCCATGCGGTAGGGGCTTCAATGTTTTTTATAGCAACCTACTTACATATTTTAAGAGGTCTATATTATGGCTCTTATAAGTCACCACGAGAATTGCTATGGTTTATTGGGTTAACTATTTTTTTAGTAATGATGGCGACTGCATTTATGGGATATGTTTTACCATGGGGGCAAATGAGCTTTTGGGGAGCTACGGTTATTACAAATCTTTTTTCGGCTTTCCCACTCATAGGTGAAAGTATTGTTACTTGGTTATGGGGTGGTTTTTCTGTTGATAATCCGACTCTAAATAGATTTTTTGCACTGCACTATCTACTGCCTTTTGTGTTAATAGGGTTAGTAGTATTGCACTTAGTAGCTTTGCATCGTCATGGTTCTAATAACCCAACAGGTGTTGAGGTTAAAACTGAGAAAGATACTATACCATTTCATCCATACTATACAATTAAGGACTTTGTTGGATTTGGAGTTTATTTCTTAATTTTTGCTGCTTTTGTATTTTTTGCTCCTAATTATTTAGGTCACGCAGATAATTATATTGAAGCAAATCCTATGGTAACGCCCGAGCATATTGTACCGGAATGGTATTTCTTACCTTTTTATGCAATTTTACGCTCAGTGCCAAATAAATTAGCTGGTGTAATTGCGATGTTTGCTTCAATAGGTATTTTATTTGCTTTACCTTGGCTTGATAGTAGTAAAGTTAAAAGCTCAAATTATCGTCCATTATTTAGAAAATTTTATTGGATATTTGTAATTGATGCTATAATACTTGGATTCTTAGGTGGTAAACCTCCAGAGGGAATGTATTTAATTGCAGGGCAAATTGCTACTTTGTATTATTTTTTCCATTTCCTAGTTATTGTGCCTGTAGTTAGTAAAATTGAGAATACTTTACCATTACCAAATTCTATTGATGAAGCATCTTTAAGTTAAAGTATAAGGATAATTATGAAATTATATCATTGGTTAGTTTTAATAACATTAGTATTTCAGGGTGAAGCCATAGCAAATGATGCTTTGGAACCTAAGGAGATGAAATGGGCGTTTGACGGCATCTTAGGTAAATTTGATCGCCAGGCTGCTCAAAGAGGATTTAAGGTCTATAAAGAAGTTTGTGCTGCTTGTCATTCAATGAAATTATTATCTTTTCGCAACCTGAAAGATCTTGGCTATTCAGCAGAAGAAGTCAAAGCTATAGCTAGTGAGTATGAAGTAACAGATGGGCCAAATGATATAGGTGAAATGTTTACTAGAAAAGCAAAGCCTTCTGATAGATTTATACCTCCTTATCCTAATGAGCAAGCTGCCAGAGCTGCAAATAATGGCGCATTTCCTCCGGATTTGTCGTTGATAGTAAAGGCGCGTACTAATGGTGCAAATTATATCTATTCATTATTATCTGGCTTTAACCAATCATTGCCAGCAGGTAAAGTAGCGCCAGAAGGTATGTATTATAATCCATATTTCGCCGGTGGGTTTATAGCTATGGCACCTCCACTTGCAGAAGGCCAAGTAAGTTTTGATGATGAAACAATAGCTTCAGTTCATCAGATGTCTAAAGATGTTGTCATCTTTTTACAATGGGCAAGTGAACCAGAGATGGAGCAGCGCAAAAAAAT
Organism: Rickettsiales bacterium UBA6177; assembly: GCA_002422875.1. Lineage (GTDB taxonomy): Bacteria > Pseudomonadota > Alphaproteobacteria > Rickettsiales > UBA6177 > UBA6177. The sequence goes on along the minus strand of DITT01000015.1, from coordinate 20,435 downwards.
GGGTATTAAAGTAATTATATATTTAATGATTACGACGTATTTATTATATAAAGCTAAAAAAATAGTATGGCGCAATGTATCGCGTAAGATTAATTAAGAATTTATATAAATATTTAAGGATGTTTAAAATGAAAAATATAGCTCTATTGATTACAAGTATATTATTTATTAGTGCATGTGCTAAAGATAAAATGGTTTATAAATATCCCAAATCAAAACAAGAAACAGAATATCAAGAATCAGGTAGTATTATTCGAGGTGGTGGAGATGGTTTTAGTTTGTTTGGTGCTAAGGATAAAAAAAGCACAGATAAACAACTAGAATATCTTTGGGATGCTGCACTTGATGTGTTGTCATTCGCGCCTATAGCTTCAGCAGATATTAATAATAAAGTTATCATGACTGATTGGTATACAAGTAAAGGTAGTACTGAGCAGCTCAAATTTAATGTAATTATTAGCCGTCTTGAATTCGGTGCAACTAATGTAGTAGTAAGGTGCTTTAAACGTGCTCAAGCAAATAGTATCACAAGTTGTAATAAACATCTTGAGAAAGATATAGAAGAAAAGATCCTAGCACGTGCTACAAGAGTTAAAAGATCACAATAATTTAAAATTTGAGTTTATTTTATGCAAGAAGAATATAATTTCCTAAAAATAGAAAAGAAATGGCAAGAATTTTGGGAAAAAACTCAAGCATTTAAAGTACTGGAAATAAAAGATAAGCCAAAATACTACGTACTCGAAATGTTTCCATATCCTTCAGGAAGGATCCACATGGGGCACTTAAGGAATTATGCTATTGGTGATGCGGTTGCAAGATATAAAAAAATGCAAGGCTATAATGTTTTACACCCGATGGGTTGGGATGCTTTTGGTTTGCCAGCTGAAAATGCAGCAATAGAAAGAGGCAAGCATCCACAAGAATGGACTTATGCAAATATTGCAAATATGAAGCGCCAGTTACTACCTGTAGGTTTGTCTTATGATTGGGATCGTGAGCTTATTACATGTTCGCCTGAATATTATAAACATGGACAAAAAATATTTATAGAATTTTTAAAAAATGGCTTAGTAACTCAAAAACATGCTGAAGTGAATTGGGATCCAGTTGATAAAACTGTTCTTGCAAATGAGCAAGTAATAGATGGCAAGGGATGGCGTTCTGGAGCTGTAGTTGAAAAAAAGCAACTAAAACAGTGGTTTATTAAAGTTACACAATTTGCAGATGATCTTTATGAAAGTATAAAAAACCTTCAAGGTTGGCCTGAATCAGTACGTGCTATTCAAGATAAATGGATTGGAAAATCTACGGGAGTAGAGATAGACTTAAAAGTAAATGAGCTTGATGAAAAAATTAAAATTTTTAGCACTAGGCCTGAGACAATTTTTGGGATGAGCTTTGTAGCGTTGTCGCCGTTTCATCCTTTTGTAGAAAAATATTTAATAGCAAAGCAAGAAGTTGTAGAGTTTGTTGCGGAGTGTAGAGCCAGAGGAACTTCTGATGAAGAAATCGAGAAAAACCCAAAGCTAGGGATTGATACTGGTTTTACTATAAAGCATCCATTTACTAATGTAGAAGTGCCATTATATTTAGCTAATTTTGTGTTAATGGAATATGGTACAGGGGCAATTTTTGGTTGTCCCTCTCATGACACTCGAGATGCAGAATTCGCAAGTAATTATGGTATAGATATGATTACTGTCATTAGTACAAATTCAAGCGGCAAAGAAGTAATTATAAATTCAGATTTTTTAAATGGCTTAAGTATAAAAGAAGCAAAGGATGCTATTATCAATGCGGTAACTAAGCAAGATTTAGGAAGCTTAAAAGTTAATTATCGCCTAAGAGATTGGGGAGTGTCTAGGCAAAGATATTGGGGGTGCCCAATACCAATAATTCATTGTAATGATTGCGGTATTGTACCAGTTCCTGATCAAGATTTACCAGTAAAGTTACCAGAAAATGTCGATTTTAATGTGCAAGGAAAGGTTTTAGATTTACATCCTACATGGAAGCATGTTTCTTGCCCCATTTGTCACAAAGATGCATTAAGAGAAACAGATACTCTTGATACATTTTTTGAAAGTTCATTCTATTTTTTAAGATTCTGTAATCCAAATACTGATGAAGTTTTTGATCAAGATGCCTGTAAATACTGGATGAATGTTGATCAATATGTAGGTGGTATAGAACATGCAGCGCTGCACTTGCTTTATGCAAGGTTTTTTATCAGAGCTTTAAAATATTGTAATTATTTACAAGACCTACCAAAAGAACCATTTGAAAACTTACTTACTCAAGGAATGGTGTTACATCAGACTTATAAAGATAACAATAATAACTGGCTTTATCCAGAGGAAGCTCGCGGCCGATCAGATGTTGTGATTGGTAGAGTAGAGAAAATGAGTAAATCAAAGAAAAATGTTGTAGATCCCGAAGATTTATTACAAAAATATGGTGCTGATGCTTCGCGTTTATTCATGTTATCAGATTGCCCACCAGAGCGAGACATCGAGTGGAGCGCTACTGGCATAGAAGGAGCATTAAAATACTTAAAAAGACTTTATTCCTTGGCATCTAAAATTTCAATAGAAGCTAAAAATAATATTACTGGAATAGTTGATAATAATGAAAGATCAAAAGTGCATCAACTTATTTGGCAAATCACAAGAAGTACAGATAAAATGCAATTCAATAGTAGTATTGCAGGTATTAGGGAGCTTACTAATCTTGTTGCTAACCTAAGTAATAGTGCGGTAAAAATTGAAGCAGTAAAAGCAATAATCGTAATGCTTGCACCAATAACTCCTCATCTTTGTGAAGAACTATGGTCGCTATTTGAACCAAAAAAAACTATCCTTCAAAGCCAGTGGCCTGAAGTGAGTAAAGATCTATTAGTTAGTGATATTATTACTATTGCAGTGCAAATAAATGGAAAATTACGTACCACTATAGATGTAGCTAAGGATGTTAGTAAAGATGATCTTGAAGAACAAGTAATTACTAATCCTGTCATAGCAAAATATCTTGAAAATAGTGAAGTTAAGAAAATAATTATTGTGCCCGGAAAAATAGTAAATGTGGTTATTTAGATCTAAGATTTATTTGTTATTATTATTTGTAGTTGGTTGTACTTTTACACCGATATATTCGAATAAAGACAATAAAATAAATGATTCCTTAGCAGCAATAGAAATCAAAGATGTTAATGAAACTGATAAGCAAAATATTTTGCTTGTTGAGCAACTTCAAGATTCACTTAATGTACTTAATAAAGATATACCTAAAAAATACGTTTTAGAAATACAATATACTACTGATTTAAATTCAACATTAGTAAATAGGAATTTAGATTTCACTACGATAAAGATTAGCTTGAATTTTAAATATGTTCTAAAAGATAAATATACTAATAAAGAATTAAATAGAGGGCAATTATCTTCGAGTGGTACGTTTAATGTTAGTAAATCGGAGCTTGCGACATATAATGCTGAAAACTATCTAGAACATACATTAGTTAAATATATTTCAGATAACTTAAAAGAAAGCTTAAGTACTACAATATTTAAGTGGCAATTATGAAGATAAGCCCTCAAAAGCATCTTGAGTTTATAAAAAATATTCCAAATAACATAGTTTCATGTTTGCTATATGGCCCAGATAATGGGTTAATTTTTGAGAGAAAAAGACTCATAGAAAAGATTTTTCAAACTCGGAATCCTTCTTTAATAGTTAAAATTTGTGATTATGATGAAATAAAGGGTGATATTTCAAGAATACAGGAGTTTTTTGCTAATCTGGATCTTTTTTCTTCGCAGCAAGTAGCAATTATTGAAAATGTTCCTGCCAAAATCTCTGCAGACTTTGAGAAGCTTGTTAAAAGTTTGACACCAGGAAAATTTTTATTAATCATTTCTGCTGAATTAAAGCCAACTTCTCAAACACGCACATTATATGAAAATAATGAAAATTTTGCGTCTCTTGCATGTTATCAAGATGACGAGAAGAATATAAAACTTATTATAGAAAGTATTTTGAGCGCTAATAAAATCAAAGTACAACATGATAAGCTAGAATTGCTTACCCGTATTGTAAAGGGAGATAGAAAAAACATCATTAATGAAATTAACAAAGTTGTTAGCTATTATTTAAGCGATAATCAAAATATAGATGCTAAAATATTACAAGAGATATGTGCGCATGAGCTTGACAGTTCTTTTGATGATTTGGCTAATGCTCTAAGTAATTCAAATTATAATAATTCAGAGTTTTTACTTGATGAGCTATTAAATCAAGGGAATAATATGGTATCTATAGTTCGAAAACTTAGTAATCATTTTATTAGGATTTATAAGGTAAAGCTAGCTGTAGATACTGGTAAAACATATCAGGCAGCTGTAAAAGAACTCTCGCCACCAGTTTTTATAATGCATATACCACAATTTATCAAATTAGCAGAGAAACTAACGTTAGAATATATAGAAAAAATTATTTATTATTTATATAATATTGAGCTATGGTGCAAAAGTGAGCCTACAGTTGGTAGATTACATTTAAAATTCTTACTTAGTGAAATAACCTCTAATAATTTAAAATAAAGAATAATTTGATAACAAATTGAATATGTATATAATTTAATAATAAAAAATTGGCTGCAAGTATCTATGTCAAGTATTAATAACAAAGAAAATATAAAAACTGCAAATTATATTGAAGCAATTATAGATCTTATACCAGATGTAGCTTTACTTAAGCAACTTTATAACACCCTTTGCTCATTTAAAAATTTACAAGATGCTAATCTTAGAATTAAAGCATTATTTACATCGCTGTTAATTAGTAAAGAGGTCAAAAAAGAAGTATTAACTCAATTACTTCAAGAACAACTTGATCACAAGAAGATAAATTATATTTTTACGATTTTAATCAATAATCATGATTTTAAATATTTACATAAAATTATTGAGAAACTTTTCCTAAAATTACTTGAGTTTGAAGATAAGAATTTAATGCAAATAACTACAGCTACTGAGCTTGAAGCACCACAGAAAGATAAGCTTGAAGAGGTGATATATTCGTTAGGTAAGCCTGCAAATAATAATATTTATTTAAAATATCAAATAGATGAAGAAATACAAGGTGGGTATATTATACATTTTAAAGATAAAATATACGATGATTCCCTTAGAAGGAAATTTAGTATTGCCAATAGGATCATCAACGAATTAATAACTATATAGCTGGATTTAGGTGGATGGATATAAAAACGATAGAATTATCAGACTTAATTAAAAGTAAAATCGAAAAACTTGTAGATGAGGCTAAATTTGAAGAAATTGGTATAGTTATAAGAGTGGCTGATGGAGTGGCAACAGTTTTCGGTCTAGAGCAAGTAATGCTAGGTGAAAAAGTTGTTTTTGAAAGTGGAATTTCAGGTGTCGCTTTAAATTTAGAGTATGATAGCGTAGGGGTCGTAATTTTAGGTGATGATTCTAGTGTGGCAGCAGGCCAAAGCGTAAGAAGAACTAAGGGGTTTATAGAAGTACCAGTTGGTAAAGAGCTTCTGGGTAGAGTAGTTGACCCATTAGGGAATGCTATCGATGGGAAAGGTAATATACAAACAACCATAAAAATGCCTATAGAGGCAGCAGCCCCTAGTATTATAGACCGCGAATCAGTAAATCAACCAATGCAAACGGGCATAAAAGCTATAGATGCTCTAATACCTATTGGTAGAGGACAACGAGAATTGATAATAGGAGATAGACAAACTGGTAAGACCACTATTGCAATCGACACTATCTTAAATCAAAAAAAACATTTTGATGCTCAAAATAAAGATAAAGAATTATATTGTATTTATGTGGCTATTGGACAAAAAAGATCAAAAGTAGCGCAAATTGTAAAAAAATTAGAATTAGCTGGAGCTTTGAGTTATACAACTATTGTTGCGGCTACTGCATCAGATTCTGCTACATTGCAATATCTGGCTCCTTATGCAGGCTGTGCAATTGCAGAATATTATAGAGATAATGGTAAGCATGCTCTAGTTATTTATGATGATCTAACGAAGCATGCGATTGCTTATAGACAGATTTCTTTGTTACTTAAAAGACCACCTGGGCGTGAAGCATATCCTGGGGATGTGTTTTTCCTTCACTCAAGATTACTTGAACGTGCGGCAAATCTTGCGCCGCAAAAAGGTGGTGGTTCTTTAACAGCATTACCAATAATTGAAACACAAGCAGGTGATGTATCGGCTTATATTCCAACAAATGTTATCTCGATAACAGATGGTCAAATTTTTCTTGAAACAGATTTATTTTATAAAGGTATTCGTCCGGCCCTAAATGTAGGGCTTTCTGTAAGTAGAGTTGGTTCAGCAGCTCAAACTAAAGCCATGAAACAAGTAGCTGGTAGTATAAAGCTTGAACTTGCTCAATTTAGGGAAATGGAAGCATTTACTAAGTTTGGCTCAGATCTTGATATAGTTACTAAGAATCTTATAGAAAAAGGACAAAAAATTACTGAATTACTCAAGCAAAAACAATCTTCTCCTTTGTGTGAAGAGGATCAAGTTATTTTATTATATGCAAGTCAAAAAGGTTATTTAGATAAGATTAAAACTAGTCATATCGCAAAGTTTGCAGAAGAATTGATCGATTTTATTAAAGAAAACCATGATTTTATTATACAAAGGCTAGCCAAAGAAGCTAAAATAACAATCGAGCTTGAAAGCGAACTTAAAGTAGTATTACAAGAGTATATTAATCATTTTCTGGCTAGGTACAATTAATGGCTACTTTAAAAAGCTTAAGAAATAGGATAGGTGCGATTCATTCTACTAAGAAAATAACAAAAGCTATGAAGCTTATTTCTTCTGCTAAGTACTTGAATACAAAAAATATTTTAAAAGATGTTTTGCCATATCATGAAAAGATAGAAACAATAGCTAAAAGTTTGTTAAATGAGCTTGACGAAGATGTTTTAAAAGATTGCCCATATATTAGTTGTAAAAGTAATGTAGATAATAAATTAACTATACTTATCATTATTACCTCCGATAAAGGTTTATGCGGTAGTTTTAATATTAATGTATTGAAGGCTTTAGCTAAAAAAACAGCTGAGCTTGAAGCAAATCAACAAAAATATATGATATATTGCGTAGGCAATAAAGGCTTTGAATTAATAAAAAAACGTTATAAAATTTCGTTGATTGAAAAAGTATCATTATCTTTAAATATAATTGATATAGAAAATTTTATGAATAAGTTAATGCAAGTTTTCCAAAATCAAGAGGCTTCAGAGTGCTGTGTTATATTTAATGAATATAAAGCACATTCTTCTAATCAAACAGTAATACATGCTTTACTACCTTATAATAAAACAAGCAATTCCTCAAGTTTAGAGCCTTTCAAAAAATATGAACCTGCACCACATTTACAATTATTACCAATTTTAAAAAGAAGGCTATATATTAATATAAAAATTGCTTTGCTTGAAAGTATAGTTAGTGAACATTTAGCAAGGATGCTTGCAATGGATAGTGCAACTAATAATGCTCAGGAAATGGTAGATAAACTTACTTTATTATATAACAGAACGCGGCAAGGTAACATAACTCGCGAGTTAATAGAAATTATATCAGGGGCTGAAGCTCTAAACGCTAATTAAAAATAATTGAGGAATCATGAAGAATTTAGAGGGAAAAGTTGTCCAAGTAATATCATCAGTAGTTGATGTTAAATTTTCTACAAAAGAAGTACCTGCACTACTCAATGCACTTGAATGTAATATAAACGGTAAAAAAATTATTCTAGAAGTATTACAACATTTGGGTGATTCATCAGTAAGAACTATAGCAATGGACTCTACTGATGGCCTAGTACGAGGTCAGAAAGTAATTGACATGGGAAAAAGAATAACTGTACCTGTGGGTAATCAATTACTTGGAAGAATAATTAATGTTATTGGTGAGCCAATAGATAATTTAGGTCCTATTAACACCACTGAATATGCAGCAATTCACAGAGAAGCACCAAAGTTATCAGAACAATCAACAGAAATTAAAATTTTAACAACAGGAATTAAGGTAGTTGATTTACTTGCTCCTTATGCAAGAGGTGGAAAAATTGGTTTATTTGGTGGCGCTGGTGTGGGTAAAACAGTGCTTATCATGGAGCTAATTAATAATATTGCTAAGGGTCATGGTGGATATTCAGTATTTGCTGGAGTTGGAGAGCGTACTAGAGAAGGAAATGATTTATATAAAGAAATGATCGATTCAGGAGTAGTTTCTATTACTGATCAGGAAAAATCGAAAGTGGCTTTGGTATATGGTCAGATGAATGAACCACCAGGAGCAAGAGCAAGAGTTGCTTTAACAGGTTTAACTCAAGCTGAGTATTTCCGTGATCAAAAAGGGATGGATGTATTATTTTTTATTGATAATATTTTTAGATTTACTCAGGCTGGTTCAGAAATCTCAGCATTACTAGGTAGAATACCTTCGGCGGTTGGTTATCAGCCAACGCTTGCTACAGATATGGGAGCATTGCAGGAAAGAATTACTTCAACAGTTAATGGTTCGATTACTTCTGTACAAGCTATTTACGTACCAGCAGATGATTTAACAGATCCTGCTCCTGCAGCTTCTTTTGCTCATCTTGATGCGACAACTGTACTGAGTCGCCAGATAGCAGAGCAAGGTATATATCCAGCTGTAGATCCTTTAGATAGTAATTCTCAGCTATTATCTCCTGATATAGTTGGTGAAGAACATTATTATGTGGCGCGAGAAGTGCAGCGTATATTACAAACATATAAATCTTTACAAGATATTATTGCGATTCTTGGTATGGAAGAATTATCAGAGGAAGACAAGATAGTTGTTGCTAGAGCAAGAAAAATTCATAAATTTTTATCCCAACCTTTCCATGTAGCAGAAGTATTTACAGGCATAAAAGGAAAATTTGTAACGCTTGAAGAAACGATATCTGGATTTAAAGGCTTAATTGAAGGTAAATATGACGATGTACCTGAAGCTGCTTTTTATATGGTGGGTAGAATCGAAGAAGTGTTAGAAAAAGCCCAAGAACTGAAGCAAAAAAATGGATAATTTTAGTGTAACTATCTTAAATAATGAAAAAACAAAACTAAAATCAGAATTTTATATGGCTTTATTACCCCTTTATGAAGGTGAAACTGGTATTATGGCAGGCCACGTTAATTATAATGCATTAATTGCACCTGGCTTACTAAAGCTACTACATAAAGATGGAAGAGTTCTTAATACGATGTTTATATCTGGGGGAATAGCTGAAGTTTTAGACGGAAAGCTAACGATCTTAGCTGATAATATAATAGATATTCAAGATATAACCCATGAGGAGGCTCTTGCGAAGGTAAATAATTTAAAAGAATCTTTGCAAGATATAAGTCTAGAAATAGAACAAATAGAGTATTTGAGTCAAGAGCTTCAAGCATATAATAAGATAATAAATCAAAAATTTAATTAGTAAGAAGCTTCTTTAAATGAATCATAATAAAAAAATAATTGCAGTAATAGTAGCCGCTGGTAATGGTACTAGATTTGATTCTATTATACCTAAGCAATATTATTATTTACATAATAAAATGGTAGTAGAATATTCTTTAGATCTTTTGAAAAAGATTTCTTTAATAGACGGTATTTTACTAGTTATAAATGAAGAACATGAGCAATTTTATAAAAATATAAAACAAAACTATAATATAATAGACTGCATTAATGGTGGTGGTACAAGGTTTGAATCTATTAAAAATGCGATCGGCTTTTTAAAAAAATATTCTCCTGATTATGTTCTAATTCATGATGCTTGCAGGCCTTTAATTTCAGCTAATTTTATAAATAGCTTACTTATTAATATCAGCAATGATTATCAGGCAATTTGCCCTGCACTTGCAATTAATGAAACTATAAAAGAAATAGATGGTAGTAATGTTTTGAATGTTAATAGAACTAATAAATATATAATACAAACACCTCAAATAGTCGAATTTAATACTTATTCTGAAATACTTACAAATAATGCTATAGATTGTAATAGTTTTACAGATGACTCAAGTTTGATTGAAGCATTTAGAGGTGCTGTAAGATATGTGGATGGAAGACCTGAAAATATTAAAATTACTCATAAAAATGATTTAGAGTTTGCAAAGAAAATGTTAGAAAAAACACAGTTTAGAACAGGCATAGGTTTTGATGTTCATAAATTTGATTCACATGAGAGAATAGATAATTTTATTATGCTTGGTGGCGTAAAAGTACCTAGTACAAAAGCTATAATTGCGCATTCAGATGGAGATGTGGTAATACATGCATTAGTAGATGCGATACTCGGAGCAATAGGAGAAGGAGATATAGGTGAGCATTTTCCTGATACTGATCCAAAATGGAAAAATCAGGATTCAGTAATCTTTTTAAAACATGCATGCTCCTTATTAATAAATAAGAATGCAAGCATTAGTAATGTCGATATTATTATTGTATGTGAAAAGCCAAAGATTTTGCCTTATAAAAACCAAATAAAAGAGACTTTAAGTAACTATATGAATATTACTAAAGAACAAATCAATGTTAAGGCTACTACTACTGAAAAAATGGGATTTACTGGGCGTGGTGAAGGCATAGCAGTATATGCAACTATTATGGTAAGTGTTTAATAAAAAATTTTAAGAAGGTATTAAAAGATGGATTGGTTAGATATAGAAGATATAGCAGAGTTATTACATGAAAAATATCCAGAGCAAGATATCTATAGTTTGAAATTTACTAATTTAAAAAAAATGATTATGGAGCTCGAAGATTTTGAGGGTGAAGAGCATAAATGTAATGAAAAAATCCTTGAATCAGTACAAGGTATGTGGTTTGAAATAAAGAAATAATATTATCAATGAAACTATCTAAAATCTTTTTTTTACTTCTTATAAGTTTTGGAATACGGAATGTTGTTCTAGCAGATCCTGCTATTTATAACCGTAAGGATACTCATATTATCAACAATACGATAAAATATATTAATGAAGAAAATATTGATGCTGCTAAAAATGAAGCACAAAAATTAAATGATCCATTAATATTAAAAGCTATCGATTGGCTATTTTTTATGAGCTCAAAAGATACTAATTTCCAAAAGGCAATCGAAAATTATAATAAATTTCAAAGCTGGCCTCGCCAAAGAGAGCTCAAAAAATCAGTTGAAAATTCTATTAATGAAAATGTTAATGTACAATTAGCTCTAAAATGGTTTTCAGTTCATAAGCCTTCAAGTGACAAAGCAGCCCTCCAATACTTAAGCTTAACAGCAAAAACCTGTAGTAAGGATAATTGCCGGATTCAAGAGCGAGTAAAAAACTTATGGCTTGATATAAACTTTAATGCTAGCAATCAGGCAATCTTTTTAAAAAATTATGGTCATTACTTAAATAATAATGATTATAAGGCAAAGATTGAAAAATTAATGTGGGAAAAAAAATATGATAGTGCCGAAAACTTAATTAAGTATGTAAGCCTTGAATATAAAAAATTATTTAATGCAAGGCTTGCTCTAATTTCTGGTAGTAAAAGAATTGAAACTATTATTAATCAAGTTCCAATACAATTAAGAAAAAATAATGGCTTATTACACGATACACTAGTTGCATATGAGAAATCAAAAGAAGACGATAAGCTCTATAAACTAATCAATAGAGTGCAAGAAAGCGATACACATTTAGAAGTATGGTGGCCATTTAAAAATCGTCATATAAGATCATTAATACAAAAGAAGCAATATAATTTAGCTTATGCTCTTACAAGTAATCATAAAATGCGAGACCATCATCTATTTGCTGAAACTGAGTGGCTATCGGGTTGGATAGCTCTAAGATATATGCATAAGCCTTTAATAGCGAGATTGCATTTTGAAAAGATGCTTAATGTTAGTAAAAGGCCAGTTAGTATTGCTAAGGCAACATACTGGATAGGGCGGACATATGAAGCAGAGGGCAAGAAAGATCTTGCCCGTATTTGGTATGAGAAATCATCTCAAAGAATAACTACTTTTTATGGACAGTTAGCAGCGCAAAAAATAGCGAAAATCTCTCATTTTAGTCCAAGAAGTGGGATTAAGGTAACAGCACAAGATGTTAACTATTTTCGTAATAATAAATTTGCTCGGTTAGCAATGTTTTTTATGCATTATAAAGATGGATATTTAGCTAGAGATTTTATTATAAAAGCTCTTCATGAAAGTAAATCAAATGGAGAAAGATATTTAATCATTGCAAGTGGTGTAAGTCATAAAAGAATAGATTTATCAGTGATAGCAGCCAAAGAAGCTTCTGCCAATAAATTAATGGTTCCGGAATATCTTTATCCTTTAAAAAAAATAAACAATAATAGCTCTATACCTAATGCTTTTATTTATGCTCTAATTAGGCAGGAAAGCCTTTTTCATATAGCTGCACAAAGCCCGGTTGGGGCCTTAGGACTGATGCAAATAATGCCGAGAACAGGGGAGTCGCTAGCTAAAGCACTTGGAATTAGATTTAATGTCGAAAAGCTACATTTAGATTCGGAATATAATACTAAGTTTGGTATTTACTATTTAACTAATTTAGCAAAAAAATTTGATGGATCATATATTCTATCTGCTGCTGCATATAATGCGGGCCCTACAAACGCTATGCGGTGGATTGATAGATTTGGTGATCCAAGAAAAATGCAAAAAGTTGATGATGTTGTCGACTGGATTGAAAGTATTACATTTCCAGAAACAAGGAATTATGTACAGCGTATTTTAGAATCTATGCAAATTTATCGTCATATTTTGAATTTTAAATCAGATGCATTAATCATTAATACATCACGTGATATTTTATATACAAGTTCTTAAATCTATAAACCATTAATAGTGACTTTTAATTGGAGGTTATATGACTAATAAAACTTTGAATCCTAATATCTTATATCCTATTACAGGTGTTAATAGAACGGTATTACTTAAGAATATTATAGTAAACCCTAATATAAAAATTGGTGATTTTACATATTATGATGATCCAGACGATATCAATAATTTTAAGAAAAATGTCTTATATCATTTTGATTTTATTGGCGATCAGCTTATAATTGGTAAATTTTGTCAAATTGCTGCAGGCATAAAATTTATTATGAATGGAGCTAATCATGATTTAAACGGCTTCTCATCTTTCCCTTTTGGAATATTTAAAGAGTATTTACCAGATTTTGAATTACCTCAAACTAGCAAAGGTAATACTGTAATTGGTAATGATGTTTGGTTTGGGTATAATGCAACCATTATGCCCGGGATAAAAATAGGAGATGGTGCAGTAATTGCAGCTAACTCGCAGGTAACCAAAGATATAGAGCCTTATAGTATTGTTGGTGGCAACCCAGCAAAAGAAATTACAAAGAGGTTTGATGATGAAACAATAAGATTCTTACTTGAGCTTAAGTGGTGGGATTGGCCTATTGAGAAAATAGTTAGTAATATTAAATTTATTATGAATGCGGATAGAAAAGCCCTTGAAAAAGTATAGTACGCCACTATTAACAAAATAATTTATATGAAATAGAGGATGTGATATCAATGCAATGATTGAGCAACAATGTAAGGAGCTCAATCATGATCAAAGAAAGGAAGTATCCGATTAGT
>DITT01000015.1:0-6725 GCA_002422875.1 Rickettsiales bacterium UBA6177 | reverse complement strand
AAAGTAAGTCATTATAAGTTTTTTTGTAGCGTATTATATGTACTAAGGATTGGTATATCATGGCAGGAGCTACCTTCTGGGAGTGTTGGGAGTTGAATTAGTATTTGATATAATTCATTCAAAGATTTATGGTATAAAAATGTCATTAACTCAAATAACGATGATTAGCTTAGATCAACTAGTAAACAATAATCATCAATATCGCAAATTCAAATCTTTATTTAATTTTTAATCTATTAGAACTGAGCTTTTAGCCGTTGAGTCTGAAGCGCACTATAAAGGTTATGGAGTTTTGCGTCTATTCAAATGCCTACTACTTCAATTCATGGAGGATATGTCTGATCGTGAGCTTGAGCGTTATCTTGCAGATAGCAATGCAGCTAAGTGGTTCTGTGATTTTAGCTTAACAGATTCAACCCCAGGTCATACTGTATTCAGCAAGATGCGTAAAAAGCTAGGCCCTTCTTTATTATCAAAAATCTTTACAAATCTTCTACACCAATAAGCCCCGGTAAAATTTGAATCTCTCCAATTAAAAGACCTTCAATAATAAAAAAACCAAGCGTACAAAAAATTATATTATGATATCCTGTGCTCTCTCCTCTATTTTGTCTAATAATATCCTCTTCTGAAGATTTTTCTGTTTTCATAATAAACTCTATAATTTGATTAAAAAATTGCTAAAAAACTCACGTTATTTATGTATACTATATTACTATATTAATAACAAGTAATATAATAGTTTTAAATTATTAAAATCTATTATTATTTAAGTGGTGATATAGTATCGTTAACTAATTATTGATGATAAAAGCTTCTTATTAAATAATAGAATCAATGAGTTCTCAATCATATCCAAGATTTTGAGCTCCGCTGAGTTCTGCTATTAGAACATGTCAAATTACACACAATATGAGAATTTTGACTCTGCTAAAGCAGTTTCAGCTTTAGTAACTACATGTTGTTTTGGCATAGAGTTTGCTATGTCAAGGGTAAGCATCAGTAACGAAATATTAATTTTACACTCTTCTCAAGGTAAATTGTTAACGGTATGTAAGCAGAGAAATCTCTAGAACGGATTACTTTAGATGTAATCATTTTATTTTTATCCCTATCAACAGCAAGCCATACGTTGGCTCTTTGAAGTTTTTTTGACAATATGAAAATAATTCATCCACCTCGAGAATTCTTATTTTTGTAGTATCTTCGTGAATCTTCGTATTTTATAATTCTCTACGAAGTATGCTAAATTTACGTACCCTTTTTATAATTAAAGGAGTAGAAATACCTTCTAATCTCTCAATTGAACGCCTACCTATTCCCACGAGGTACATCTTTAAAACTTTGAGGCGCTTTTGTAAGTTGTACTTAAGCCTTGTGTCTCATATTCCAAAAGTTTTATGGCAACTTTTGCATCTAAAGCCTTGTTGACCGCTCTTGCTACGGTCATTAAAAATGATATTATCGTTCCTACACAATTTGCATTTGTTCATAAGAATCCTTTTTAGTAAAGAAATACAACTGTTATAACGTCAATAGTTAGTTAGCGATACCAAACATCTAACAGTCTTGCTTGATTAAATAATAATCCGTGCTATAATAACTTATGTATATTTATACATTTATTAATTATTTTTTATATGAAAGGTGGTAAGTATTTTGGTCCAGGTAATAGTTCACCAAAATAATTTAGATCAAGCTCTTAGAGCTCTAAAGAAAAAGATGCAACGCGAAGGAATTTTTCGAGAAATGAAGATGCGCAGGCATTTTGAAAAACCTTCAGAAGCTAAAGTCAGAAAAGAAGCTGAAAGTGTCCGTAGACGTAGAAAGCTTGAAAGAAAGAAAAATCAAGAATTATAGTTTTATAATTGCCAGGCATTTAAATGCCTGGTTTTTTCATTAATATCCTCTTTAAGTTTTCCAACAATTTGATTAGTATAATGTGAGTCAAAAACTTTAACCGATAAGTTTTTTATGCAGCTGATACTTTTTATTTTCCAAGCAGTATTGGTAAGAAAGATTTCTTCTGCATCATTTAAAGATGCAAGAGGTGCATTTACTTCCTTAGTATTTGGAAATAGGTTTAAAATAGCCTCTCTTATAGATCCTTGATATATGGGGTTTGTTTTTGCAGGGGTAAAAATTATGTTATTTTTTATCCAAAAAATATTACTCGAAGCTCCTTCACAGATATTATCATATTCATCAAGCAATAATGATTCACAACAATTATATTGCAGTGCTTCAATTTTAGCTAGAATGCTTTGTGTTCCTGACATTAATTTTATATTAGGATTTATACATGATGCAGGTATTTTTTTAAATGCTGAAAACCATAAATCATTACTATGATTAATATTGCTTATTTCATGTTTAATTGTTTCTATAACAATTGTATTAGATGCTTCAAGCGGAGGTTGGTATCCCTGGCCACCTATACCACGGGAAATAGAAATTCTGAGTAACCCGCATAGAAATTGATTTTTGGCAATGAGTTCTTTTGCAATTGCTTCAATATAATCTACATTAACATTCATCTTAAGGTAGCATAAGTTATTTTTTAATTTAATTTTATGGTATTGCCACTGATAAGGTTGAAAATTATCAATTAATATAGTATCAAAAAAACCATCGCCAAATCTAAAGCCTCTTTCGTAAATAGAAAGAAAAGCTTGTGATTGTTTAACAAATTTATTTTTTACATATGCATACATTACAAACTTCCCTAGAACTTCAAGATTTACGCTTTAAAATATTAATTGGTTGTAATGAAGATGAAAAGATTTTTCAACAAGATATCCAAATTTATATTAAAATTTCTTTTACATCAACGCCACTCGGATGCCAAACCGATATTCTCAGTGATACTTTATGTTATGATAAAATTACACGTGTAATTCGTGAGGTTTGCAATCAAAAGCATCACCAACTAATAGAGCATTTAGGATGGCAGATTTATAAGAAAATAAAACAAGATTATAATTATAAAATCACAATAAAAATAAATAAGCTAAATCCTCCGATACCAGAATTAAAAGGAGGAGCTATTTTTACAATAGAAGACAATGAATGAATGTAATACTTGGGCTTGGGAGTAATCTTGAAAACAAAAGTAAGAATCTTGCAGAAGCTATAAAATTAATACTCGAGTATGAATTACTTACAGATATAATTTGTTCAGCAATTTATGAAAGTAAAGCAGTTTTGCCAATACAGGCACCTAAATCATGGGATCAAACTTATTTCAATATGGTAATAGGCGGTAATTCTAAAATTCCTCCATATCAAATGCTTACAAAAATAAAAGAAATAGAAGTATATTTAGGTCGTAATCTTGCTGCTGATCGTTGGTCACCACGAATCATAGATATTGATATTTTGGATTATAAATACTGTATTTTAAATGAAAAAGAGCTTACAATCCCTCATAAATTACTCTTTACAAGGCAGTGGGCAATAGTGCCATTTGCTGAGATTGCTCCAGATTGGGAGTTTGCAATAAATCCAAAAGAGTTTAACGAGGCTAAATTATCACAAATTATCACTGAAATGAAATTTGATGATGCGTTATTTATGAAAATTGGTGAAATAGAATAAATATTATGAATTATAATATAACAAAAGTAATGGGTATACTTAATATAACACCAGATTCATTTTCAGATGGTGGTTTATTTAACTCTCTAGATAAAGCAGTATCACACACTAAAAAATTATTAGCAGACGGGTCTGATATTATCGATATAGGTGCAGAATCAACACGTAATGAAATAAAGCCACATGAAAGAAAATATGAAGAAATAACTCAAGAACAACCTATAAAACTTGCAGGAGCTGAGCTTGAGTGGCATAGGCTTGAACAAATTTTACCTGCAGTATATGAAGTTATAAAAAATGCAAAAAAAGAAATAAGCCTAGATAGTAAAAACCCAGAAACCGTAGCAAGAGCACTTAAGTATGATATTGATTATATTAATGATGTTTCCGGCTGTAATGATCCTTTAATGATAGATTTAGTTGCAAAAAGCAAAGCAAAGATAATTATCATGCATAATTTAGGAATCCCTGCTGACCCAAAAGTAACTATGGGTGTAGATATTGAGATCATTATTGAAATTAAAAAATGGCTATTCGATAAAGCAAATCTAATAAAAAAACATGGTATTAATCAAGATAGAATAATTTTAGATCCAGGAATCTCATTCGGTAAAACTGCTGAACAAAGTGTAGAAATAATTAGAAACATTAAAGAATTTATTAGTATGGACTATCCTATACTCATAGGTCACTCTAGAAAGTCATTTTATAATTTATACACTGATGTTCCAAGAAATATGCGGGATATTGAAACTTATGCTACTTCTAGTTTTTTAGCCTCACAAGGAGTTAATTATATAAGAGTTCATGATGTGGCTGGCAATATAAGGACACTTAATGTAATGAGAGGAATATATGGTTGAATTACCTCATTGGCCATTCTTTAATGAGCGTGCTAAAATTAACCCTAGTACTTATACGACTACCGCCTTACTTTCTGCGCTTGGCAATCCTGAAATAAATATACCTCCCGTTATTCATTTAGCTGGTACAAATGGTAAGGGTTCTACTCTATCTTTTCTAAGATATATCTTTGAGGCTAGCGGTTATAAAGTGCATACATATACATCACCTCATATACTTAGATTTAATGAAAGGATGATACTAAGAGGTTCCGAAATTTCTGATAGTTTTTTATATGAAGTATTAGAAGAAACAAGATTTGCTGCAGCAAAAAATTTAATAACACCCACGTTTTTTGAAGGTACGACAGCTGCGGCATTTCTAGCTTTTTCTAAAGTAAAAGCTGATATATTACTTCTTGAGACAGGCATGGGAGGAAAGTTTGATTCGACGAATATTATAAGCCAGCCTCTTGCTACAGTAATTACACCAATTTCTTATGATCATATGCAGTTTCTAGGATCTACTCTAGCTGAAATTGCAATGCAAAAAGCTGGTATTATTAAGCAAAATACGACATGTATAGTATCACAGCAATATCAAGAAAGCTTAGAAGTAATCTCACAAGTAGCACATTTGCAGCATGCTAAGTTAAAAGTTTTTGAATATGATTGGGGTATAGCAAAAGAAGGTGAAGATTATATTTATAGTGATCAGAATAATATGCTTAAGTTTCAAGACATAGGATTACAAGGTGATCATCAAATAATAAATGCAGGTACTGCCATCGCAACAATTAATGAGCTTCAACAGTATTTTACTATAACTGATAACATGATAAAAGAAGGTCTTGCTAGAACTAAATGGCCATATCGTTTACAAAAAATTATGTCAGGAGCAATATATAAAAAATACTTTAATGCACCCAATGAATTTATAATTGATGGAGCTCATAATACTCATGGTGCTGTTGCATTATCATTATGGCTTGAGCAACAAAATAATAAATTTGATAATTATTTAATTTGCGGCATGACTAAGGGTAGAAATATAGAAGATTTTTTAAATAAATTTATTGGGCAAGTTAAATATATTTATGCAGTAAATATTATGTCTGAACCTTGTAGTTATAGAGCTGAGGAGATAGAGAAAGCTTTTATTTCTTTAGGGTTTGAAGGTGAGGCATGCAACACTGTCGAGGATGTGTTTGTAAAGTTAAATACTAGAATAAATCAAAATCCATATAGAGTAATTGCTTGTGGTTCATTATTTTTAGCAGCTGATATAGCTAAATTAAATCAATTATAAAATCTTTACTTTTAATTAAGTTCTTTTAGATAATGTTAAAAATATAAAGGTGAATGACATGACTCAATATATTTTCGAAAAAATTGTTTAAAAAAAAATTGTACTCAAATCAATAGAAGATATGTATTTTGTGTTTGACAGAAATGGGACAATTATAGAAATTGAAGCAACAAATGCTTTAGAAGCTATAATAAAAAGTGGAATTGAAAATCCTATAAAAGTAAAAAGTGTTACTTCAATGACTCATTCTTTAGGTATAGTTTGTGATAGAATATTACAAGAAAACACGATATATTAATTATGAATTTAGTACAAATAAACGAAATTTTTTTAAGATTTCAAAGGCAAAATCCTAAGCCAGTTACTGAACTTAAATATAAAAATGAATATACATTATTAGTAGCCATTGTATTATCTGCACAAGCGACAGATATTTCAGTTAATAAAGCTACAGAGATATTATTTGAAGATATCACTTGCCCAGAGCAAATGATAAATTTAGGTGAAGAGAAATTACAAAATTATATTAAATCTATAGGGTTATATAGAACAAAAGCTCAAAATATAATCAAGCTTAGCCAAATTTTGCAAGATCAATATCATAATTATATACCAGATACACTTGAAGATTTAATGAGCTTACCTGGGGTGGGAAGGAAAACAGCAAATGTTTTTTTAAATTGTGCCCGTGGAGCCAATACCATAGGTGTAGACACTCATGTTTTAAGAGTAAGTAATAGATTAGGTTTTACAGAATCATTAAACCCGTTTGTAGTTGAGAAAGACCTCGAACTATTAATTCCTATAGAGTGGAAGAAGTATGCACATCACTGGCTAATTTTACATGGTAGATATACATGTAAAGCACGTAAACCTCTCTGTAAAAACTGTTATTTAACTGATTTATGTAAGTCTTTTAAGGTAAGGTGATTGCTTCATAACGCTAATTCTGGATATGGCACTGTTAACAAAATAAT
>DITT01000006.1 GCA_002422875.1 Rickettsiales bacterium UBA6177 | reverse complement strand
CAACTTCTTCTGTAACTTCAGCAGTATGTCTTACAGCTTCAATAGCAGATGTTTCTACATTAGCAAAAATAGCTTCTTCAGTAGCACCGCTTTCTTGAGTATTTGCTATATCATCGATTCTAATATCTGTAACTTGAGATATTTTTTCAGTAACGCCCATAACATCATCGACGATCTCTTGCATATTTGCTACAACATCATTCATAGCATTTTGCACAGCATTTTTTATTGCACTTAGTGCTACATTTTTCATAGCATTCTTCATAGTGTCATTTACAATATCCATATTTTTACTCTCCAAAAAAATTAATAATATTTAAACCAGTAAAAGTATAACAAACATTTTGTAAAGAAGTAAAGCCTTTAAATCTGAGACAATTCCTTTTTAGCAATTTGCTGTTTTTCGCGCTGCCACTCTTGTTCTTTAACAGATGCTCTTTTATCATGCTTAGCTTTACCTTTGGCTAAACATACTTCTACTTTAGCAATATTTTTTTCAGTAAAATAAATCATAGTTGGTATTAAAGTGTAACCTTTGGTTTTAACTTTACCAATTAATTTATTAATCTGCTTACGATGAAGTAGTAATTTTCTGGGTCTTCTTGTTTGATGATTAAATCTATTTGCCTCTAAATATTCAGGAATATAGCAATTTAAAATAAATAATTCATCTCCTTCAGCAATAATATGAGATTCAGCTACTGAAGCATGTCCTTGCCGTAAAGACTTAACTTCTGTACCAGATAATACTAATCCTGCTTCATATTTTTCTTCTAGAAAATAATCAAATTTTGCTTTTCTATTTTGTGCTACAATTTGTGACTGCATAAAGTTTTAAAGATTTTTTTCTTAAGATTAAAACCTATTACTTGGCATGTCTAGTTAATTTATAAATTTATTCTATAATTAGATTATTAAGCTTGTTATTAATTTTTACTAATGGATTATTAGATTATTTATTGCCAAAAAACTAATCTTGCGCTATTTTTTTGATCAAATTTAATAAAGAACATAATATGTTAAAATCAGAATTACTTAAAAATATAGCTAAAAAATATTCAAATTTTTCAGAAGTAGAATTAAAGAAAGCTATCGACTCAATCTTAGCTAAAATTTCTTTAGGATTAAAAAATAATCAAAGAATTGAAATTAGAGGATTTGGGAGCTTTTCGACTCGTGATAGAAAAAATACAATTGCGCGTAATCCCAAAACAAATGAAAAAGTGATTATAAACAATAAAACAGCTGTGCATTTTAAATATGGTAAAGAACTTTTTGAGCTTACAAATAGTGAAAAAAAATAACACTTTATTTTATATTAATAGCTATACTATCGGCCTTTTATCAGAGTTTCTAATAATAATTTTTCTAATATTTAAAGGATATAAAATTATACGCTGGCGCTATAAAACAAAACTTGGTGAAATTGATATAATTGCAAGTAAGAGAAAAATTCTTTATATAATAGAAGTAAAATATCGTAAACATAATATAAGACTTGATAATCTTATTAGACCAAATCAAATAAGACGTATAAAGCATGCTTATCTTTTATTTAATAACCTCAAAAAATATCAAAATTATGAAGTAAATTTTGACCTCATTACAGTAGAAAAAAGGGCCAAAATTACTCATTATAAAAGGTATTTACAAGATGTTAATTAGACACCTTAAATTATTCTTTTAAACAAATTAAGCTTGTCTAATAATAGATGTTTTAATGCGCCCAAAATATGAAGCGCTATTATAGCTGCAAATCCCCAAGCTAAATATACGTGAAGTAGATTAAATAATGTAGCCAAATCTACATTTTTAACTAGCTTAATAAATTCTAATGGTATCCCAAAAAAACTTAGTTGATAGCCACCAAACAACGACATAGCAATACCACAGAACGGTACAGCAAGCATTAATGAATAAAGCACAAAATGACCAGTAAGCGCTGATATACGCCAGAAACTTGATAGTTCATTAGGTAATTTTGGAACAATAGAAACTAGCCTTACTATTATTCTAACAAAGAACAGTATAAAAACAATTATTCCAATAGATTTATGATTTGCATATAGCAGCCACTTAAAGTCATTTGGTGCTGCATCTACCATTACAAGGCCAGATAAAATTAATGTAAGTACTAATATTGCTGATAACCAGTGTAATATCTTCATTAATTTTGAATATTTATTTTCCATTTTTAAATTCTCTTAATTTGTAATAGCTAATTAATTTTCTTGAGATGCAACATTAGCTACTTTGACATTATATATTTTTGATAAATAAATTATTAATTCTTCGTATGTATTTTTTGCGGCTATATTATTATTTTGTGTGCTTGTTAAGTTTTTATTTTCATAAAGTTTATTTACAAATACTATTACATGGCTATTTTTTTCATTATCGTAATACCAATTACTTGAACTAGGCATCGTAGCAAAAGCAGTTTTTAGTATGCCAGCATTCAAATAAGTTTTTTCTGCATTATTATGTATATACTCAAATCTGCGCGAAGTTATATCTTTCTCGTAATTCACATTAAGTTTATTGCTATTTAGCCATTCTTTTATGCTAGTAATATTGGTAATATTATTTTTAAAGTTCTCTTGAAATTTTAGATTTTTTTCAATTAAATAATTATCCTGCTTTTCAACTATAAGTTCTGCTTCAATTTGAGATCTAACTTCTTCTAAGGGTATAAAATTAGCTTCTGTGATTTTATCAACTCTTACTGATAGAAGAGCAAAATCATCACCTAAAGCTTCATTAAGGCCTGAGTTTTTCCCTATATCATTATCAAAAACTGCTTCAGCCATGTTATTAAATTTCTCAGCTAATTCTTGATATTGTTTATTTATTTCAGCGCATGAATTACAAATATTAGTAATTTTACCTATTTTCCAACCATAATTCTTTGCTATTTCTTCTAAAGATATTGTTTGCAATAATTCAGAATCTCTTACTTCATGTTCTTTCTTTGATAGTAAATTTCTTGCTTGAGTTTTAGCAATATTTTCTTTTATTTCTTTCTTAACTTCTGCAAATGTTGGAGCATTTTTTTTGTACTCTGCTTGCAAAATATACCATATTCCATTCATTAAAAATGGCTTAGAAAGATCATTTTCTTTACTTAGAGATAAAGCTATTTTTGCTTGGGTATCATCTAAATCTTCGTTGTTTAGTTTTAATAATTTAATTTGTTTAGCAGGGTTTTTGGCTAAAAGACTAGCAGATAAAGAATAGTTCCTTGCTTCAAGTTCGTTACTAAATTCCAATAAATGAAAATCTTTGTCTAAATTGTTATTATATTCTACTAATGCTTCGTTATCCGTTACTTCAACATCTTTTATTAGATCATTTACTGAGATTGTTAAATAAGTAATATCTCTTGTTTCGGGTTTTAGAAATTGCTCTTTTTTTTGTTTATAGAATTCTGCTATTTCTTCTTGAGAGACAATAAAATCTTGAGCATTAACCTTAACTTGTAATATATCAAAATTTACTTCTGAATTACGATGTATTTCTTCTTGTTGCTTCAGTAGTTGATTTTCAAAATCAAGATTATTTATTACATCAATAACTGTTTTTCTTTTTAAATATTCTCTAATTGATTTTAAAAAATCTTTCTCTGATAGATTTTGTGCCTTTAGAAGTTCAAAGTATTTTTCTTTACTAAATTTCTTATCCTTATCAGCAAAAAATCCAGAATTTACTACCCACCATTTTACCAGGTTATCATTGGCAGAAATTGCTAAATCATCAGCTAATTGAGTTATTAGTTTTTGATCAATAAATTTTGAAAGAATAATATTATTAATTCCTGTCTTGTTTAAAGAGTTAAACCGGTCTGTGCCTAGTTGCTCTTCTATAGCTTTAATTTCATGCATCTTAAATGCATTAAATTCATTAGCAGAAAATTTTTCTTTATTTATCTTAACAACATAATCATCAGGAGCAAAAAATAAGTTTGCAATCCCGCCAAAAGCAAAGGTTCCAAGCAATATAATGAGTGCTAGTTTTATAAAAAAATTTTTACTTTTTGCCTTAAGGTTTATTAGCTTCATAGTTTTTCATTGATCAATTACTTTTATATGATTATTGTAAAAGTTTTTAAAAATTCAAGACAATTTATGCAAAAGATAGTTATAGCTAACTGGAAAATGAATTTTCCTCATGAAGTTTATCAGCAAATAAAGAATAATAATCTCAACACTACCAACCTTATAATTTGTCCACCTCAAGCATATTTATCCCAATCCTGCTTAGAAATTGGTTCGAATACAAAAATAGCTGCTCAAAATATTTCTCACTTAGGTGGAAGTAATGGTGCTTTTACAGGTGAAATTAGTGCAAAAATGATTAAAGATTTTGGGTGTGAATTTTGCCTAGTAGGTCATTCAGAAAGAAGGATTCATCTAAACGAAACTAACGCAGACATTAAGCAAAAAATTAATTACTTACACGAACATAATTTAACGGCTATTTTATGCATTGGTGAGACTTTACAAGAAAGAGAGCAAAATCTCTCACAAGAAATTTTGGAGCGTCAACTTAGAGAATGCCTACCAAAAAGTGCCAACACAACTAATACTATTGTCGCTTATGAACCTGTATGGTCTATTGGCACCAATATTTGTGCATCAACTGCCCAAATTGAAGAGGCCTTTAATTTTATTTCTATGGTTCTTATAAAAGAATTTGAACTTCATTTAGACTTGGTGTATGGTGGCTCAGTTAGCCCAAGCAGTTTTAAAGAGATCATTTCAATAAAAAAACTACAGGGTGTTCTTGTAGGGTCTGCGGGCCTTAAAATAGAGTTTCTTAAAGAGTTATTAAATACAGTAGAAGATAAATTATGAAATTTACCCTATTAGCTATACAAATTATTTTATCAGTGCTTTTAATTTTAGTTATTTTAATCCAAAAAAATAGTGGTGAAGGCTGGTCTGGTATCGCAAGTTCAGGTAATGCACATTTGAGTAAATCTAGAAAATCTTCTGGAAATTTCCTAACTAAGTTTACAGGTGTTTTAGCATTTTTGTTCATGGCAAATTGTATTATCTTGGGTAATATTGTTATCCGCGAAAAAAACAAACCATCTATATTTGAAACAAAAAATGAGCTAAATTTAGAATCTATTGACAAAGAAGATTCAACAAAGAAAAAAGAATTACCCGAAATCAAGATTGCAGAGTAATTTAAGTTTTAATATAAAGTTTATGAGCTTCAAATGACTAAATATATATTTATAACAGGAGGAGTTGTTTCTTCACTTGGTAAAGGCTTAGCATCTGCAAGCTTAGCAGCTTTACTCCAAGCTAGAGGATATAAAATTAGGCTTAAAAAGCTTGACCCTTATTTAAACATCGATCCTGGAACCATGAGCCCTACGCAGCATGGTGAAGTGTTTGTAACTGAAGATGGAGCTGAAACAGACCTTGATCTTGGTCACTACGAGCGTTTTACTGGAATAAACGCTAAGAGAGGCGATAATATCACCACCGGAAAAATATACTCAGAACTATTAAAAAAAGAGCGCAGAGGTGATTATCTCGGTGCAACAGTTCAAGTTATTCCACATGTGACAGACCTAATTAAGTCGTTTATTTATAGTGGTAATGATGATTTTGATTTTGTATTATGCGAAATTGGAGGTACGGTAGGTGATATTGAAGGTTTGCCCTTCTTTGAAACTATTCGACAAATTGGCTATGAGCTAGGTAAAAATAATGTTTGTTATATACACTTAACTTTAGTTCCTTATTTACCAAGTTCTAAAGAACTTAAAACTAAACCTACACAACATTCAGTAAGAGAGCTTAGTGCTATTGGAATTCAGCCTGATATTTTATTATGTCGTTCTGATAGAGAGATACCTGCTGAAGAAAAAGCCAAAATTGCACTTTTTTGTAATATAGCTCAAGAAAATGTAATTAATGGACTTGATGTAAAAAATATATTTGAAGTGCCTATTGCCTTACATGAATCTGGGCTTGATAAACAGCTTTTACTTAAATTTAACTTGACCAATGCTAACAATATTAATCTAGACATTTGGCATAATATTATCAAAAAAATTGAGAATAGCAAAAAAGAGATCAAAATAACTATCGTAGGTAAATATACTAAATTAAGTGACGCCTACAAATCTTTGATTGAAGCACTTGATCATGCGTGCATAGAGCTTGAAACAAAGCTGACCATAAAATGGATAAATGCTAGAACATTAAATGATAAAAATATTAATGAAAAACTTAAAGAATCATACGCGATATTAGTACCAGGTGGCTTTGGTGAAGAAGGAATAGAAGGTAAAATTTGTGCTATTAAATATGCTAGAGAAAATAATATACCTTTCTTAGGAATTTGTCTTGGTATGCAGCTAGCGGTAATTGAAATTGCAAGAAATTTATGTAATATAAAAAATGCAATTTCTTCAGAATTTTCTCAAGAAGGTATTCATATAGTTGGCTTAATGACTGAGTGGTTTAAAGATTCTGAAATTGTTACAAGATCTACAAATAGCGATTTAGGTGGTACTATGAGACTTGGTAGCTATGAATGTGTTGTTAAAGATAATACTTTGCTTAAACAGGCATATAATCAAAATATTATTAGCGAAAGACATAGACATCGTTATGAAGTAAATATTAATTACATACCTGAACTTGAGAAAGTCAATGCTATATTTTCTGGTATGTCTCCTGATGGAAATTTACCAGAAGTTCTAGAGCTGACTAACCATAGATGGTTTGTTGGTGTGCAATTTCATCCAGAGTTAAAATCTAGACCTTTTGAACCCCACCCATTATTTTTATCATTTGCAAAAGCTGCAATAAAATATAAGGAAGAACATCATGAATAAGCAACATATTATCAAAGCTGGTAATATAGAAATCGGCAATAAATTACCACTTACCCTTATTGCAGGACCATGCCAACTTGAATCACGTGATCATGCTGTTGAAATGGCAGAAGCCCTTTCATATATCTCTGAAGAGTTAAAAATAAACCTAATATTCAAAACTTCATTTGATAAAGCTAATCGTAGTAGCTTAAATGGTAAAAGAGGCTTAGGACTAGCGCAAGCTATGCCAATCTTTGATGAAATTAAAGAAAAGTTTAATTGCCCTATTTTAACAGATGTTCATTCACCAGAGCAATGTGAAATTGTTGCAAAACATGCAGATATCCTACAAATCCCTGCGTTTTTATGTAGACAAACAGATCTGATTATAGCTGCTTCTAAAACAGGGAAAATTGTAAATGTTAAGAAAGGTCAATTTCTTGCTCCTTGGGATGTAAATAATATTGTACAAAAACTTGAAGATAGTGGATGTACTAACATTTTTTTGACTGAAAGAGGCGCAAGCTTTGGTTATAATACCTTAGTTTCAGATATGCGTGCTTTGCCAATTATGGCAGCAACTGGATACCCGGTTATATTTGATGCGACTCATTCAGTACAACAGCCAGGAGGCCTTGGTACTGCAAGCGGTGGGCAAAGAGAATTTGTTCAGGTATTGGCACGAGCTGCAGTTGCATCTGGTGTTGCTGCGATATTCATCGAAACTCACCAAGATCCAGACCATGCTCCAAGCGATGGACCATGTATGGTGCATTTAAAAGATATGCCTAAACTTGTTGATGAATTAATGCAGATTGATAGATTAGTAAAGAGCTTTTAGCTCTTTAACTTCTTAATTGCGAAGTTTCTTTATAAATATTAGGCATGAAATTAGTATAGAGATTTTGTAGATTGTTAAAGAAAATTTCTTATATTTGACTAGGTTATGCTACTTTTGTGTAGTGATTGTTGAAATGTATACTAGGCATACGAGCGTAAGCTAGAGAAATTTTGCCCTAGCTAAGAGTAACCATGTGTTAGAAATAGCATAATTCACTATAATTCCTTATTCCGAATTAGCTTTATAAATCAAAAATCTAGATTATATTTACCTAATTACAAATAGGTTTATCAATTCCTATTAAATAATTTTATAGATCATTATTAGGAAATTTACTAAACTCAAATGTAGTAAACCTAAAAGCAAGGATAAAATAGATTATGGAAAACAATCAAGCAAAAGAAAATAAAAATGTCGATTTAGAGTTCCATCACCAACCTAATGATTTATCTGATAATTTTGCTAAAATAATGTGCAAATTTCTACGTTTTATAGCAGATGTATTCTTTCAGAAGCGTTATGGGCACCGAGCAGTAATTCTTGAAACTGTTGCTGCAGTACCAGGTATGGTCGGAGGAATGTTGATTCATTTAAAGTGTTTGCGTAAGCAAAGTCATGATAGTGGTTGGATAAAAGTTTTACTTGATGAAGCTGAGAATGAACGCATGCATTTAATGACTTTTATTGAAATTGCTAAACCTAATTGGTTTGAGCGCTTGGTAATAATTATTGCTCAAGGTATATTTTTTAATGCATTTTTTATATTATATGTTATTTGGCCTAAAACTGCACATAGGTTAATTGGCTATTTTGAAGAAGAAGCTATTGTTAGTTATACTCAGTATTTAGCAGATATTGATAATGGTATAATTGCAAATATAGCAGCACCTAAAATTGCTATTGATTATTGGAAATTACCAAAAAATGCAACTTTACGTGATGTGGTTATAGTTGTACGTGCTGATGAAGCTGAGCACCGCGATGTAAATCATAATTTTGCAAATATTTTAGAAAATAAATAAAATTACTACCATAGTAGAGTTTTATTTAGTGCTGTTGTTTTTGTTGCTTGCGCCATAAAGAAGGTAATTCAAACTTTCCTTGCCAAATGCCTAATTTTTTGTTTCTAGCAAAAGCTTCATCAAGTAGATAATCTTTGCCACCAAATTCTGTTACAGCCACTGCGTAACCTTGTTTGATCATCTGGCGGTTAATTTCAATAGTTCCAGCAAAGCAGATTGCTACAGTACGCTGATATTTATCTTTTGCTTTAGGAATACATGTTATTTTTTGATTGCCTATAATTTCTTCTAAAACTTGTTTGGCTTTTGCGCCACATTCCCAAGGTATATTTTTTTTGTAGCAAAGTTGGTTTTTTTCAGGGGCATCAATAGCAAATAATCTAATAGACTGGCCTTGAACTTTAATAGTATCACCATCTATTACATAGTCATAATTAACATAAATAATACCACCTAATATAGTTGCAATCAGTGCTTTAAAGATTTTTTTAGAATATTTATTTTGAAAGATTTTATTACTTGAAGCATTTAGTTTCTTTTGTTTTTTATCTTTCTTTTCTTTCATTTGAATAATTCTCTAATTTTGTACTTTAGTTAGGCTTAAGTTATAGAGTAAATTTATTTGCTTTTTTAAGTAATTCTACCTACATTAACATAGTTAAGATTAAGATAAAAACTTAAGGCTGCTTATGCAAGAACAAATACATCAATTTGATATATTAAATCATTTAAATAATTTATTTTTAAGCCATATTAAAAATTATTATCCCGGATTCACCTCAACTTCACTTGTTACTTTTTCTAGCAGGCCAGATTTAGGACAATTTCAATCTAATATTGCTTTTATTCTTGCTAAATCAGCACAGAAAAAACCTTTAGAAATAGCACAAGAGCTCACCAAAATATTAGTAAATATGGTTGAAATTTGTAATTTAAGTGAAGTTAGCGGCTTTATTAATTTTTCTCTTAGTCAAGATTTTATAAATAATTTTCTAACGCAAATGTTGTATCAAGAAAATTATGTAATGCAAAAAAAAGAAGAAAAAATATTAATTGACTTCGGTGGTCCTAATATTGCAAAGGCGATGCATGTAGGGCATTTGAGGTCAAGCATAATTGGGGATTCGTTGCAAAGAATTTATCGATTTTTTGGTCATGAAGTTCTTAGTGATATTCATCTAGGCGATTGGGGGTTGCCAATAGGGATGATAATTATGAAGCTTAAACAAGATTATCCTGATTTTAAAAATGCTAACTTAACTACAGATCTATTAGATGTTATAACTATTACATATCTAGAAGAAATTTATCCACTTGCAGCTAGCCAATGTAAAACAGATATTGCTTCACGACAAATTGCACAAAAAATTACTATGGAGTTGCAACAAGGAAATAAGAAATACTTACAAATTTGGGATAAAATAGTTGCAGTTTCGGTTGAATCATTAAAAAAGAATTATACTAATTTAGCTATTAATTTTGATTTATGGTATGGCGAGAGTCATGTAAATAATTTAATAGCAAGTATTCAAGATAAGCTTATGCAGAATTACGCTTGTTTAAGTGAAGGAGCTATAATAGCGAATACTTCATTTGAAGCGCCACTAGTACTTGTGAATTCTGAAGGTGGTGTTACTTACGGCATGACAGACATTGCAACGCTTTATGATCGTGTTTATAATTTAGGAATTAACAAAATTATTTATGTTGTTGATAAGCGTCAAACACTGCATTTTAAACAAGTTTTTGAAATAAGTAATAAGGCGTTCAATTTTGAGAATGTCAATTTAGAACATGTAGGGTTTGGTACATTAAATGGCAAAGATGGTAAGCCATTTAAAACTCGTGAAGGTGGAGTAATGAAGCTTGAAGACCTTATTTTGCTTGCAAAAGATAAAGTGTGTGAACGTATGCAAGAAGCTGGTAAAACAGAAAATATTGAAGAAATTGCAGCAATAATTGGCATTGCTGCTTTAAAATTTGCTGATTTATCAAAATTTCGTCTTACTGATTATATGTTTGATATTAACCAGTTTACTGAATTGAGCGGTAAGACTGGTCCTTATTTAATATATAGTTGTGTAAGGATTAAAGCTATTTTAAATAAGGCACTACAAAGTAATAAATCTCTCGGTGAAATATCATATTTACCAATGTTTCCTGAAGTTAAAGAGGTAATAAATAGCTTGCTAAAGTTTTATTATTACCTTGAAAGATCTTATATAGAAAACTCTCCTCATTATTTATGTGAACATTTATATAATGTCGCACAAAGCTTCTCATCATTTTATAATGCAATTAATATTTTAAATCATACTGATTTAAACGAGCAAAAATCTATGCTTTCTTTATGTCAGATTGTATTAATTAATCTAGAAAAATGCCTCGAGTTATTAGGTATAGATACCAAAACTATAACACACATGTAGAATTATAGTAATTTTCCTAATTAGACTTTTTTTATAAAGAATGGGTAAATATGTAAATAAAATAATTGTTATTTACAGAATATATAAATTTATTGTACGCTCTAAATTAGGTTATATAACTAGATTTCTAAGGTTGCATATCTCATGATTGAGCGTGGTGGCTAGGTGAAGATAGGTGTCAAACTCTCAGATAAATCTATTGTATTGTGTTGTGTTAAAATTAAAAGGGGCAATGTTTAAATGTATTCTCAAAACGGTTTTTAATTGTGCGTTTATATATAATAGTTGCTTTACTTATGTCGTTGTTTGATTCAAGCGCTCTAGCAATGAATACTTTAGGTAGTAAACAGTTAAAAGCTGATAGAATTTTAGTCGAAAAAAGTGATAGAAGAATGACCTTACTATTTGGGGATAAAATTATTAAAACTTATAAAGTAAGTTTAGGTATGCAACCGCTTGGTACAAAAATAAAGCGAGGTGATAATAAAACACCAGAAGGTTTGTATTACATAGTGGGAAGGAAATTAAAAAGCCAATTTCATAAATCTTTAAGGATTTCATATCCAAATGCAGATGATGTTGAAAGAGCTAGAAAACTAGGGGTTGATCCTGGCAGTGATATTATGATTCATGGTGTTCAAAACCATCATAGTTATTTAGATAAATTATATAAGTTACGTGATTGGACTCGTGGTTGCATTGCGGTTAGAAATCACGAAATTGAAGAGATCTTAAATTTTGTGGATGATGGCACACCAATAGAGATTCTTCCTTAAGATTTGCAGTAAAATTATTTAGAATTGCTAATTTATTCCTCGCTTGCATAGATTTTTATTGCTTGCACTCCTCTCTCCTAGCGTAAACCTTAACTAGGGTATCTAGTATATGATTTGTCTTGAAGGTTTTCTCTAGATTTCTGAATTTTGCAAACCCAATTATCTCTAGGAGTATTAGAAAGATTGCTTTGTGGTAACTTAGAACTTGGTTTATAAGGAGTTGCATTAGGAGAAAGTTTTACCTTAGCATTAGAATTATCTACTGAGTTGTCAGGCCCTGTATTAGAATAAATATTGTGTTGGCCAGCATATGGTGGTGGATTTAAAGTACTAGCTACAAGTTTGTCTTCAGATGTGTAAACATAAGGATTAGTATCTTGGTTATTATTATGCATTTGAAGATTTGGCAAAAACATTTTCCTATAACGTATTTCTTGATAAGGTGGGGGGGAATTTACATCAGGTAGCTTAGGTAATGATGAACGGTCGTTGTGAATATTAGAATTGATATGATAAGGCGGTGTTTTTAACGTTGTATAAACTAGCGAGGTGAAATTGCTTGTAGTAATATATTTTTCTATATTTATACCAGGTATTAAAGATGCAATTTTAAGAGTTCTTTCTAATTGTTCAGGGGTTCCATGTTTTGCAGTAAAGCTTAATAGAGGGCTTCGGCCATCAAACATTTTTATAAGAGTGTCACGAATTTTAATAGGTTCAGTAGCAATTATTCTTTCTAATGGTTCTAATATCAATATAGTAATTAAAATACTAATAATTCTTTGCTCATCAATAATGTTATTTTTACTTAAGTAATTTTTTAGCTTATTAATTAAAGGCTCATCTTCTTCTCTAATTGGTTTTAGAAGTCTCTCTTGGTAAAAATATTTAGCTATTAATAAAGGAGAATGAATATGTTTTTCGAGTATATCTATATTTTGATAAATGCTATGTATATAGGCATTGTTGGGTTTTTCTAGATCCTTTAAAAAATCTGTTAGATTAACTTTTAATTTAGTAAGGTGATTAGGTACGGATTCAGTTGAAATAAATAAATCTTTGATCTTTTCAGGAACAAATTGAAATATATCTTTATCTTGAGACGAAATAATTTTATTACCTCTATGGTTCTTTTTATGCCGCATATAATTATGATTAATTCTGGATTTATAAATTATAGCACATAATAAATTAAAATTGGAAATTTACAATTTTTATTAAACCAATTACTTTTACCAAAAATAAAGTTGTAATTAATTCCTTTTTTTGTACAATAATCAAAACATTAAATAAGTTATTTATATGAGAGACGATATTATGTTGCTGTACGGAGTTATAGGGGGTGCAATTTTATTAATCTTCTTTTGTTTTATTTTTTTTAAACTACAAAAAGAAAAATATCAAATTATTATTGAGAATTATAAATTGCTTATACAAAAATTTGATGAAGAGCATGGTATATCATCTCAAAAGATAGTTCGCCTGGAAGATCAGATACTCAAAGAACGTGATTTCAATCATCAATTAGATAAAGCTAATGAATTACTTAATTTAAAATTAAAAGAGACTCTTGCAAAGCAAGAAGAATGGTCGGTGCTAAAAGAACATTCAATAGAAAATGCCAAAGCAGTAATATTTGAAGTAGGTAATAAATTATCCTCTCAGTTAGTTGAAGCACATCAAAGAGAAAGTGAAAATTTTGCTAAAAGATCACAAGAGAAATTTGCTGAAACTACAACTAATATCAACAAAAGTTTTGAAAATATAACGCAAACTATAGGTCATCTTTATTCACAAGTTAGCGATTCTAAGAAAACGGTTGATATTGTAAAGCAAGCTTTACT
This sequence comes from Rickettsiales bacterium UBA6177, assembly GCA_002422875.1. Lineage (GTDB taxonomy): Bacteria > Pseudomonadota > Alphaproteobacteria > Rickettsiales > UBA6177 > UBA6177. The sequence goes on along the minus strand of DITT01000006.1, from coordinate 44,334 downwards.
TTCTCCATCAACTGCTGGTAGTTTGGCAGAAATTACTTTAGAAAATATTCTTAAAAATTCATCCCTAATTAAAGAAATCGATTATATTATGCAATATTCTTTTGCAAATGTTGAAGATGAGCAATTATATCGTCCTGATGCAGTAGTTTATCTACCTGGAGATAATTTGATGATTATTGATAGCAAAGCATCGAAATTTTTTATTGAATGTTCAGAGGAAGATAATGCAGCTTTAAAACAAAAATTAGTTGCTTCAATGCGTAGTCACTTAAAAAGCCTTATCAGTAAGAACTATAAAGATGCTATTAGAAATAGTTTTGGTAAAAATAATAGTAAATTTAACCACATTACTATGATTATGTTTTTACCTTCTGAAAAAGCTTTAGAAAAATTACAAGAACTTGATCACGAATTTATTACTAAAGCCTGGGCTCATAATATTTACCCAGCCGGACCTATAGGTGTAATGAATATCTTAAGCCATGCAAAGTTCCAAATTGCACAAAATAACCAAGTACAAAATTATCAACAAATAATTGATGAAATTAATATGTTAATAAAAAATCTTGCTTCATTTGCTGATAGTGCCAAAAAAATAGGCTCGTCTATCCATTCAGCAGCTAACAATTATGATAAGATGGCCTCAGTATTTAATAAAAAAATTATTACTAAGGTAAAAAAACTAACTGATTATGGATTACTCGATAAAAATAATGATAAAAATTTAGAATCACTTAAACGCTTTCAATTATTTTCAAATATGCCAGTAGAAATTGTTGATATTGCTGGTGAAGAAGATATTTCAGATTCTGAAAGGTAAATAGTTTTAGGGCATGTTGCGAATAGATCTATTTTTTCCGCTAGAGTTAGTTTTATAGCTAATTTAATGCAATTAAGTGGTGGGCAATAGTAGACTCGAACTACCGACCTCTACGATGTCAACGTAGCGCTCTAACCAACTGAGCTAATCGCCCCTTAATAAAAAGATAGCATATATTTATCTTAAAAGTTTTGCAATAAATTATTTAATTAAAAATTAACTAAAAACTATATACAAATACAAATAAATATATACAATACATTAATAATTTAATTTTAAACTAATATTAACATGAAAAATAAATTAAATAAAAATCAATGTGAAATGTTGATAAGTCAAGATGATGAGAATCGTACGCCATTAATGTATGCATGTTCTTCAGAAACAAATCAATATGATGTGTTTAAACTATTTATCGATTATGCTAAGGAATGCATGAATTTAGTTCCTCCTATTAATATATTAAATGCTCAAGATAATTTAGGAAGAAATGCTATTGATTATGCAAGATTATGTAATAATCAAATAGCTTATGAAGCTTTAAAGGATATTATTCCTGAATCTGATTATAGCGGACGAGTAACAATAATTAATTATGAAGATTGTCCGATAACTGATTAAGCTTCAAAGGATATTATTCCTGAATCTGATTATAGCAGACTAGTAACAAGAATTAATTACGGAGATTGTCTGATAGAATAGATAGAATTTACAAAATTTTAAGAATTTATTTAAAATAAGAGTCGTTATATGCTATTATGTAGTATATAGCGATTTTTGATTTTAAAATGAAAGAAAAGACAAATAATCTAGAAGGGCACCGAGCGAGAATAAAAGAAAAATTACTGAGGTCTTCAGAAGGTAATCTGCTTGATTATGAACTTTTGGAATTAATTCTTTGTTATGCAAACCCTCGTAAAGATGTAAAACCAGTCGCTAAAAAACTCCTAGAGGAATTTAAAAGTTTTTCAGCTATTATGTCAGAAAATAATGAGAATTTAGAAGCTTTTCATGGTATAGGGAAAAGTGCAATTATTTTGCTTAAAGTCATCAAAGAAACAGCAGTTCGGATGGCAAAAGAAGAAATACAAGAAAAACCTATTCTATCAGGCGCAAATTTATTACAAAAATATCTAAGAACTTCTATGGGTAATTCACCAAAAGAGTTGTTTAGAGTTTTGTTTTTAAATAAAAAAAATATAATTATTAAGGATGAAATATTATCAGAGGGTACTATAGATCAAGTAGCAGTTTACCCTCGTGAAATAGCAAAAAAAGCTATTATTTATGACGCAAGTGCAATTATTATGGTGCATAATCATCCTAGTGGCTATGCAAAACCATCAATAGAAGATATTGAGCTAACGAAATTAACAGTAGCATCGCTTGCTCCGTTTGGAATAGTTGTTCATGATCATATTATTATTACTCACCGGGAATATTTTAGTTTTAAAGCAAGTAGCCTATTAAAGTAAATGACAGATAGTTTAGAATCTAATATTAAAGCAAAGTTTTTAAGCATGAGAACCATGACTAATGGTTTTTCTGAGGTTTTTGCATTCTTTAATGTTGCTGGTTTTGAAATTAGGGTAGTAGGTGGATGTGTCAGAAATTTAATTCTGGAGCAGCCAATATCTGATCTTGATCTAATAACTAATGCTTCACCAGAACAAATAATATCAATACTTAAAAACCAGCAAATAAAATCTTTAACGCATGGCATAGCGCATGGTACTGTAGTTTTTTTGTTTAAAAACATTCAGTATGAAATTACTACACTTAGAAAAGATTCAAAATGTGATGGAAGGCATGCTAGGGTTGAGTTTATAGATAGTTTTGTAGAAGATGCTGCGCGTCGTGATCTTACAATTAACGCTATGAGTATAGATATAGAAGGTAATCTATATGATTATTTTGCCGGAGTAAGTGACCTAAATAATAAGATTATTCGTTTTGTTGGTGATCCATTCAAAAGAATACCTGAAGATTATTTAAGAATTTTAAGGTTTTATAGATTCTATAGTTATTATGGTAAAGCTCTTGATAAAAATTCACGTATGGCTTGCACACAAAATGCCAAATATATTAAAACTTTGTCTTATGAAAGAATCTGGCAAGAGTTTTCTAAAATTCTTATTGCACCAAATAGTTTAGAAACTTTAAAAACTATGTTAGCAGATAATATTCTTCAATTTATATTAGGTAATTCTATTATAAATTTTGACTTACTAGAGAGAATTCATCAAATATGCAACGAAAATAATTTTGATCAATCAGCAATACGCAATTATTTTTGCTTAACTTATAATAGTGATATAGCCCATCCATTAATCTTATCTAAGAAAGATAAGTCTTATTTAATGCATTTTAATATAAAATTTTCTAACTCTTCTGAGCTTGAGATAAATATTGATAAATATCTTTATTTATATGGAAAAGAATTGCTGATAGAGTACTTAATTTTAAAAGCAGCAAATGAAAATAAAAAACTAGATATAAATCTAATAATTCTTATTCAAGGTTTAAAAATTCCAGTTTTCCCGTTACAAAGTACAGATATTATTGCTAGATTTGATGTGCATGGAGAAGCTTTAGGTAAAAAAATAAAAGCTTTAAAAGCAGTTTGGCTAAATTCAAATTGTAAATTAGAGAGTGCTGAGTTATTAAAGGAAGAAAATGAATAGTTTAAAAGAAATTATTCTTAATATTAAAATACCATTACTTATAACATTTTTGTTTTCTATAGCTAATTCATATTTTAATAGTTTTATAAGTATTAATTTATATGATCTTAATGTTAATGAATTTGAGCTTAGCATAGTTTCAAATGCGTTTTATTTTGGTATTTTTTTAAGTTCATTATTTTCTGTAAGGTATATTCAAAAGCTTGGTTATTCAAAATCATTTCAGATTTCAATAATTTTATATTTTATAGCAATTTTATTTTCTATTATTTATAGAAATAAGTTTGTTTGGGTGTTTTTAAGATTTATTTCAGGATGGGCGTTATCAGCAGTTTGGATTATATCAGAAAGCTGGATTCTAGGAAAGTCTAACTCAGCTAATCGAGGCAAGATGCTATCGATTTATCTTTTATCTTTACAAATTGCTAATGCTATAGGCCAATTACTACTTGGAGTGTTTACAGAATATGAAAAATTAGGAATAGTCACTATTCTAACGATTATTACTATTTCATCTATAATAAATTTTACAGTTACTCATGATGATAACATTGCAGATACAAAAGCAATAACTGGTTCTCAGTCTGTAATTTCATTGTTAATCAAAAATCCATTTTATATCTTAGTAATAATTACTGCAGGGGCATTTGTTGCAACGTTATATTCAATTATGCCATATTGCTTTGAATTGATGCAATTTGATCAAAAATATACTTCATTATTATTATTTATCATTGTCTCTGGGGGAGTGGTTTTACAGTACCCATTTGGCTACCTTGTAGATAAAATAGGTAAAGAAAAACTTTTATTAGGGGTTTTTCTTGCTATTACAATAATTGCATCATTAATAACATTTATACCCGCGTATACAGGAATATATTTATTATGTTTCTTTTTATTTGGTGGACTAATATCTTCTCTCTATTTGTTAGGCACAAATCTGATTTGCGATAGCGTAACCGGAGTTAATTTTTTGAAATTAGCAAAAATTTTAATAATATTATATGCAGTAGGCACTATGATTGGTCCTTTTATAGCACCTATTTTTATATATAAATTAGGAGCTAAGGGAGTTTTGTGGTTTTTTAGTTGTAGTTCATTTATTATATTTATTTACTTAAGTATATTAATGGTAATAAAATTTAAACAAGAAAGAATTTATAAATTATGATGAAAGAAGTAAATATTTATACTGATGGCGCATGCTCAGGTAACCCAGGCCCAGGAGGCTGGGGAGCGGTGCTTATATGCGAAGAAAACAAAAAAGAAATATACGGTTCTGCAAAAGAAACTACAAATAATAGAATGGAACTTACAGCAGCAATCGAGGCGATACGAGCTCTTAAAACTAGATGTGTGATTAATCTATATACTGATAGTATCTATGTAATGAAGGGCATTACAGAGTGGATTGTTAACTGGAAGAAGCGGAATTGGCGTGGTTCTGATAAGAAAGAGATAAAAAATCAAGATTTATGGATCCAGCTAGATAAGTTAGTATGTGAGCATACTATTAATTGGATTTGGGTTAAAGGTCATTCTGGAGATTTTTATAATGATTTAGCCGATAGTCTAGCAGTTAAAGGCAGAGATGAAGCAAAATAATGAGCTATTTTTGTTAGCCAGATCTATCTATGCTCAGCTTAAATTTTAATCTTAATCTCTATAATATAATCCCTATTATATAATAGGGATTATAAACTGTTGTTTTGGCTATATGATTTAGAAATTATTTTATAGCAAAGAAGCTTTTGCTATAAAACTCGGATAGTATTTTTAAACCTTCTTTTACTTTATTTAATATAAGAATATTTTTAGGTGAAATATTATAAACACAAGTATCAAGTATTACTGAATCAGCTTTTATTTCGCGTAATTTTTTTAATGATTCACTAAAGATTTTTTGTTCATGTTCGCTATTATCATTAGCTGGGTGGTATGGACCTTGAATATTAGTATAATTTTTTGCTGTGCATGAGCTTTTGCCAAATTTTTTATATCTTAAAATACGAAAAGTAATACCAGCCTGTTGCTGGTCTTCGTCGATAAGACTTGCATTTAATAAGCGGTCAAGGACTTCTCTACATGTATTATTACTGTCTTTTATATCGGTTGAGTTTTTAGATAAGTTTTTCATGCTCTTCTCCATGTGTTAGCTAATAATAAATATATTAACTATTTAGTAAAGTCAAGTATAAAATTACGAATAAATTGACAATAGTAAAAAAATACGATATATTAAGTTAAAAATTATTGAGCAATAAATGTCTAAAACTTATAATTTAAAAAATGACTTAGAAAAAATTCTACCTACGTTGCTTAGGAAAATAAAAAAAGAGATAAAAATAGAAGATTCTAATAATGAACAAATAAAAAGAATACAAGCATATACTAAATTACTAGAGCAAATAAATAAATTGCTGAAAGTGATAGAGCAGGAAGTAGATTTGGAATTTTCAGAGCAGGATACAAGGATAATGGAGAATTATTTAACCTTTAATACTGAAGAAAACTCTTTCAAAACTAAAAAAAATCAAACTACAGTGGATTAAATTTAGTTGGATTTGATTGTAGATAGATAATTTTATTTATTAGCTTTTAACAGCTTAGGATCTTGATTGTCTGTTAAATTTACTGATATTGAAGATAGGTTCAAAGAATTAATGGTGGCTCCGGTAAGATTCGAACTTACGACACATGGATTATGATTCCACCGCTCTAACCAACTGAGCTACGGAGCCTAAGACTAACTAAAAACAAGCTTATAAACTAAAGTTAAATTTTGCTTACTTATTGGTAGTTAAAAATATTTATAAGTATTCTTTAAACTATTGTCAAGTCTAATTCATAACTAAAATAGCTAGATGATCTATAAGCCGGATCCTGTTAAAGATGATCATTTATCTAGTTATAATATTGCTATTATAATCTTGCGACCTACCCAAAAAACATTTTAGATCAGAGAAATCTAATCTCTTAAAATTAAGAGAGAGTTTTTTATATTTGGCCTTGCTCCTAGTAGGGTTTGCCGTACCAACTTAATTACTTAAGTTGTGGTGCGCTCTTACCGCACCATTTCACCCTTACCTTAATAAATTAAGGCGGTATCTTTCTGTTGCACTTTCCCTAAGGTCACCCCCGCCGGGCGTTACCCGGTACTATTCTCTGTGGAGTCCGGACTTTCCTCTTAAAGTTTCTAAAAAACCAAGCGATCATCCAACCATCTAGCTAACATGTTTATAATCTTCAAAAATTATTTAGTCAATCTTTAGTATTTTCTAGTTGTAGTGCTTGACATTGTAGTGTTAACGTTTATATTAAATGGCTTGGGCTTATATGCCTTGAGGGTTATAAAATTGTGGAGTTTTTATGTTCGCTGTGTTTAAAGCTGGAAATAGCCAATATAAAGTTAAAGAAAATGACGAGATCAGAGTAGATAAAATTGAAGGTGAAATCGGTACGAAAATCACTTTTAATGAGATTTTAGTTCTTGGAAGTCATCAAAATCCTGTATTAATTGGTACGCCTTATGTTAAAGGTGTTACAATTGAAGCAGAGATACTTAGTACGACAAGAGATAAGAAAATTTTAGTTTTTAAGAAAAAAAGACGTAAAAATTATGCTCGTTTAAAAGGTCATAGACAAGATATTACAAATATCAGAATCAACAGAATAATAAATAAGTAGGAGTAGATAAATGGCTACTAAAAAAGCTGGTGGTAGTTCGCGTAATGGTAGAGATTCGGCTGGTAGGCGACTCGGCGTAAAAAGATATGATGGACAGTTAGTAAATTCTGGTACCATTATCGTAAGACAAAGAGGTACTAAAGTTCACCCAGGTTTGAATGTTGGTCTTGGTAAAGATCATACTATTTTTGCTATGGCAGCTGGAAAAGTGAAGTTTAAAAAAGGCCCCAAAAACAGAGTATATGTTGATATTTTAGTACAAGCAAGCTAATTGCTTGAAAGCTTAAATTTGTCTTAAGCGTGAAAAAATGCAGGAGTGCTTTTTAAAAAGCGCTCCTTTTATTTTGTGGTATAAGGCTTTTAAGATTTAAGATAAAAGATTTAGTCAAAATCTTTTGACATAATTTTAAAATTTAAGTATATTCAGCGAAGATTTTTAACTAAGAATAATATGAGGTTGTGAGTGACTAAGATCTTAAGATCAAAACATAAAATTAGTAGACGTTTAGGCGTAAACGTTTGGGGTAGAGAAAACGACCCATCAATAAAGAAAAACTATCGTCCTGGTCAACATGGTCCTTTAGCAAAAAAGAAAGTATCAGATTATGGTAGACAGCTTAATGCTAAGCAATTGTTAAAAGGATATTATGGTAGAATTCGTGAAAGACAATTCAAAAAGATATTTAACAGTGCCGTTAAATTAAAAGGTGATACTGGTGAGAACTTAATTGGGCTTTTAGAAAGAAGATTGGATGCAGTTGTTTATAGATTAAACTTCACTGCTACTATCTTTGGTGCAAGACAAATGGTGAGTCATAAGCACATTAAAGTTAATGGTAAAACAGTAAATATTCCAAGCTATATTGTTTCAGAAAATGATGTGATTGAAGTAGTTGATAAAGCTCAAAAAAATACTAATGTTATTACAGCTTTAGAAGCTATAGAAAGAGCAATTCCTGATTATTTAACATTAGATCCTAAAACTTTTAAAGGTAGTTTTGTTAGGATTCCAAAATTAACAGATGTTCCTTATCCTGTAATTATGGAACCACAACTAGTTGTAGAGTTTTACTCAAGATAATTAATATAGAATAAAAATAGGCCTTAAATTAAAAGGCCTATTTTTGTTTTTAATGAGTTTAAAAAAGATGACAGAAAACAAATTTGTAGTAACTTCTTTTTATCATTTTCAAAATTTAAGCGATTATGAAGCTTTAAAACTTCCCATTCTTGAATATTGCACATCACTTAATCTTAAAGGTACGATCTTACTCGCCAAAGAAGGAATAAATGCCACAGTTTCTGGAAATAGAGAAGCTATGGATGATTTATATTCCTATCTCTGTTCAAAGATCAATATAAAAATACAAAATTTTAAAGAAAGCTTTGCTGCTTTTCAACCTTTTTTAAAAATGAAAGTAAGGTTAAAAAAGGAAATCGTAGCCCTAGGGGTAGAAGATTTAGATACGCCTAATCTTGTAGGTCAATATATAAAAGCAACAGATTGGAGCGAGTTTATTAAATCTCAAGATGTTGTAGTAATTGATACGCGTAATAAATATGAGATTAGATTAGGAAGTTTTAAAGAAGCTATTAATCCCAATACTAAAACTTTCAGAGAATTTCCTGAATGGGTTAAAAAGAACAAAGATAAGCTTGAAGGCAAAAAAATTGCCATGTTTTGTACAGGAGGTGTTAGATGCGAAAAGTCTACAGCTCTTATGAAAAAAGAAGGGTATAATGATGTATATCATCTAGAAGGTGGGATTATAAAATATCTTGAAGACACAAAAAATGAATCACAAGCCTGGTATGGTGATTGTTTCGTTTTTGATGATAGAGTTGCTGTAAATGAAAGCTTAAAAGCTTGTGAAGATTTGCTTTGTGAAGAGTGTAATATTAAATTATCTACAGATGATATTAGAGAAACTGCAAAAATTAAGAAAGTTATTTGCCAGGATTGTTATGATCAGGTTTAATTTTTAAAATATGCCCACAGCAAAAATAATAGTAATTGGTAATGAAAAAGGCGGGGCAGGAAAAACTACAATTTCTGTCCACTTTATTATTTATTTACTAAAAATTGGTTTTAAAGTTGCAATAATAGATTTAGATCTAAGGCAAAAAACACTCACTCGCTATATGCAGAATCGAGCAAATTATAGTAATCAAATAAATAAACTAATTAATATTCCTGAAATATTAAATTTTACGATTCAAAATATTACTGATATAAATGAGAAAAACCGACTCGATCAACAAAGTTTTGAGTCTTTACTTGGAAGTCATATAAATGATTTTGATTATGTAGTAATTGACACACCTGGCAGTAGCACGTTTTTATCAGACCTTGCTCACTCTTATGCAGATGTTGTGATTACTCCTCTTAATGATAGTTTTTTAGATCTTGATGTTATTGCCCAAGTAGATTTAGAAATAGAAAATATTAAACCTTCAATTTATAGCGAAAGTATTTGGCGACAGAAATTAGTCAGAGCCCAGCGTAATCAAGGTGAAATAAAATGGATCGTCTTAAGAAATAGATTATCAAGTCTTGATGCTATTAATAAAAGAAAAATGTCATTAGCTCTTGAAAAAATTGCTAAAAAACTTGGCTTTAAATTACTTGAAGGTTTTACTGAACGTGTTATTTTTAAAGAACTATTCCTTCATGGTTTAACATTACTTGATCTTGATGATGAAATTGCGGGGATTAAATTAACATATTCGCACTTAGCAGCCAAGCAAGAGTTAAAGGCTTTTATGCAATCACTTGGTTTTGAAGATCTTAATTCTAAGCTCAAAGATAGTAATTAGGTTTTAATTAATAAGAAAATAACAAATAACAAAGGTGTATTATGAAAATTCTTTTTAAATGTATATTAATTTTAGCTTTAAACTCAGGTTGCGCTGCCCCATTAGTATTCTTAGGAGCAGGAGGGGTGGTTACAAAGAAAATGGCTGAAGAACGAACAGTAGGTATGTCGTTGGACGACATGACCTTATGGACAGCAATTACTAGAAACTTACTAAAAAATGAGCTAGCAAGAGAAGTTTATGATAAAGTAAGCATTAAGGTCTACGAAGGAAGAGTAATGCTTGCAGGATCAGTAAAAAAGCAAGAAGATAAAGTTGAGCTACTCAGAATAATATGGGCGCAAAATAAAGTAATTGAAGTAATTGATGAAGTAAGAATAGACCCAACAGGTGGTATAAGATTTACAACTTATGCTAAAGATAGTTGGATTACTACCCAGATCAAAAGTAAGCTTATTTTAAATAAAGTAGTGCAATCTGTTAATTATAGTGTTGAAACGATCGATGGCATAGTTTATTTAATTGGTGTTGCTAAAAATGAAGAGGAATTATCTTTAGCTACCCAAATTGCTGGAACTGTAAATGGTGTTGCTAAAGTAGTTAGTTATATTCGATTAAAGCCAGGTTCTAAAGCTTAAATAATTGTAGTTTTGAGCAATGAGTGATTGTAAAAATATCCATCAAAAAATAATTAAGATTCTAGAAAAGAAACTTAATTCAATATTACCATTAGGCAATAATACCCTTAATGAAGCGATGAGATATAGTGCAATTGCTCCTGGCAAGTGCATACGCCCAATGCTAATGCTAGCAGTTACGAAATCGTTAAATGGTAACATAAGCAAAGTAATAACAGCATCTTCAGCTATTGAAATAATACATACTTATTCACTTATTCATGATGATCTACCTGCAATGGATAATGATGATTATAGAAGAGGTAAATTAAGTTGTCACAAAGAGTATAATGAGGCTATTGCAATATTAGCAGGCGATTCGTTACTAACTCTTGCGTTTGAGATCTTATCAAATTTAAACTATCCAGCAGAAATTAAATGCAAAATAATAAATAGAGTTGCAAAAATGATTGGCTCAATAGGTATGGCTGGTGGGCAAATGTTAGATATTTCATTTGAAAATAAAGTTGTATCTGAGCAAGAAATTATTGATATGATGAGTAAAAAAACAGGATGTCTTTTTGCTATAGCTGCCGAAATAAGCGCTATGCTAGCTAATGCTTCTTTAGAAACAATTGCACTATATAAAAAATTTGGCTTGAATGTAGGTATATTATTTCAGATGCAAGATGATATTCTTGATGAAATAAGCTCTCTTGAAATCCTTGGAAAAAGTACTGGCAAAGATAGACAAGCTGGAAAAGCTACTTTAATAAATTTACTTGGCATAGAAAAAGCAAAAGAAAAATATTTTGAAAGGTTTATTTTTACTAAGGATATTGTTAGTGATTTACCTGAAAATGATTATATATTAAAATTCTTAGATTATTTATTACCAAAATAACCGCATTTTAATTAAAAATTTACGATTTTTATTTCTAATAGAGTTTTAATGCAAAGAAAGATTTTATTATGTCTTTATTAAATACTGTAAAAAACCTATTTACTAACGAAGATACTCACAAGGAATCAAACAATTTACAACCAGTAAAACCAGTAAAACCATTAGATTCTAATAAAATAAATAAAAAATCTCTGACTAATGAAGAGTTAGAAGAAAAGTCTTGGGATTTTTTATATGATATCACAAATAAAGTAGAGCATAGTTTTTCTGAAGATGATTGCCAAAAAATATCTTCTGTAGGAAAAAATATGGATAAAGTAGGAATATTGTATTATCATATAGTAAATAAAAGTCAAAAATAAACTATTGCTACATATAACAGACTTTTATTAGATTTTGCATGTTGTTAATCGTCGGTTAGCTAGATTTTTCTAGCCTACACTCCTTATTTCTAGCGCAATTCTCAAGCCAATCTACTATAACAAAGTATTACAACTAGTATAATTTACTATATTATAACTAATGTACGGTTACCTTGTTATTATTGCTTAAAATTTTCTTAGCTATGCGAAGATATTTTGCAACTATATTATCTCTAACACTACAATTATATTTTGAAATTTCTTTAGCAACTCTAAAAGCTTTATTTTCAGCTGCTAAAATAACAATTCCTGATAACTCAAGGGAGGGAAGTTTTAATTTTTGATTTAAAGTATCATGCAAAATATTTTGTACGGCAATATAGTTATCCGTTTGTATAGCATCAAATATTTTTAATAATGTAACTTGGTAATTCATAAATACTCCCTACATATATATTAATATATTATTAATTAAAAATTGTCAATATAAAACCAAGGAATATATTTACGACAGTTAAAGTGTTTTATTAAGGTTGCATTAAAAATCATTAACTAACTTAGAGTTAATTATAATATAAGATTATCTTTTGAAATATGCTATAAGCTCTATGTGAGCAGTGTATAAAAACTGGTCAATTAGCATAAAATCTTCAATATGAAAACCAGCTTCTATCAAAAACTTGCTATCACGGCTAAAAGTATCATGGCTACAAGATACTAAAATAATATTATTTAAATTTGAGCTTGCTAAGGATTTCATTTGCGGAGTAGCACCATTGCGCGGTGGGTTAATTATTGCAAAATCAAATAGTGATAATTTCTCTTTTTTTATAGGTTTCTTATATAAATCTCTAATTTCATATTCAATATTAGGAAAGTGCTTGAGGGAAGTTTTTATATTATAATTTCCTTCGCAAGCTAGTATTTTACAATTTTTATTAACTGCTAAAGGAATAGAATATGTGCCAATACCTGCAAATATATCAATAATATTTTGTGAGTTATTTACATGATTTAAAATAAATGAAATTATAGCTTCCTGTCCTTCAAGCGTAGGCTGTAAAAAACTATCCACTGGAAGAAAAGCCTGATTGTTATTAAAGCTTATTATTGGAGCTTGGCGTGTAAAAATTTCGTAGTATTGAGTATCTTTTTTCCAGCTAGCTCTTATAACTTTTGGGGAGAGGCGATTAATAGCATTTCTTTCTTTTTGGCTAATTTCATATTTGCTTTTAAAAAGCACATCAAGACCATTATCAATACTTGTAATAGAAATTTCGATAAAGTTTTGAGAAAAATGAATAGGATTAAAAGATGAAACTACAATTTTAAGTTCTGGGATTAGAGAATTGATCTTTTCTTCAAGTAGAACGCAATTATCAATTTTTACAATATTATTACTTTTTGCTTCAAAAAAACCTATAATAATTTCTTTATTCTTAATAGTTGCCTTTAATGTTGCTCTGCGTCTTGAGTTAATCGATGTTTTGATCAATTTAATATTTTCAAATTTCTGATTTATTTGCTCTAAAGCTTTTACACCAAGCTCATTTTTAAAAGAAAAATATGTTTTATCATCTAAATGTTGCAAATTACAGCCACCACATTTTTGATAATATGGACAAGGTGGAATTGCGCGATTAGAACTTTGAGAAATAATGCTATATTCTGAAATATCAAGATGTTTGTTTTTTGGCGTATTTAGTAATTCAACAACATCTCCAGCACCGCTTGTACTAAGATTTTTAATCTTCATGAATTATAATAATTTTATTCAGCAAGATAGCTCTTGTAGGTTAAAAAAGCAATTGTTATAATCAGCTTGCTTATATTTTAAATCGGGAGAATTAAAGTGAAAAATTTATTATTAGTTGTATTAATAGGACTAGGGCTTACTGCATGTAATCCAAGGCCTCCGGTTTTAAAAAGCCCATGCGTTGCTGCAGCTAGTATTAATGCTGATGCTGGAGACAATCCTTGTGTTAGAAGGCCAGTTAATTTAAATCTATTTAAATTATAAAAATTTAAGATGTATAATAGACTTTGGTTAAGGTTTGTATAAGTTATGATAAAGCAAAGGCATAAACTATGCCTGTACTTCATTATCTAGCACAATTCTTAACTAGAATCTGATATATATTATCTATTATCTATCTAGCGTCTCTAGGTATTTTAGCCAGGAAGCTGTTAGTTTTTCTTGTACAGAGTTTTGCTTTAGTCTTTGGTCTAGAAAATCAAAATCAACTTTTGAGGTGCACTGATCTTGATTGGTGCAGCTAAATACAAAACTTTCAAGTCCTGTTTCGCTATCAATATGTTTTTGAATACACTGGCCACATATTTCTTTCATCATGCATTGCATTGGTGAGTTGATACTCGCGATAATACTAATATTTTTCTTCAAGAGTCCTTTTAGATTGATGCGTAAATAATTATTTACAGCTTGCATCATTTTATTCGAGCCAATAATAATGATTTTATCAAATATTTTTATTTCATCAGGGAAGTTTTTGCTATAATCATCAAGTGTCTCTATAATATTTCCGCAGAATGTTAGATCTGTAATCCGATTTATAGGAAATTTATCCTCTTCACAAGACCAAATAATTTTATGACTGGCTTCTTCAATATCTTGAGTTTTAAATATATCAGTTTTTTTGCGATAACCTGCTAGATATGTGACAGTTGAGCCTTGAGCTTTGAATTCTTTACCTATTGAAAATAAAACAGCATTACCAAGCCCGCCACCAATTAATAAAATATTTTGGTTTGGCTGAATTTTAGTTGGTTCACCTGTTGGCCCCATCAAAACTACATTTTCTCCTGGTTTTAGATTTTTGCACAAGGATGATGATCCACCCATTTCAAGAATTATTGTTGAAATTAATCCTTTTTCTTTATCTACCCAAGCTCCAGTAACTGCAATATTTTCCATCATTAGCTTAGTATCTTCGACTATTAAAGAATTTTGCTCAAAATTTTGTAATTTATAAAATTGCCCAGGTCTAAAATTAGCAGCCGCAAGGGGGGCAAAAATAATAATTTCTATTGTTTTGGCACCCAGCCTATTAACTTCTACTACTTTAGCTGAAAGCTTATGTTCAACTAAAGTTTGGAAATCGGGAACTTGATTGGGTTTTCTTAGATTTAAAAATTTATTAATGTTATGGTACCCATTTTTAGCGCTAGCCATAGCTTTTACAACATTACCTACATATGATGGGTGTAAATCACCATAAAAACTAATGGCATTGTAATTTTTGTTAAAATAAATAATATTATCTGTTTTCTTAGGTTTAGCAGATGCTTCTAGAGGAATAATATTATGATTTTCATCGATAGCTGCTAAATTATTAGCTTCAAGTTTAAAATAATTTTCAAACTCTTTAGCAATTACAGTATTAGGAGATGTTCCTGTGGCTATTAAGATAGCTTTAGCTGGGAAGTCAATTTCTTGAATATCATCATTAATATGTTGGTTAGTTACAATACTTTTTACATGACCAAATTCATCTAAAATAATTTCTTTAGGAATAATATTTTCAACAAAGGTAAAACCTTCTCTAATTGCTTTCTCAACTTCTTCATGATTTAAACGATAAGAAGGAGCATCTTGTAGCTTTTTACGGTATAAGATTTTAACACCACCCCATTTTTTTAAGAGCTTTAAAATATCTGGGTTATCTTTCTTACGTTCGTCACGTATTAGTTCAGCATGATGAATAAATTCTTGAGCTATAATCAGTTCTTCATTGCTATAGTTAATGTTATTAATGCCAACTTTTTCTATACGTTTTAAAAATTTTTCAACTTGAACTGGGTAATAAGCTAAAATTTCTGTTGCAGTATCAATAGCAGTTAAACCTCCTCCTATAACAATAGCAGGCAATCTAATTTGTAAGTTGCTTAATAAATCTTTTCGTGCAGCACCGCTTAATTGTAGGTTCATTAAAAAATCACTAGCAAATCTAACTCCTCTAGCAAAAATATTTTTAATATTTAAAATATTTGGTTGCCCAGCACCAATACATAAAGCAATATGATCGAACCCTAGTTCGAAAGCTTGGTCTATTGTGATATTACTACCAAACCTTGTACCGCCTATTAGAAGAAAATTCTCTCTTCGTTCAAGTAATAATCTAATTATTTTTAGGTAGTTTTTATCCCATCTTATAGTAATGCCATATTCAGCAACGCCACCAAAGCCGTATATGACGCGGTCATTCAAATTTTCATAAAGTATATTTATGTCTTTGATGAGATCATTTTTAAGAATATTTAAAGGTTCAATTTTAAGTCCATCAATACCTACTACTTCATGGCCAGAATTTAAAAGATAATGGCTTAGTGTAAAACCTGCAGGACCCATACCTGCAACAAGCACTTTATATCCTGAATTTTTATTACATAAAGGATTTTTAAAATTTAAAGGGTTCCATCTAGTAAATAAGCTATATATTTCAAAGCCCCATGGCAATTTTAGAACATTTTCAAGTATTTTAGACTCAACAGCAGGAATATCAACTGGCTGTTGCTTTTGATAAATACATGCACGCATGCATTCATTACATATTCTATGGCCTGTTGCTGCAACCATTGGGTTGTCAATGCAAATTACTGCTAATGGGCTTAAGATGTAGCCATTGTTTTTTAGATAATTACTTTCAGAAATTTTTTCTTCAAGTGGGCAGCCAGTAAGTTCGATATTAAATGTATTTTTTTTAAAGTCAGAATTATTATCTTTTAATCCTTTAGAGCAGGAGTCTTTTTCTTGGTTGTGACAAAAAATACAATAATTAGTATGATTCATTATATAAGCCATACTATTACCAGGATCACTATGAGCAAAGCCTTCTCTGTTAATTAAATGATTTTCATCGGAAACTATTTCATTATTATTATGAGTAATATGGTCAATTAAATATTCAGGGTCAGTTTTTTTAGGGATATTAAAAATAATAAGTTTTTTATATTTATTAGCTATATCATTGCTATTAATGCACCAAGCACAAAATCTTTCAGCATGTTCAAGCATTAGTGAATTATTTTCTTTTAGCCATATACTAATTTGATGTGCCAGATTATGATCATTTATATTTTTAGCAAAATAATCTTCAATAATCCTAACAGAAGTAGCATATTCGCTAAGGTTTATATCGTGTGTCGTTCTTAATACTTTGCGCTGAATAAAGTTTTTCTTTATTTCTGAAATTATTTTTAAGTTTTGATGTGTATTTGAAAGATTACTTATTTCTGTATCTATTCCAAAAAGCTTAGATACAAATTCTTCAAGATATGGAGCAATCTTAATAATAGCTAACGATAATTCTTTGCCATGTAAGTCATTTGATGTGTTTCGAAAATTTAAATAATTATTATAAATATCTGAATCTTTTTGCTTTAGTGCAAGTAAAAATAAATCATCAAGCTTTTTTAAGCCTTCATAAGAATATAATAAATCATAAGTTAGGTTAATTGTTGAAAATTGCATCAGATAGATCCTCTAAGGCTCGCAGGAGAATTAATGAGTTTTAAATCATTTTAGATATATTATTAATTACCAGTATTGTAATCATATTTGCGTAAATTGTAAAATTTTAAAAGAGCTAATTTATAATGTTGCAGTATGTCTGTAAAAATTATTTACAAAAAACAAATATGATGTTATGTGTTAGAACCTTGTAAACAATTAATTAGAGTTATTAAGATGACAAGTAGATCTGGATTTTCTGCCAAACTACGCGATATTTTTTGGCCTGTTGAAAATAGTGAGTTAAAAAAATTCTTACCAATGTCACTTATGTTGATGTTGATAATTTTTATTTATACATTATTAAGAGCAACCAAAGATACAGCAATAGTTCCTGTTTTAGGAGCTGAGATGTTAAGTACCCTTAAACTATGGGGGGTTTTACCATCAGCAATTATTTTTATGGTTATATATACCAAATTAACTAACGTTTTAGATACTTCAAAAGTATTTTATGTAATGTTAAGCTTTTTTATAGGGTTTTTTACGTTATATGGTTTTGTGTTATATCCATTACAATCACAATTACATTTAGATTTATCTGGTTTAAAAGAATCTATGCCGTTTTTAAGATTGATTCTAGGTATGTTTGAAAATTGGACGTTAACACTCCTGTATATTATGTCTGAATTATGGGGGAGCGTGATGCTTTCTTTAATGTTCTGGCAATTTGCTAACCAAATTACACCTGTAATGCAAGCTAAAAGATTCTATTCTTTCTTTGGTTTGTTAGGGCAAATTGGTATGTGGGCTGCAAGTGAAATAGCTCAATATATTGCGCATGTTAATAAATCACAAGTTGTAGGTGGTGTTGATCTATGGGGTCAGACGCTTATAGGTATTACAGTTTGTGTAATGGTAACAGGTGCTCTTATCGGTGCTACATACTGGTGGATTAACCAATATGTTTTAACTGATATAAATCATTATAATCCTGAGCTGATTTTAAAAGATAAAGATAAAAAGAAGAAAAAATTAAAATTATCTGTTTCTGAAAGTTTTAAATATATTTTCTCTTCTAAATATTTGGGTATGATTGCTGCTCTTGTTATTTGTTATGGTATAACAATTAATTTAGTTGAAGCAGTTTGGAAAGGTCAAATGCGTTTGCAATTCCCAGATAGAGTTGATTATCTTGAATTTATGGGTAGATTCCAAAGCTGGACAGCAGTTGCAACTATGATTGCAATGATTGTAGGTGTGAATTTAATAAGAAGAGTTAGTTGGTTTGCAGGGGCGATTATTACGCCACTAATGATTATTATAACAGGTGCATTATTCTTTGCTTTCATTGTATTCCAAGTTGAACTCGAGCCAACTTTAGCTATGATTGGAACTACTGCTTTAATGATGTCTGTTGTTCTAGGCGCAATTCAGAATATTTTAAGTAAATCAATAAAATATTCAGCTTTCGATGCGACTAAAGAAATGGCATATATACCTTTAGATGATGATTTAAAAGTTAAAGGTAAAGCAGCTGTTGACGTAGTTGGTGCAAGACTTGGAAAATCAGGCGGTGCTGCGATTCAGCAAATTCTATTTGCAATCACGGGGCTTACTTTACAAGGCTTAACTAATCACATATTCATTATTTTCGTGATCGCAATGGGACTATGGTTCTATAGTGTTGGCGCTTTAAGTAAAGAATTTGAGAAAAAGGCTGAATAGTCATAAATTATGACTTTTTAAAAAGAGTTAGATGATGTATGTTTATACAAAATCTAACTCTTTTTTTTTAATATAATGCTTAAAGAAATACTATCTAAACAAGATCCTATTAAATTAGTTCAAAAATATCTTAAGAAAGAGCTAGAAGAGGTTGAAGATTTGATCTTAAGCCGTGTAGCAGAACGAGAAGAGATAATAAAAGTTATTACTGATTATACTCTTAAAGCTGGAGGAAAAAGACTCAGGCCTATACTTACGCTATTAAGTAGTAAGTTATTTGATTATCAAGGCAAATCACACATCAATCTAGCTGCAGCAATCGAACTTATTCATACAGCAACTATTCTGCATGATGACGTAGTGGATCATAGCTTAACACGTCGAGGCAGAGATACTGTTAATCAGAAATGGGATAATAAAATAAGTATTCTTGTAGGGGATTTTTTATTTAGTCAGGCTTTTTGCTTAATGGCTGAAGAAAAAAATACCGAAATATTAAGTTTACTTGCAAAAACTTCAGCTATTATCGCTGAAGGAGAGGTTTTGCAAATTAAGTCATATTCTAATTTAACATTATCTATAAGTGATTATTTAAGAGTAATAGAATATAAAACTTCTGAATTATTTGCAGCTGCATGTGAAGTAGGCGCGCTAATTGCAAACAAAGGCTTGCACGAACAGCAGTTACTTCGTAAGTTTGGCATAAGTTTGGGTTATGCATTTCAAATGATAGATGATTTACTTGATTATGCGGATACCTCAGCAGAATTTGGTAAAGAACAAGGGACTGATTTTAAAGAAAATAAAGTAACTATTCCTATTATTCTTTTGCTACAAAAAGCAAATGAGCTTGAGCAAAAGCAAATAGCAGAAATATTTTTGCAACAAGATAAAACTGATCAGTCATTAAAAATTATTTTAAATATGCTTAAAAAATACCAAATTTTTACTGAAATAGAATCAATTGTTGAAAACTATCTTAATATAGCTAAAGAATGCCTTGATCAACTTCCTTTAAGTGATGCAAGGAAACATTTTTATAGTATTCTAGAATTCTCAGCAAAAAGAAAATATTAAAATGAGTGATATAATATCAAATAAAAATAAAAAAATAGTCGTTGCCATGTCAGGAGGAGTAGACAGCTCAACTGTGGCTGCGCTTTTGGTTGATCAAGGCTATGAAGTAATTGGCATGACTATGCAATTATATGATCATGGAGCTATGCTCAAAAAAAAAGGAGCATGTTGTGCAGGGCTTGATATTTATGATGCAAAAAATGTAGCAGAGCAACTAAATATTCCTCACTATGTACTTAATTATGAGTCTAATTTTAAAAGTTCAGTGATGGATAGTTTTGCTGATAGTTATATGCGTGGTGAAACCCCAGTGCCGTGCATCACATGTAATCAAACAGTTAAATTTAGAGATATGTTAAAAATGGCTCAGGACATAGGAGCTGGTGCAATTGCTACAGGACATTATGTTAGAAGAGTGATTAAAAATGATGAAATCCATCTTTGTAGAGGCCTTGATTATCAAAAGGATCAAAGCTATTTCTTATTTACCACTACTAAAGAACAACTTTCATATTTAAGATTTCCACTTGGTGAATATACTAAGGAAGAAACTCGTAATTTAGCAAGAAAATATAATTTATCTGTATCAGAAAAGGCAGATAGTCAGGATATATGCTTTGTGCCTGATGGTAAATATGCAGACATCGTATCACGTTTAAGACCTGGTGCTTTAGATCCTGGTAAAATAATTCATATAAATGGAGAAGTTTTAGGCACGCATCAAGGAATAATTAACTATACTATTGGGCAAAGAAAAGGTCTTGGAGTTACATATGCACATCCTTTGTATGTAATAAAAATTGATCCAGCTACAAAAGAAGTAGTCGTCGGTGAAGAAGAGCATTTAAGTAAGAAATCATTCATTATAAAGCAAGTTAATTGGTTAATTGATACTAAAAATAATGAGATTGAAGTAGAGGTAAAGACTAGATCAGCGCAAGAGTTGGTGCCTGCAACAATAAAATTGTTGCAAAATAATAAAGCAGAGGTCATATTAAGAGAGTTTTCTCGGGCTATAACGCCTGGGCAAGCTTGTGTTATTTATGATAATGACCGCGTACTTGGTGGTGGCTGGATTGAGAAAGTAATTGCTTAAAACCAATGGTTAAAATAGTTAATTAGATTTTAGGAAAAGAAAATGAGTTTTTTAAGAAAGAAAAATTTAGAAAGTGTTCTAGATGGTATTAGTTCTGGTAGTTTAAAAAGAACACTCGGTGTTAAAGATCTATTTTTAATGGGTATAGGTGCGATAGTTGGAACAGGTATATTTGTATTAACTGGTGTTACTGCAGCTGATATCTCTGGGCCTGCAGTAATAGTTTCATATTTACTTGCTGGTATTGTAGCCATTTTTGTAGCACTTGCTTATACTGAAGTTGCAACTTTTATACCTTCATCTGGTGGTTTATATGCATATACATATGTAGCTCTTGGCGAAGGACTCGCATGGATTGTAGGCTGTATGACATGCTTTTATATGATGATTTCTGCAAGTACTGTTGCCTCTGGTTGGTCAGGATATTTTATAAGTTTACTTAATGAAATCGGTATTATATTACCTAAGGCCTATACTACTATTCCAAGTGAAGGTGGCATTATAAATTTACCAGCAACATTAATTGCATTAGCGGTTACTTTCTTACTTGTTAGAGGTACGAGCGGTAGTGTTAAGTTAAATGCTATTTTAGTTTATTTTAAAATGGCTGCAATTTTATTATTTATAGTACTTGCTTTGCCTGCTGTAGATTTTAATTTATGGTTTAATAATGGGATTAGTTATGACACTACAATTGCTACAAGCAGTAGTTTTGCTCCATTTGGCTTAGAAGGGATAATTGCTGGTTCTGCTGTAGTATTTTTTGGTTATAATGGTTTTGACACTCTATCAACTGCTGCTGAAGAAGCTAAAAATCCTGAAAAAGATATGAGTGTTGCTATAATTGGTTCAATAATTGTTTGTATTTTATTATATATGTTAATTGCTGCAATTATGGTTGGTACAGTTGGGTATAATCAATTATCTACGTCAAGCCCATTATCTTTAGTTCTTAGTAAAATTGGTAAAGGCTGGGGAGCAGCTCTGGTTTCTATAGGTGCTTTTGCTGGGATGACTACAGTAATTCTAATGTTAATATATGCAAAATCTAGAACACTTTTAGGTATATCAAGAGATGGATTGTTACCAAAGTTTATAGCAAAAATTCACCCTAAATACGGCACGCCTTATATTGCAACTATTTTAGGTGGTGTATTTGTTTCTGTAATTGCTGGTTTTGCACCTCTAAAAGCGCTAGGCAGTTTAGCAAGTATCGCTGCTTTATTTAGTTATTGTATGGTTGCTATAGTACTTGTGGTTTTACGTAAGAAAATGCCAAATGCTAAAAGACCATTTAAATGCCCAGCTTCACATGTAATTGCTGCTATAACTGTTATTTCAACTTTAGGATTAATAAGTACACTTTTATTAAAAGTTGGTATTTATTTAGGTGCTTACATAGCTTTAATTTTAGTATTCTATTTTATATATTCTCGTAAGAATAGCCTTTTAAATTTTAGGAAAAATTAATGGATAAGTCCAAAATACGTCCTATAAGAGGCACTAAGGATTTAATCGCCGAAGAAGCAAGACTTTTCGATTTTATTATCAAAAAGTCTTGTGCTGTATTTGAAAATTATGGTTACTCGCCTATATACACACCAATAATTGAGTTTTCAGAGATTTTTAGTAGAACCTTAGGTGACTTTTCAGATGTTGTTAGTAAGGAAATGTATAGTTTTGCTGATAGAGGTAATGAAAGCATAACTCTACGCCCAGAATTTACTGCAGGGATAGCAAGAGCATGTATTTCAAATACTATGCTTCAAAATTTACCGCTTCGTCTTTATACTCATGGCCCATTATTTAGGTATGAAAGACCACAACTTGGCCGTCAAAGACAATTTCATCAAGTAAATATTGAATGTTTAGGTATTGCAAATCCTAGAGCAGATGCTGAAATTATTGCTATGGCTGTGAGTTTAATTAAGGAACTGGGCCTTAATGAAGTTACAACTTTGAATATTAACTCTCTTGGCTGTTCTGATAGCCGTAAAAATTATACTCAAAGTTTAAAAAATTACTTCGAAAAATATAAAAATGATTTATCTGAAGATAGTAAAATTAGGCTTGAAAAAAACCCATTAAGAATTCTTGATTCAAAAAATGAAAATGATCAAAAGATAGCTGCAACAGCACCATCTATAGAACAATCATATAGCCCTGATTCCCAAAAGTTTTTTGACTCCTTACAAGAATATTTAGCATTGCTAGGTATTGCATTTTATATAAATAAATCATTAGTGCGTGGCCTTGATTATTATTGTCACACAACTTTTGAAATGATTACCGATAAGCTTGGTGCACAGTCAGCAGTTTTAGGTGGTGGTCGCTATGATAAGCTGATAGAGATGTTAGGAGGTCCGTCCACTCCTGGAGTTGGATTTGGCGCTGGTATGGAAAGATTACTTCTACTTCTCAAAGATCAAAAACTGAATGTTAACTCTGTAAATATAATTGCTATTGGTGAAGATGCCGTTAAAAATAAGGCTTTAACTATTGCAGCTATTTTTAGAGAAGCTGGGTTAAGAGTGATTGATAATTACGATGATTCTTTAAATAAAGCGATTAAAAAAGCGAATAAAGATGCAAGTAAGTTTGTTATTTTTATAGGTGATGAAGAGTTAACTAGCAATTTAATTAAACTAAAGAATTTTGTAACTGGTGAGCAGGAATTAATTTCTATTGAAAGTGCAATAAATAAAATAAAAGGATCTTTTGTATGAGCCTAGAAGATAATCTTGAAAAGATTCTGATGAGATATCAAAATCTTGAAACTAAGTTAGCTGACGTTAATATTACTCGCGATGATTATGCTACTTGCTCAAAAGAATATTCAGATTTGACACCTATAATTGAAAAAATTAATAATTTTTTGAATGTTAAAAATGAATTTAATGATATTAAAAATATGCTTGATGATCCAGAAATGAAAGAAATGGCTCAAGAGGAATATTATCAATTAAAAGAAAAATTACCTCTAATTGAAAGAGACTTACAACTTGCTTTACTTCCTAAGGATGCAGCCGATGAGAAAAATGCTATAATTGAAGTTAGAGCAGGGGCTGGGGGTGATGAAGCAGCATTATTTGCTTTTTCTTTATTTAGGATGTATCAACGCTATGCTGAAAATAAAAAATGGCGTTTTGAAATTCTAAGTATAAATTCTACTGGTATTGGCGGATATAAAGAAGCTTCTGCAATTATTTCTGGGAAAGATGTGTTTGCAAACTTAAAGTTTGAATCAGGTGTACACCGAGTTCAACGTGTGCCAGAAACAGAATCAAGTGGCAGGATCCACACATCAACAGCTACTGTTGCTGTACTGCCAGAAGCAGAAGAGCTTGATGTGATAATAGAAGATAAAGATTTGAGAATAGATGTTTTCAGAGCAAGTGGTGCAGGTGGACAGCATGTAAATACTACAGAAAGTGCTGTAAGAATAACTCATATTCCTACAGGCGTAGTTGTTTCGCAGCAAGATGAGAAATCACAACATAAAAATAAAGCAAAAGCTTTAAAAATCTTACGTTCAAGAATTTATGAAGCAGAAAGATATAAAAAAGATCAAGAAAGATCACTTGAGCGCAAAGGACAAGTAGGATCTGGTGATCGTTCTGAAAGAATTAGAACTTATAATTACCCACAAGGAAGAATATCAGATCATCGTATTAATTTAACCCTCTATAAAATAATCGAAATGATTCAAGAAGGCGAGTTAGATGAATTAATACAGGCTCTTATAGCTGATGATCAAGCAAATAAACTTGCTGAAGTTAGTTAAAATTAATATAAAATAAAATAATGGGCCTGTCAGTTGCAAGGCCCATTTTTAATGATACTAGGTTGAATCAGTTCTAACAACATTGTTACTGTTTGCTAGAGATAGATTTCTCTATCCTAGGCTTGTTTGGTGCCTAGGATAAATCTCGATATAATTCATTATAAAATCTTCTACTAAATAGCCCTAATTTTTGCTAGGAAGCTATCAACTTGAAGATTAAGCATTTCAGCTTGTTGCGATAATTCTTTTGTTGCATCAAGCATTTGTTCTGCCGATAACATTGTAGATTTAGAATTATTACTTACATTGTTTAAATTACCAGAAACAATCTGTGTAAGTGAAGCAGCATTTTGCATATTACTAGAAATTTCACTAGTAGTAACTGATTGTTCCTCAACAGCAGAAGCTACCCCAGAAGAAGCAATTGAGATATCTGATATTGACGATTTTATATCAATTAACGAAGCAGTAATTGCTGCAGATGATAGTTTCATATTAGTAATTACTGTTAAAACCTCTGATACTGATTTATCAGTTTGATTAGCTAGATTTTTTACCTCTCCTGCTACTACAGCAAAGCCTCGTCCTGCTTCACCAGCTCTTGCAGATTCGATAGTAGCATTAAGTGCAAGTAAATTTATTTGCCCAGATATATTTGAAATCAGGTCAATTACTTCATTTACACGAGTGGTTGCTTGTTTTAATTCATTTGCTTGAGCGTCAGCTTTGATAGCTTTTGCTGATGAATCTTGAACTAGCAAATTAGTTTTCTGTAATTGATCAGAGATCTCATTTACAGATGCAGAAAGCTGCTCAGTTGCTGTTGCGACTGAGTGGACATTATTTGTTGTTTTGACAGCTGCTTCTGCAGCATCGCTTGACATTTTTGTATTTATTTGGATGGTTGAAGTGACTTCTTCCGCAGTTAATGAGAGTTCTGTTACAGCTGAAGCAACCATATGTACAATACTTTTTATATCACGTTCAAACTCATTAGCTAACTGTTCTTTAGCTGTTATGATTTCATATGTAAGCATTGCTCCTACATATTCATCTTCATTATTGTTAACTGAAGAAATCAGAATTTTAATTATTTCCTTACCAAGTGGAATTTTGCAAGAATATGGTAAATTCTTAGGGTTGCTCATAATTGCTTTAAGTTGTTCAGTATATTCGCCGAAGAGATTAAATGGTTTGCCTAAGATATTTTTATCAAAATTAATTTTGATTGCTAAATTTTCAAGAGTAGCAAGCGAGATTTTATTTATGTATTTTACTATATAGTTGTTATGCGGGTCTATTGATATAGTATTAATTGGCATATTTAAAACCATTTGCCTTATTAGAAACGCTTCTTCTAGGCTGTTTTTTAAATTATTTGTAGCAAATAATAAAGATGATATTTCACTTTTTCCGCCTGTTACTTCAATTTTAAAATTAGTTATGCCATTGCTTAAAGTCTCTAGGTGTTTTTTTAGTGAAATAATAGGGTTTATAATAGAGCTTGAAATAGTTAATGATAAAATTAAAGCAAGAGTAAGTGAAGCAACAAAAATTGATATAATTATAATTTGCTTTTGTCTAGATTTTTCAAATCTTTTAGAAAGGATTTTATCTAAGCTTTCAAAAGAGGTAGCTAAAAGCTTTTCCATCTCTTGAGAAATTACTTTTGTTTGCTCATAAAAATCTTGCCCAGTAATAGGCTCGCTTGTTTTTAATTTTTCTAAATTATCAAGAAATTTTGTTTCTTCAGCTTTTATTCTACTTATAAAAGATGATAGTGTAACTGGTAAGTCTTCTATAACAACATCAGATATTATATTTTCACGTATTGCAGTTTGAATTGAGTTACTAATTTTATTAATAGCAGTTTCAGAGATAATATACTTAGTTGAATCAATTTTATAATATTGATCAACAGGAAAGATATTATTGTTATTATTTAAGATAGTAATGAATGAATCAATAGTATTGGTAATTTCATTAAGGCTATTTGGAATTGAAAAGGAAGTTGCATCCATTAAATAATATGAATCAAGAAAGCCATCAAGAATAAGCTTTGAAGTATCGCATACATATTTATTTAAATTTTGAAGGTCAGTTTTAAATTCAGTTAACTTATCTTTATCATAGCTTGTTAATTCTCTTAGATTTTCCCATTTTGCTGCAAGTTCTTCAACTGTTGGGAAATCTAGGCTTTTAGCTTCTAAATCCTTTTTAGTAAGGGAAAGTTTTTCTTTTAAAGAATGATCGGCTTTTAGAAGATCATTTAAATTTTTTTCAATTTCGCTTTTAATAGAGGTAATAATTTGTTGATCACTATTAAGCAATAAGGCAATTTCATAATCTTGAAATCTATTTAAGGCCTGTGATAATGGAATTTGATATCTAATACCGTCACTTTCTGATTTAAATATAGCTGTTTTAGCATTTAACTGAGCAATAAGTTCAATAAATAAAAACATCGTCGGTAATAACAATGTAATAAGTATTGTAAATAATCTTTTACGTATGGTGATATTAGCTATAAGCTGTTTTAGCATTTTAATTCCTATAAAATTATGTAATCAAAATAATTTCTCAATTAAGCACATAATTATTAACTAAAGCTTAACTACACTAAAAATAAAAAAAGCTATGTCAATTTATGACATAGCCTTTCTTAAGTTATAAAGTAAATTTTAGATATTATTCTGATATTTGAGTCAAATTACCAGCAAGATCTGTATCATTAAGAGTATAATTATTGTTATAAACAAAATCTGAATGATTATCATTAGCATTTGTATATTTGTTTTCTGATTTAAAATCATTATCAGAATTTTGTGTCTCAGTTTTTGTTTGGCTTGAGCTACTCATAAAGAATTTATTATGGGTAAGTTCATTTAATTTAGTTGTACTTGTGTAAGTAGCACTATTTATTATGTTTTTTACAATAGTTGTGCTGTACTGAACAAATTTTCCTACAGAAAAATCTGGCTTCATCGTAGCTGATTCTAAATTGGCAGTTTTGGCTTGTCTAACGAGATGCGTTAAACGATCTTCAAGCGTTGCATCTAATGTAAGATGTCCTTTCTGTTTACTTAAATCTACTAACGGTGATATGTTAGGAAATTTATTAAGAATCGTATTTACTCCTGATTTTACTATAACATTCGTAAAGAATTCTGTCGTTGTTTCAAGTGACATTGACGCTCCTGTATAACTTTTAAAATCAGAAGGAGTGATTTCAAGATAATTAAGCGCAGCAAATGTGATTGCACTAGGAATAATTACTGTTAAAGGAATTGAAACACCGGCAAAAAGAGCTCCAGCTGTTAGTGCTGTGGTAACACCTATATTTAAGTAATTATCAAAATTTTCTAAATAATTGCTGTCTAATGCAAGTGCTACATGTATTGCTTCTTTAAAAACTGTAGTACCAATTGTTACGCCGGCATATTTAGTTGGGGTAAGTGGAGAATGAGAGTCGGTAAAGAGTTTTAGTACAAATGCTTGAACAATAGTTGCAAATGTATCTGCGGTTATTTCTTTTACAGCTGCAGAAACAGGTGCTTTATAATAAGTGTAAGTTTGATGAAGATCATTTAAGGTTTTAGTTAACTTATTATCACTTACAATTTTAGCTTCTTCCATTTCTTTGGTGTAATTCATCCAAGCTTTGTATTGAGTTTGATAATCAAAAAAGCCACTTGCGCATTTTATATTATCAGTACCAACTTTTTGCATCTGGTAGTTCATTTCTTTATATGCAGTAGAAATAGCAAAGACTTTTTCAGATTCAGAGCATTTATAAGTTTCAAATGCTTTTTTTAAGCTTCCTGCAAAAGAATCTGCTAAATTTGCTAAGGTATTATTAGTTTTTATATTGCAGTTATGTTCTATATTGAGTGCGCCAAAAGGAGTAATTAATTGAACAGGAATATTATCATCGTTAAATTTGATTGCAATACCATGAGAAGTCATCATTGCACCGTGATAAGGTGGCATGAAACCAAGTTGATTACTAGTAGGTGCTAGGCAATTTAGACCCATGTCTTCGTTTTCATTAAAAATCATAACATGAAAACGATGTAATTCTGAAGTCACCGATTCATATTCTTTTTTAGTATAATGTACTTTAATGCCATTAGCAGTAGTTAAGCTGTTGCTAGACGTTGGTATTGAAATAGCTGAAGAAAGTGGATTTGCTTTGTTATTTTTCATATTTATCTTCTTTTACAAATTTAATTAAGTTTTATTAATTTATATCAACGTTGCTAATTGTCAATAAAAATTTACCATTACTATAGTTAATTTATTTAATTGACATTAATTATTGATGAATGTATAGATTACTAATACTTAATACTTAAATTTAATAAAGAGAAAATTATGTCAAAAATAAAATTTACAGCGATCCTAGCTTGCTCTATAGCTCTATATGCACCTTTTAGTAGTAATGCTTTAAGAGAAGAACAAACAAAAGGAGATGCTTTTTCAGGCAGAGGAAGTGTTCCTTCAGTTCCTTCAGTTCCTGCTACTCCTACTTCTAATTCAGCCGATGTTAATAGCACTCCTCTTAATGCTGCGGTAGAGTCTAATAAGCCAACAAACAAAGAATTCGACGAGATTTTTAGCAAAAGTTTAGATCGTATTAATAATGAGAAAATAAAAGCTTTAGGTCTCATCGATTCGAAATTTAAAAATGGTCTAGAAAAAATGACCACAAATAATAAAGGAGAAGAATCTATTCAAGCTTCGATAGAGAAGGATCTTCACTCAGCAGCGAATAATTATAGTGAAAATGTAGCTGAAAGTTTATCTGGTGTACGTGCGCATTTAAGAGATAAGATGCAACAATTAAATGCAAGAATTCAGAGTCTTAACAATCAAGCTACAATAGATAGTACAAAAAAAGCAAAAGAATCAGCTGCAAAATTTGCTAAGCATGTTGAAGAAAAATCTACTAACTATTTAGATACTACTACTAGAAGTTTCACGATGAATGCATTAACTGGAAATCCAGCAATTGATCAGTTGATCTATAATGCACTTGGAGGAAATATACCTGCTAATACTAACGATACAGTGACTGATAATGATTTGAAAAAAGTTGTTAAAGAACACATACTTGCTAATGCTCCAGCTCTAGGTATTTCTAGATAGGTGTATTATTAGGTAAAAAGGGGTCAATTTATGTTAAGTGTAAGCAACTCTGTGTCTAATAAATTCATTAATTTCATAATGAGGAATAGCATTAAGAGTTGCTTACCACTTCTTGATAAGATTGGGTCTTTAGAAGCTGAAACCAAAAAACAACATGAATCATTACAAGTAATAGTAACTAAAGAGCGCGATGCAAAAATTGAGCTAGTTAAAGCTAAATTTGCAAATAATCCTGATTATATCTTAAAAGTTCATAATTTTTATGCTCATCAAGAGCAAGTTTTAGAACAAGAGTTTACTCAAAAACTAGAAACTACAGGAGGTAATCTTGTTCAGAATTGGCTTTTAAATAATAAAAACTGCCTACAAGATTTAGTATCCTATACTGAAAATGTGGCACTTGACAGCTTTAAGGATTGTATGTTAGCCTCAGCTAATGAGCAAAACTTAAGTGGTTGTGAGAACTCATTAACATCTGCGTTAGAAAAGTTTTTATAAGATTTTTAGTTGTTGTATAAATAAACATTATAAATATTAAGAATAAATATATGTCTAGAATAAATTTTTATAAATACTTGTTATCAGTACTGGTTTTTACCTCAAGCACTGCTTACTCTCAAGAAACTTCGTATCCAGAAGTGAAAAATAATCCTAACTTACTAAAAGAAAATATTGTTGAACAAAAAAATAAAGAAGCTCTTCCTTCTGAGACATTAGATTATTCCACTAAAGTAATCAAAGATTTTAATATGCACTTAAAAACTGTAAATATTAAAGGTAATTCTGCGATTATGACAAAAGACCTGCAGAAATTTTATGTAAATTATTTAGATAAAAAAATTGGTTATACAGAGCTTGTAAGTATTTTAGATTCTATAAGTAAAGAATATAGAAATAGAGGATATTTCTTGTCTTATGTATTGCCCGAACAAAATTTCATTAGTGATAATACAGTAAATATCAGAATTATTGAAGGCTCAATTAAGGTTCACATACTGGATGATTTTAAAGAAAATAAACTTCTAAAAAAATATGTTGCTAATATAGAAGATTGTAAACCAATTACTCAAGCTGTTTATGAGCGCAATATTGAGTTAATGAAAAAAATACCTGGTCTAGAGTATACTTCCAAAGCTCAAATAAACCAGCAGTCTATTAAAGAAAGGTCCAATCAAATTCTAGATTTATATATTCTAAGTGATAAAAATGATGTAGAGGGTCTAGTATTTATTGATAATACCAATAAAAATAAAAACCAACCATCTTTTTCACTTTGGAATATTAATAGTTTGAATAATTTATTTGATAAAAATGAAGTTATAAAAATTTCCTTTGAAACTTCAGGGTCATTTAGTAAAAGAAGTGATGTTCAAGTAGCATTAAATATACCAATTAATGATAATGGTGCTGATTTTGCAGCAACTGTAGGCAAGAAACATGTTTCAAATTCGCAACAAATAGCAATTATTTCAACAGCATTAAATAGCCAACCTGTTATATTTCAGGACGGGGTTGATACAGATAAACAATATCTAGATCTTAAATTGAGTAATTCACCGATTTTATCATTTACTAAAAGACTAATTACTTCAATTGGTTATTCACTTGATAAACTTACAAATAAGAAAATTGTAAACAAACAAGACATTAGCAAATATACAACGCCAAAGTTATATTTAGAAGCTAATTATTATTTTCGTGATAGATTTAAGGGTGATAATTATTTTAACACAAAAATTGCCTATTCAAGTAAATCTTTAGGTGGCAAGAATTACGTTGGTCAAGATAAATTTAAAGACTTTAAAATAGTTTCGTTTAACTTTGCAAGAAGAGATAGTTTTAAGAATGATATTGTATCAATCTTTCAAACTGATACGCAATTAACTAATGATTCCCTACTAGGGTCGGAGAAGTTTGCTTATGGTGGATGGAACTATGGGAAGGCCTATAATGCACCAATAATCGTTGGCGACCAAGGTATTAATGCAAGTTTAAAATTGCTTAAATTATTTTACAAACAAAATAGTAAACAAATATATTTACTTACTCCGTACATATATGCAGATTTAGGTGTTGTAAAAAACAAGAATGATACTAAAAAATATTCAGCATCAAGTTTTGGAGCAGGGCTTGAAGTATTTATGCATAATGGCATGAAATTTAACTATAGTTTAAATAAGCCAATTACATTTAAAAATGTTTCAGATATTAAAAAAAGTAAAATTAATCATGTAATGACTCTTATTATGGAGTATAAATTTTAGTTTAGTAGATTCAGTTGGGGGTAATTATGAATCATAATCCAACTGAATTTACAATAAAATGGTTAATAAAAAAATAGAGTAAATTAATGAAAAATAGCTGGCTTAGTTTATTACCTTTTGGAGTTTTTTTATTAATATTTCTTGGATCAGGCATATATTTTGAAGCGATTGGTACTGATTTTGCTTTTTATCAAGTCTCTCCTACTGTAGCTATTTTACCTGCAATAATTCTTTCAGTGATGTTAAGTAGAAATAAAATTGAAAAAGAAATAGAAATATTTATAGCAGGTGTTAGCCATCATAATATTATAATTATGTGCCTTATTTTTATGCTTGCTGGAGCATTCTCTAGTGTAACTATGGCAATAGGGAGTGTTGCATCTACAGTAAATTTTGCGATATCACTCGTACCTTCGCAAGCACTTTTGCCAAGTATATTTCTAATTTCAGCATTTATTTCAACTGCTATCGGAACTTCAATGGGAGTAGTAGCTGCTTTAGTACCAGTTGCTGTAGGAATTGCCAACACATCAAATATTTACTTACCACTTGCTGTTGGTGCTGTTATTAGTGGAGCGATGTTTGGTGATAATATCTCAATTATTTCCGACACTACAATTGCCTCAGTACAATCAATGGGTGCAGATTTAAAGAAAAAATTAAAATTAAATTTACCTATATCTTTTATTTCAGTACTTATAGTATTAGCAATATTATTTTCACTTGGTACAAAAAGTAATGTAGTAATAGCTGAAGAATATTCTTTTATAAAAATATCACCATATATTTTAATATTTATTTTATCATTTTTTAGAATCCATGTGTTTAAAACACTAATAATTGGCATAATTTTTGCTGGTATGATTGGTATTGCGTCTTCAGATTATAATATCATAAATCTTTCTAAGGATATCTATAAAGGCTTTTTAAGCATGAATGAAATACTCATACTTTCGATGTTTATTGGGGGGCTTAGTAATGTGATATCAGGCCAAGGTGGGCTTGAAAAAATTACTTTAGTGTTTAAAAAAATCTTTTTTAAGAAGCGCAAATCTGCAAAAAGAGCTGAGCTTACGATAAGCAGTTTAATAGCTGTAATTAATTCTCTAATTGCTAATAATACTATCGCAATTATTTTATCAAGTAATATTGCAAAAGAACTTGCTGAAGAAAATAATGTTTCACCGGAAAGAGCAGCTAATTGCTTGCACATTTTTTCATGTGTGTTGCAAGGAATCTTACCTTATGGTGCACAAATATTGCTTGCTAGTAGCTTATCTGGTGTAAAGCCAATAGATATTATGACAAGAGTTCATTATTGCTATGTTTTAGGTATTGTGGCTTTGTTGTTTATTTTATTCCGTTTTCCTAAAAAACACTAACATTATGATAGTCAAGTAACAAATAATTAACATTTATAATTTATAAATTAAGTAAATATTTAGAGTTATAATAATGTCAAAAGATTTGTATCCTCAATTAGAAATGGATTTTAAAAACTTTAATGATATCCCTATTAAGGATATTCAAGAAGAGTCAGTGTTTGCTTTAAGCATGATTCCTATACTTGGAAATCAGGCGCTTGAAGCAGCAAGTAAATTAAATATACAATCAACAGAAGACGAAATTTCTAAAGTAAAGAATAGCTTATACCGCCAAATGGTAGTACTTGATATATCGGCTCGTGTCCAAGATGGAATTTATAGTCCTCAACCTTTTGACTCAGAAACACTTACAAAAAAATATATAGAAGGAAGTACAAAAGAAGCTGATACTTTAGTTGATAACTCAGAGAAAAAAGGACTTGAGTTGCAAAGAACACTAGCTAAAGCATTCAGATGTTGTGAAAATAAATTATTTGACGAACTTGCAAATGTAATAACAGAACATAAAGAATATCAAAAAAAACAAACAGATGTAGATTTAAACAGAACAAAAATCAAGGTAATAAATAATCAAGGTCAAGAGTTCCATATTTCTGGTGAATCTGAAGCTATGCGAAAACAGCTAAAAGACAAAGGTCTTACTCAAGATGATATGAATTATATAGATGCAAACTTGAATCAAACAACTCTGACGGGTAATAGCATGGGAGTAATAAATATGAAACAAATGAATTCGACAAAACATAGACCTTTTAATGGTAATTGTAATGAAGTAGTAATAAGAGTTGGTGCAAGTGGTATGGAGGCTTTAGTAGTTTATGCCACGATCCGCAATCCGATGCTACCAGAAGAAGAAAAAGATCAAGATATCAAAGTTGCAACTAGTCTGAAGTTTGATAGTTCAAAAACTGGTAATAAAATCCCTACCGAAGTTAAAGTAAAAGTAGAACACAAAGATTTAAATGATGGGATAGCAAAGCTTAAAAATATTCCTACCGAAGTTAAAAAAACCGAAGTTAAAAATATAATGTTTGAAAAGGTTAAATTATATTTAGAGAAAGTTATAAATAAGCTAAAAGATTTTGCTAAAAGAATAGAAAATATCTTAACTGAAAGTAAATCTAAAAAACATCCTGATATATCTGATTACTTAAGTAAAAGTACTAGTGAAGTTGCTCCATTAACTATTAAAGAGTCTACAATAGATAAGTTTTCTATTAAGCAAGAAGAAATGGAATCTAATACTCGGAAAGAAAATGTTTATGAAGATAAAGGAGATAATAAAATCAAAAAACCACTTGCTTATGATAATGAACTTCCTTTAACATCAACAAATCAGCCAAGTAAAACTGCTAATCGAGGTAGGTAATAAGTTATTAATTTTTATAAGTAATAAATTAATAACTTAGCTTGACAAATTATCAGTTTTTAGTAAATATTAGTTATAAGAATTTTTTCAAAAAAATATGTCTCTCTCTCAAATATCATTTCATAATTTTATAAAGCTATTTGGGTTTGAATCGAGTTTTGATTTTAAAAAATTTTTTTTCATAGCGATTGCTAAATTTTTTACAGTATATATTTTTGGTGTGCTCAGAGGTATTGAATATGCTATGGTTGTGCCAAAACTTGGAGCAGAAGTAATCAGTTCCATTGAGCTATATTGCCTTTTACCTGCTTCATCTCTTTTTGTAGTTATTTATTTTAAACTCAGAAATTATTTCTCACGTATTACAATAGCTTCATTAATGCTATTATTTTTTGCTAGCTATTTTATATTTTTCTACTTCTACTGCTTTCCTAATCATGAATCAATTATACTTGATCTTAGTACTTGGAAAGAAGCCTTACCAAGGTTTAAATATACAATTTTATTAATAGAGAATTGGGATATTACAAGCTTCTATGTTTTAGCTGAACTTTGGGGCATAATGATGCTTAATATCAGTTTTTGGCAAATGGCAAATGAAGTAAATACACTTAATGATGCTAAAAAATTCTATGGGTTTTTAGGGGCTATAGGTCAATCAGGGTTAATAGTTTCAGGTTATGCTGCTATTAAGATAAGCGAATTTATTATTGGAAGTAACGATGAAATGTGGGCAGAAAAATTTAACTATCTAATGATAAGTGTTTTTATATGTGCGATATTATTGTTGTATGTGTATTCATGGATTTCTAAGAAAGTTTGGAATTTTGTTAGGATTGAAGAAAAATCCAAACCTAAGGTTAAATTAACAATTAAAGAAAGTTTTAAGTATGTCCTTGCATCGAAGTACTTGCAGATGATTGCAGTTCTTATAGTTTCGTATGGTGTATTAATGTTTATATGCGAGACGATGTGGAAGGACCAGGCAGCAAAAATTTATTTAAATGCTAGCGATTATAGTATGTTTATGGGCGAATTTCAGATGTACATGGGGTATGGTACCGTTATTGGAATGATCTTTGCGGTTTTTTCTTTAAGGTATTTACCTTGGGTAGCTAATGCTCTTGCTACACCAGTATCATTTACAATATTTGGAAGTATATTTTTCACACTCGTGATGTTTAGAGATTATTTTGAAGAGAAATTTACTACATCTGAATTTTCAGTTGTGGCTGTTGCAGTATTTGTTGGGTCATTACAAATTTTGCTTGCTAAATCTTTTAAATATTCGCTTTTTGATTTATCAAAAGAAATGCTTTATATACCCCTTGATAGAGAGCTTCGTACTAATGGCAAGGCTGCAGTAGATATTATTAGCCAACGCTTAGGTAGATCTGGTGGATCACTTATTATTCTTTTAATGTTAATGATAAAGCCAAACGCAACTTTATCATCGCTTGTACCAGTCCTATTTACGGTTTTTATTATAATGAGCTTAGTTTGGATTTTTACTACTATTAAACTTAATAAAGAATTTCTGCAAATAAGTTCAAAATAAATTTAATTATTAACTATTCTTTTAAATCTATCAGATATCCTTTATTTAATACATGAAATTTATGAGGATAGAAGAAAATGCATAAACACAGCTTAGATACACCAGATATTATCAATTTAATAGAAAGCTTTGTATTTTTATCTGAAAATTCTAAAAATGAAATAAAGGCTAGTATAGTCTCTGAGATACTTTGCTTAAATCAGGAAAGAAAAAAATATATTTTAGACGCCGTTTTTAAAGTGTTTAACTTATTTGGTAATTTTGCTACAGAAGAACTATTTAATAATGGCAAAATTACATTTAAAGGTGACAATGAATATGTATATAACAGTATCGCTAAAGAAAATGAAGGTTATCAAGAGTTAGTACTATTTCCTGGATGTGTAATTGCTAAAGGAGATAATAATAGCTATATAAATTTAAATATTACTAAGCTAAAAGCCAATGATACTCTAAATATAAAATTTGATTTCAATCAACTAGTTTTAGAAGCTATTAAACCACCAGCAATTTCAATTATTATAAATGCAGAATATTATCCAAATTTGCTAAAAAGCTTATACTTTAAGTGATTTTGTTTGCTAATGTATATACTTGTTTCTTAGGAATATTAAGTTGTTCAGCTGTAAGAATTATAGCATCTCGCATTGACATTTTTATAGAATTTGATTTTAAAATTTCTATAATTTTATCATCAGAATAATTATAAGTTGTAATGGCACCTGAAACTAATAAAACTATTTCGCCTTTTAAATCTCTATTTTTTAAATATTCAATTAAATCAAATGCATTTAAGGAAATTACTTCTTCATGAAGCTTAGTTAATTCTCTTGCTATAACAATATGTCTATTACCAAGAGTTTGATATATTGTCTGAGCTGTGTCTAAGATACGATTTTTGCTT
This sequence comes from Rickettsiales bacterium UBA6177, assembly GCA_002422875.1. Lineage (GTDB taxonomy): Bacteria > Pseudomonadota > Alphaproteobacteria > Rickettsiales > UBA6177 > UBA6177. Next base: position 6,660 of record DITT01000006.1, on the reverse strand, counting down.
TCTAGGATAACAAGAGTGGCCTCAACAAAAGCAACTTTTTTTAGTAAATTAGCTTTTGCTATAGCTTTAGGTGGTAAGAAACCTAGATAGTAAAAATTATGAGTTGGTAAATATGCTAAGGATATTGCTGTTGTAACACATGATGCTCCAGGAATTGAGCATATTTTAAAGCCTTTATCACGAATAAAGTTAATTAGCTTATATCCTGGATCATTAACTACAGGAGTGCCAGCATCTGATATTAATGCTCCTCTTAAACCTTTCTCTAGAAGATTAGTAATTTTTATTCTGTCTTCATCATCACTATGATCGTTGTAAACGAGTAATTTTTTATTACTAATTAAATATGCAGTAAGTAATTTTGTACTAATTCTTGTATCTTCACAAACAATAAAATCTACATCTTTTAATGTTTCAATTGCTCTGAGTGTAATATCTTTAATATTTCCAATAGGGGTTGCAACTATATAAAACGAAAACATAAAAAAGACTTCTCAGATAAAAATTATATTAGATTAAATTTGATATTTTTTTGAGCCTATATCTTGCTAGTAAATCCCGGCCTATATCCGTGCTAGAATAAATCTCAGCAAAATCAATGCATCATTAGTTATTACGATGTTGTTGAGTTGTATTATTAATTTTATATACAATCAAACATATTGCATCATTTATTATAACTTAAGAACACTTATATAAGTATATTGCTTCTTGGGAAAGAGATTTTTATTTTTTCTTGGTTAAATTGATTAATTATTTTTTGTTTAAAATTAGAATTTATTTTTGTTAGATCAGTTGTTTGTATCCATGCCTCAACACATATACCACTTTCTTTGTCTTTTTCAAAGGCCTCGGTTAGATATACAAGAATTTCTTCTTTTTGTAAAAAACCATTTTCATTTTTTGCAAGTTCTTCGAGTATTTCAATAGACTTTATTACATTAAACATATCACTTACTTGGATAAAAAATTTAATTCTTCTCTTAGATTCAGTACTATGATTTATAATAGTCTCAGAAATAATCTTAGAATTTGGAATAATAATAACTTTATTATCTCTAGTTTTTATTGTTACTATTAAAGTATTAATACTAGTTACAGAACCTGCTACATTTGCGACTTCAATTAGGTCATTGATTTTAAATGGTCTTAAAATCAAAATTAAAAGACCAGCAGCAAAATTTGATAGTGAGCTTTGAAATGCAAGACCAATACCAACACTTAGTGCTCCAAGAACTGTAGCAATAGAAGTAGTTTGAATACCTAAATTATTAAGAGCAGAAACAAAAAATACTACAAAGGTAGTATAATAGACAAAATTTCCAACAAAGTTAATAAATAGAACGTTAATATTAGATCTTTTCCCTATTCTCTTAATAAGGTTTTTTAAAAATTTGGCAGCAAAGTAACCAAGTAAAATTATAATAATTGAGCCAAGGAAGAGATCAAAATATTTTGTAAATTGATCAAGAAACTTATTAAAGTTAAAATTATTGATAGTTATGTTTTTAAAACCATTAAATATATCTAAAATATTACTCAACATATGCGATTCCTTTATAGATATTATAGTAAATTCATTTGAATTTTGTACATCCCTAATCGTCATCTAGCTAGGCTTTTTTGCTTATGTTTCCCTTTACAATAAAAAAAGGTCACTGAAATCAAACTAGTGACCTTTTAAATATTTATTCAAATTATTAAAACTCTAAATTACTTTCTTTCGCCAAGAAGTCTGAGCATATATATAAAAATATTAATAAAGTTAAGGTAAAGATTTAAAGCACCAAGTAATGATACTTTTTTAACTTCTTCTTCATTATTACCAAGCTGATAATACATATTTTTAAGATTTTGCATATCATAAGCAGTAAGACCAATAAATACAAAAGTTCCAATTAATGAAGTAGCAAAAGTTATAGCGCTACTTTTTAAAAATATATTAACAAGGCTAACAAAAATTATTCCAAAAACACCCATCATAAGGAATGATCCAAAACTACTTAAGTCTTTTTTAGTTGTTTGGCCATAAATTGCAGCCGCACCAAAAGTTGAAGCAGAAATGAAAAAGACTCTTGCAATGCTTTCTCCAGTATAAACTAAGAAAATTGAAGTTAAAGACAAACCAATCAATAAAGCATAACCAAAAAACATAGTCTGTGCAGTTGAAAAACTCATTGAATGAATTTTTGACATTAATGTTATTGCCATAATAAGAGGCGCAAAAGTTACTATCCAGCCAAACATAGATACACTCATGCCTGATCCGTCATTAGAGACATTATAAAGTGCTTTTACAAATACTTCAGATTGAGAAGCAAAATAAGCTACAGTTCCAGTAATAACAAGTGCTAAGGCCATATAATTAAAAATAGCAATCATATATTGGCGTAAACCTTCATCATTTACTTTTTTAGTAGCGGTTTGATAATTGTAATTGGTAAACCTATTCATTTTAATCTCCTGATTTAAATATCACATATATAATATAATGTACTAACCTTTAGAAATCAAGTTATTGTGTATGAGATCAAGTTAAAACGTCTTTAAATTTATAAAGGAGTAAGAGGTTTTAAAGCATATGAAGCTAGTGAGGCATCGCCGTATATTTTATTAGGCGGTTGAATCTGATTATTTATGCCATCAATAATTGCAAATAAAATAGCTTCGACTGTTTTTCTGGGATCAGCATTTGCACTTGGTACTCGATGCTCAATGCGCCTGTTTATAGGATCAGTCGTGGGTACTCTGATAGCAACTGTGCGGTTGTTGCCACCCCAACTCACAGTAGTAGGTGAGTTTTGCTTAGGTACAATCCTGCTAAAGTCTTTTTGCTCTGGTAAAAAAATATCAAGATCTTCAAGCATGTATTTGCAAAGGCCACCAATTGAATAAAGGAGATAATGGCTTTCAGTTGCGCCTTTTTTGGCATAAATATTACCATTAGCATCATGAAGACTTATATTAACATGTAATGAACTTCCTGGCTCGCAAGCAAAAGGCTTGCTTGAAAAATCAGCAATCATATTATATAAACTAGCCTCATTTAAGAGATATTCTTTAATTTCATTAGTATTAGTAATAAGATTTAAAATGTCATTCGTGTGCTTAATTTTAATCTCAAATTGATTTGTGCCCTTTTCTTCTTCTATCAAACACATTGGGTATTTTTGTAAAAAATTTGTTAAAAAAGGCTGTAAGCTAGATTTTGTTACATTGACGAGATAAAATTCAAGCTCAAATCCAATATATACTTGCCACTTAAAATTATCAGAGATCTCTTTTAAAATTTGAGTTAGTTTATCCATATTAATTCTTAAATATTGCTAAAAAGTAGTTTATTGTTAATTTTATTATATATAAAATACTTTAATTTCAAATTACTAAACTATGATCGAATGGAAAATATCACCTGATGTAATTGCTTATGATCAAGCTGTAAGTTATATGGAAAATAGAACTCTTGCAATTATTGATAACAAGGAAGCAGAATTAGTGTGGCTATTAGCCCATGAAAACATATATACAGCAGGTTCTTTAGCTAAAGAAAGTGATTTTTTAGAGCATCGTTTTAAAGTAGTAAAAACTAATAGGGGCGGTCAATATACGTATCATGGCCCAGGACAGCGAGTGATCTATCTGATGCTTGATTTAAAAAAAAGATCCTTACAAGATATAAGGCTTTATGTAAAAATGCTCGAAGAAACAATTATAAAAACTCTAGAAGAGTTTGGAATTAAGGGTGAAAGAAGAGAAGGGCGTGTAGGGATTTGGGTAATATATAATTTTAAAGAATATAAAATTGCAGCAATCGGGGTTAGAGTTAAAAAGTGGGTTACTATGCATGGTATCGCTATTAATATTGATCCTGATTTATCAAATTATAATGCTATAGTGCCTTGTGGTATTAAGGAATATGGAGTTATTTCGTTAAAAGCACTAGGGATAAAATGTAGTTTTGAGGAATTTGATAAGATTTATTTAAAAAAATTTATAAGTGTTTTTAATGAGTCAAAAATATCTTTAATTTAAAATAGTAGCTATAGGATAAAATTATGAGGAATTTATTATATTTTAGTCGTTCAGTTTTTTTTAATTTTTTTTTAATACTATGGACCATGGTGTGGGGAATAACATTGCTTCCTTTACTGTTTATAAAAGAAACAAGATGTCTTTATAAAAGCGCAAAACTTTGGGCTAAAGGAGTATGTTTCTTATTAGCAAAAATTTGTAATATCAGAATAAAAGTCCTAGGAATGGAAAATATTCCTCTTAGTAGTTGTATAGTTGCATCTAAACATCAGTCTGCTTTAGATATTATTATATTAAGTTTATCTATTCAAAACCCAGTATTTATAATGAAATCATCATTATTATATTTGCCAATAATAGGTAATTTTAGTAAAAAAACCGGGATGATTGCTATTAATCGTTCCGGAGGTGCTTCATCGTTAAAAAAAATGATAAAAGATGTATTATCAGCTCTTAGTAGGGGGAAATCTGTAATAATCTTTCCTGAAGGTACAAGAACAGCGCCAGGAGCAAAAACTAAATATCATAATGGTATTCTAGCAATATACCAAGCAGCCAAATGCCCTGTATTGCCAGTAGCTTTAAATACAGGAACATGTTGGAAGCGTAATAGTTTTATCAAAACACCAGGAGTAGTAACAGTTAAATTTTTACCTGTGCTTAGTAATATCGAAAAAGAATTATTTATGCCAAAATTACAAGAGCAAATCGAGCATGAAAGTAATCTATTATTACTTAAGAAATGAATCATTTCGTATAATTTATTACTTTTTGTATTTTAATATAATTGACTTCTAGTTTAAATTTACTTAAATTGTTTATTAATATTATATAAAACTATAAGCAAGTATAGAATAATGAAAATATTTATAAGTTTAAAACAGAAATTGTTATTCGGTGGATTTCTAGTGTTCTTTTCTAATATTGTATATTTTAGCTCACGATCTAAAGTAGATAAAAATCAATTGTCTAGTATTACTACAGTAAAAGATAAGGGATATGATTTAAGTAATAAATTAACAAATTTAGAAAAAATTAGCATTAATATTCCAAAGTTAAAGTTTTCAATTAGAATTTTAATTAAAGTTTTAGAAGAGCTTGAAAATGAAGAGGAAGGAGCCTTGATACAGTTTAAAGAGTATATAGGGAGTAAGATTAATTTTGCTACATTTAGAAGCGATATAAAAAAAATAAAAGAATGGTGGTTATCTCCAGAATATTCCTTAGTTTATGAAAATACTAATAATGCCGCGCATGCAAGCTATACTACTCATACGATTTCCTTAGGACAAACTCTTATGAGATTGCCTGTAATGCACAATATTAAAGCAGAAAAAAGTATAGTTAGTACATTATTGCATGAAAGTACTCATGCAGTCTTAGGTTTCAAAGATTATTCTGTACGAGAAGGTGATGAAATAAATATTAATGATATTTATCATGATTCTAAACATGGGCATTATCTATACCCTAGGCAATGTATGCAATTTAGCGTGCTAAATCAACGTGAAACATTAAAAAATCCTCAATGTTGGGAGCATGCACTTATAACGAATTATGCTTATTCAAAATTATGTACAGTAGTTAGCGATAAAAAATATAATAAAAGTGTATGTAAATATTCTGATCATACTAATACTGATCTTGCAAAAAATTGGTTAGCAAAAATTATTAAAAGCGTAAGTATAATAAAAAATAATAATAATAATAATGAAAGACCTAAGCTTAAAGAAGTTGCTGATATAATTTTAAAGAAAGACTTTTCACTTCTTATTACAAGTCATGAGGATGAATGTAAAAAAGATGAAAAATTCCATGGAAATAAAAAAAACATTGTAATTTGTCAATTATTTATGAAAAAATTTATCGATAGTGAGTTGACTAAATTTTTTTTTCAGAAGCTTGCAGATTCTGACAATCAAATGCCAACAAACATTCTAGATGACTTGATTGGTATATTAGAATACAATGCAGAAATAATTTAGTTTAACTTAAAGCAATTCTACAAAATGGAGGTTAATATGAGCAAAATTCAGGAAAATATTAAATTTAGTTTAGAGTCAGTAGTTAATAGTAGTGTGCTTTATTCTAAGTTATCTTTATGTAATTTAGGAAATAGTAATATTATTATTTCTAGTGATGCAATATTGCTTAATGATATGTATTCTAATTATCCTTTTTATTTTTCTATGGACCTACGTTCTAAATGTGAATTTGATTTCAGTATGTATAAAAAAGCTAATATCTCAATAGCTTCTAATGAATGCGTTAATAAGACCTGGGATCATAGCCAAGAATGTAATTTTTATAATATAAATCATGGTAATTATAGTGTTAGGTTTGAGCAGGTTATTGAGTGTTATGATTTAGAAAATAATCTTGGAGAAAAGCTATTACTAGGAGAAAACAGTAGTTTTGTGTTATAAATACATAAAGTTAACCTCAGTTCGATGTAAGAGTCTGCTTAAAATTATTTAATTTGCTAAAAGGTACAGATATTTTTCTAGGTTTAAATATATAGGCAATAAGTCCTGATAATAGATTAACTTGGAAATTCATTACAGATCTGTGTCTTGAGTGATCAATATGAAAAAGATTTTTTAGCTGATCATTAATGGTTTCAATAAT
>DITT01000010.1 GCA_002422875.1 Rickettsiales bacterium UBA6177 | reverse complement strand
CAATCATTTATATCATATCCTCTATACTTATCTAAATTATTTTGTTAACAGCGCCATAAAGGTTACGCAATCAAAACTCAACATTCATACCACTTTCTATCATTGCAGTAATAATCATTTTTGATCTTTTGTGCTCGTTACCAAAATTTTTTCTGTGAAGATCTAAGTAATGTTGAGCTGTTTTTTGATCATCCATTTTGATACTCAAAATAGCTAAATTTGTATACGTATTACTTATATCATCGGTTTCTCTTACTTGATAAATTTTATTATATATATTCTCAGCTCTCAAGAACGCATAAAAAGCATCGTTATAATTTTTAGTGAGAAGATAATATTCCCCTTTTACAGTATAAAAATACCCCTGCTCTTGTTCTTTAGCACTATCTCCACACATACGGTCGACTATTAATTCAGCATTATACAGTGTTTCTTGTGCAACTTTTAAATTTCCAGACTTTATTGCTCCATCAGCCATGATTGACAATAAATAATATTTAGCACTATGATCCTGCTTGCCATAAATTTTATCTAGTTTTGAAGCTTGCTTGTAAATGCTATTATAAATAACCGATGCCTGACCAAGCTTTAATAATATTCGATAATTAAGGAAATAGTATTCCATGAATCCTGGAGTTTCATTAGTTTCATTTTCAAGATTGTAATGCTTTAGGGTCTCGTTTAGCTTATCGTATGCTAGTTGATACTGACCGCTATCAAAATCAATTTTTGCCGACAATGCATTATACAATCCTTTACCAGATAAATCTGGATTTTCTTTTAGAGTTTTGCCAGCTTTTATTAGATGTTTTTTTGCTTCACTTACATTACCAAAATAAATATAGAACTGAGCAAGTTGATTATTAAGCCATAATTTTTCATATTGTTTTTCTGGGTACTCTACTAGGTTTTTTTCTCCTATTTTAGATAATTCAATCGCCTTAACATAATCTGCATTGCGCCATGCTTGGTATACCGCAGAAGCCATATTTAAATAGTATTTCTGTAGATTTGTTATATCTTTAATTAATTTTAAATTTTCTAAAATGTTTTCTGTCATTTCATAGTTAACATTTACTATTAAATAGTACTCTGCTAAACGAAGCTTTAAATCTGTGATGTAAAGAGATTGGATATTACTAGAATCAGCAATAAATACAACATTCTCTGCATGTGAAATAATATAATTATGAATGTTAAGAAACTCTTCAGCTTTATTTATATCTGTGTATAGATATTGCAATAATGATTTAGCACATATCTCTATATATTTTTGAGATCTTTCTTTGTTAGTATCTCTAATAATTAATTGAATAATTTTATTTATACCATATTGACCAGTATTTTCTTTTTCAATTATAGAGTAATTTGTGAGCTCCCCTAAAGCAGCATCAAACTCATCTTCTTTGTAATTAGGCAGATGCTTAGCTATCTCATGAATTAAAAAGTCTGATAAATTAGCATTATTCATATATGCTAATGCTTCTGAGATTTCAAAAGCAAGAGAGTTTGATTTTTTTATATTATCTAAAGTAACGCTTACTGTTATTTGCAGTGTGTTGTCATAGTTATCGTTTATGTTCTTGTGATTGATTGTCATTTGTTCTTGCCTCTTAAATAATTGAGAATAAGATTTATGAAATAAATTTATGTATTTTATTATATCCATGCTTGGCGTAGATTTTATATATGAAGCTGCTTGTACTAAAGCAAGAGGATGATCATCTAAAAGATCGCTAAATTTATCAAAATCACCTGAATTATATTGTAATATTTTATTAAGTAATGAAATTGATTCATTTCGTTTGAATTTACTTAATTTTATCATATTACTCCAATTAGAGCTATTTCTAGAAGTTATTAGAATATGCCCTATATTTTTTGTATTATGCCTTATTGGTAAATATTTTTTTGTATCATTTCCTGTATCAAAATTATCAAAAACTAATAACCATTTATAGTGAGTTATTCTAAAAAACTCTTTAACATTTTGCAATAATATAATTTTATCATTGACTAAAAAGTCAGTTTTATTAATGCCAGTTATATTTAATTTACTCAGCTGCGTTGCTAGCTCGTATATTTGCTTATCAATATTTTGTGAGGAGTCTATCCACCAAACAATATCGTATTCAGATTTATATAGTTCTGTAAATTTTTTTGCTAATTGTGTCTTTCCGATTGCAACACTACCAACTATTACACAAATATTTTTATTAGATAAAAATATCTTGTAAAGCTCAGATAATTCGTAGTCTCTGCCTACAAAATAGCTATTAGGAATAGATAAATTCCAAATAATAGGAATTTTTTCTATTTGTGCAGCTACAATATTTGAATTAAAGAATAAGGTACAAGCTAAAGATATATTTAGAAGATAGGTTCTACTTAAATGAACAAAAAATCTAAAAAAATTCAATCTGTTACCCTCTACTAATTAACCAGTTACAGAAATCTTTGTCTGCATTATGAGAATTTTTGCTTAATGAATATTTGTAACTCTCTTGAATTAGATTCGTCATTTGTTCTAAATTTAGCTCTAGGCCCCTTTCCGATGCTAATGTTGAAAGCACTCGAACGTTTTCTAAATATAGATCTTTATACCATAGGTTAGACTCTTTTGTTTTATGAGCTACTTTTTTATCTGATTTATATGAAAATTGACCAGATTCACTCGTTCCAGCTAAATCATTCAAAGTACAATCAAGTGCCAACGCTACTGCGCTTAAAATTTCAATACTAGGGTTCTTAGAAAAGCCCTGTAAAATATTTCTTACAGCGCTTCTATTAAGGCCCGCCTTCTTTTCTAGAGCATAAATAGTAAGATTCTTTGCTTCCATTCTATCTCTAATTTGTTGTTGCAAATAAGCTGACATAATTATCCTCTTGAATCTTATTTAAAAATAATATATACATATTTATATGAATAATATGCTATATATCAAATATGATAACTTTTAATACTTATTCGATAAATATCATAAAAAATAATAAAGATCAATAGATAAGATGATATATATTTTAGAATTAAATTTTGATTATTTTAGAAAAGACGTTTTTAGTAAAAATGATGCATTCAGGTGGATGATTTCAAATTCTGCTGATGGTAAAATTTCACATTCATTACGAAAATTAGCTACCATATGGCAATGGCATTATTCATCTGTAAAAAGATTTTTAGATCAATTGCATCATGAAAAAATAATTAACATAAATATTCACAATAAAATTAATATAATTACTATTATTAATTATAAGCAATATTTCACTTTGAAACAAAGCTGTAACAATATTTGCAACAATGAAGATCAGGGAACCCCTGCTCTTAATAGAGACTCTGAAACAGTAACTGAAACAAGATCACAACAAACAAGAGTCCAACACGAAAGTTGCAACTATATTTGCAATAGCACAGATCAGGAAATGCCTACTCTTGAAGAAGATTTTGAAACAGTTTCTGAAACAATATCTGTTGAAAGTGACTTTCAAGAAAAGAAAAAAAGAAGCAAAAAAAGAAAAGAGCTCTTTATAAAAGAAAAAAATATCCCCTATGGGGATACAAAAAAAGAAAAAACATTCCAAATTAATCAGCTTAGCTTTCAGCATATCACTATCCAAGACATTGAGCTTTGGGCAAGAGAGGCGTTACCTATCAACCTTGATTTGCAGTGGGAGCTTGAGAAATTTCAAGATTACTGGAATTCAATTCCTAAAAAACCACCTAAGGATGGCTTAGCAGCATTTAGGAATTGGCTTAGAAAGGCCGTAGAAATCAAATTAAAAAATGGAGACCACAATGACGGATTTAATTACAAAAACACCAACAGAAAAGCAAAAACCAGTGATTTTGAAAGATTCCTTACCGGAGGAGCTAGAGCACTTGATGAAATCAACGGAGATTGATTGGAGTGGAAAAATGCTAGGAATAAGCCGAACTGTTAATCGCCAAGTACCAATAATTCAAAAAAAGTCCAAAGAGTATGGCATGCTAATCATTGCTTTAAGACAAATTGAAATATCATTAAAACCAGCAAAACCAGAAGAAATACTTGGACTACTTGCAAGACTCAAATTGCACTACACCACAAATTACATTTCAGCTGAAGAGTTTAAGTATTTGCTAAAAGATTATCTCACCGATCTTGCTGAATATCAAAAAGATATTATCGAAATAGCCTGCGTTAGTTATCGCAAAAGTACAGATAATTTATTTTTTCCAAAGATTGGCCAATTAATCAAAATTATGAATGAGTACTGGTATCCAAGAAAAGCAAAACTAACAAAGTTAAAAAAATTATTAGAAGTAAGTAACCAAAAATAGGAGATATGAGAAGCATAAAGAAAAATAATAGATCAGGCAAAATTTTAATAAGCCAGAAAAAAATGAAAAAAAATAACACAAATCAGAAGGAATAAAAAGATGAAGAAAATAAAGAAAATGAAAATATTTAATAAAATCAAAAACACAAATCTAAGCACTGTAACAACGATAGCGTGCGTTGGTGGAATAATGCTAATGCTTCCACAATTAAGTTTTGCTGCAGGGCCTGATGCTTTTGCTGAAATTTTAACTAAAGCTAATGGCTGGGTTGGAGGAAGCGCTGGTAAGTTAATAACGTTTAGCTCACTTGCCATTGCTGGAATTATGGGTATTGCAGGCTTTCCGGCTAAGCATGTTGCTGGAGCTGTAGGTGTTGGCTTATTGCTTTCATCTGCAAATAGCATTGTAAACATGATTTTTTAGGTAAAATCTATGAGTTACAGAATCCCACGCACACTTGATAATCCTATGAGAGCTCTTGGAGTACCTATAGATATGTTACTAGTATTTATGGGTATCTGGAGCTGCTTTGTATTATTTGATAGTGGTCTTTTTGGTATTCCAGCTGGAATCATAACCTCAGGGATCTTTGGTAGATTTAGAGAAAGATCAATTGTTAGAAAACTAATAAGATTCTTATATTGGTATTTACCTTGTGAAATGAATTTTATCAAAGGTGTTAAAGGCCATGAGAGGAAATTAAAATGCAATTAAACTATCGAAAACTAAGATTACAGAGAAATATATTAGGCGTAATAATTTTGTGCATGATAATTTCCAATACAATTTTAGCTATAAAAATTAATGCAATTAAAACTGTTACAAGGTTAGTACCAACTCTTACTGCAGAGCAAATCATTAGTGAAGATTTTGTGAGCGAAGAAGCTCTTAGAGTTAGAACTAGAGAAGTAGTCTGGTTGTTATTTTCAATGAAGAAAGAAAATGTAGATATAAATTCTGCTGCTCTTTTAAAATTAGTTGATAATGCTTGTATCGATAGTTTCAAAAAGCAAATTGAGAACTTAGCTTCTGATATTAGCATTAAAAATTATCGTTATGTTTTTACTGAGCAAGGTTATGAATTTGATAATCATAAATTCATTGTAAAAGTAAAAGGCAATCTTGAAACTTATATGGCTGGGAAGCAATTATCAGAAATCTATAAAGAATATCTAATTACATTTTTAAATCGTGGTGGCGTACTAACTGTTAAGAGTTTTGAGGAGGTAAATAATGAAAATAAATAGTTTAGCTATTTTCATATTATTAATTATTTCATTTGGTTTAAACTCCTATGCTGATCAAAGCTTTTTCTTAAAGAGTAATGAAAATACAATTAAGGCAGCAATTTCGAAGAGTGAGATTACTAGAATATCTCTCTTAAATGATATTGAGAGCATTCATTCACTTAAAGGAGAAATTGAATATGAAATCACAGGTAAGGACTTATATTTAAGAGCTAATATTGATAAGCCAGTAAATTTCTTTGTTAAAACTGTTTCTGGCAAAACTTATAAATTTATTACAAGCATAGAAAATATCCCAGCTCAGCAAATCTTTATTCGAGCTCAGTCTTCAAGTAGCAAACCAAAGTGCCAATCTAATCACCAAGTAAAAGAGAAATAACATGAAATTAGAAAAAATCACCAAACTGATTTTAAATCTGTTTGATAAAGTAAAACAAAAATTAAGTAGCATTTTTATAGCTAAGGAAAATGAACCTCAAATAGTTAGAACAAAACATTTAAGACTTGGCATCTTGTTATTTGCTGCTTTTATTGCGATGTGCTTTTTAATTATTGAATTTGGGAATAGGAAACTCAACCAAAATAATACTAGTGTAAAACAGCAAGAAAAAATTAATGCAAAGTTTTCTGCAATAGAGTCATTAACTAATGGAGTAAGTAATGAGCAAACTTGGACAGAAATTCGTGGCAGGGAAGTTGACGCGATTAAAGATAAGCAAATAGCAACAGATGCTAAGCAATCTGATCTAGAAGAAAAAATTATTAACAATAAAGTTAGTAAAGATGAGCTTGCAGATCTTATAATAAAACTTAAGAACGAAATTGAAGAAACTTATAATTCAAAACTTCAAAATGCTATTTCTAAAATACTTGAGGAAAATTCTAAAAAAATGCCTGAAGCAGAAATTGAATCTACAGTAATAAAGCAAAAGAAGAGAATCAAAAAGATAGGTGAATACATACCTGCTAATAGTTATGTTCAGGCAAAGTTAATATCAGGAGTGGATGCTGGAGTTGGCATATCATCTGAAGCAAACCCAAGACATACACTTCTTCGAATTACAGGAGAGACAATCTCAGCAGGAATTGGAGCTGATTTTTTAAAAACAAATAGATTAGTTGGTTGCTTATTATCAGCAAAAGCAGTTGGTGATATTTCGAGTGAGAAGGCATATCTTGATGGCGTGCTACTTACATGTGCTATTGATAAGCAAACTGCAATTGAAGTGCCTGTAAAAGCATATATTACATCGCAAGCAAAATCTGGGATTAGAGGAGAAGTTGTATCACGTGAAGGTGATATGGTTCTTAAAAGCTTTTTATCAGGCATGGCATCTGGATTTGGTAACGGCGTACAACAGCTTAGCCAACCTAACTTTTCTTTAAACAGCTCTGGTATGAACTCAAGCAAGCAATCTGCTAATGACTTGCTAAAGGGTGGTCTTGGCTCAGGTGTAAGTACCAGTAGTGATAGTTTATCGCAGTATTTCATAAAAAGAGCAGAACAATATCAACCGGTAATTTCTATTGATGAAGGTATTGAAGTTTACGTTGTATTTCAAGAAGGGTTTAGCTTAAAGGAGGAGGATGAAGATGCAAAGAAATCTAACTAAAAGCTGTATATTTGTAATAATGGTTTTAACTTTATCAAGTTGCGCTTCCTCATATAAATCGACTTGGGATTGTCCTAAAGTTAGAGGTATAGGTTGTAGTTCTGTTGAATATGCTGACAGGGTTGCACTGGAGCAAATTAGGCAGAAATATAGCAAAAAGTATAAATCGACTACTCCCTGTTGTAATAGCTACGAGAAAAACCAAGAGATGGAGGCAAAATGACAAAATCTTCATCTCTATTGCAGATATTAAAAAAAGAATTCTTAGATGATTTTAAAGAGCTAGTTAAAAATATTAGAAAACCTAAAGAATCTAAAAAATTTACAGATAGTTTTAGAGAAACTGATAAGCAAAACTATCAAGAAAAAAGCCTTTTAGATTTTTTGCCATATAAAAGCTTTAATTCAAAATATAATGTATTTGAAAACAATAATACTCAAGGATTTATATTAAGAGTAAGTCACTTTACTGGCATTAATGAACAAACAAAAAATTCATTAAAAAATTTAATCAATGATTTTCCGGATGATCTTACAATACAAATAATAAATTATGCATCCCCTCGAATTGGTAATATTTTAGATTATTGGTTTGAGTTTGGAAATAACAAAGCTATTTATAAAAAAATAACTGAAAAAAGATTGCAGTTTTTTCAATCTGGAAGCTTACAAAGTGTTTTAGGAAATAGAGCTAATTTACTCATTCGAAATTACGAATTATATTTTTGCTTTTCAATGCCAAAAGCCTTGACTGACTCTGGTAGAGAAGAAAATCTACTAAGGCTTAAAGCACTTCAAGAAAAAGTCATTGAAGGTTTTAGAAGCATAGAGAGTGATGCAATTATTTTAGATGATAAGGATTTTGCTGGTTACTTAAAAGAAATTCTAGTGCCCTCAACTAATATTTACAAAGAAGATATAAATTCTAAACAAGATAACATTACTAAGCATTTCAAGTCAGATCTAAAACTGGAGATGTGCCATGACAAAGTGAAATTTGGGGATTTTAATTATATCACTTTTGAAATAACAAATTTTCCAGAAATATGGGATTTAGAAAGTAGCATAGATTTTATAGGACAATTTTATAATGCTACTTCAATCCCATGTCCTTTTTACATTAGCTATGGTTTTACTCTTAAAGATTCTAAAGAGTCAGAAAGAACTGCAAATAAATATAGAATGATAAAGACTCAACAAGGAGATTCAAAATTACTAATGTTTTTCCCAAGAATGCTTGATGAGATCAATGATTGGCACTATGTAGGAGAGAGAATCAACCAAGGTGAAAGACTTGGTAAAATAGTTATGTATGTAACCTTACTTGCTTCAAACAAAGAGCAAGCTGATAAGTCTACTGCTAGTGTTATTGATCATTTTGCAAGACTAAAATTTAAAATAGAACAAGTTAAATATGATACTGTAAATAGTTTTTTACATACACTTCCTTTTGGCATTGCAGAAAATTGGCAAATGCTAAATCAGTTAAAAATACCAGCAACTTGCCCTTCAGGAGCTGCACTAAATCTTATGCCAGTATTTGCAGATATGCAAAATTATAGCAACCCTCTAATGTTATTTGTGGGCAGAAGAGGACAAATTTTCTTTTTTGATAATTTTAAGACTGCTGATAGTATCAATGGAAATTTTAATATGGTTATTGTTGGTAATTCTGGTCGTGGTAAATCTGTTTGGATGCAGGAATATACAACAGCGGTGCTTCGTGAAAATGGTCAAGTTATCATTATTGATGATGGTAGAAGCTTTCAAAATATTTGTGAGTTATTTGATGGTGATTTTGTAAATTTTGGTGGTGGTGACTTTTGTATAAATCCATTTTCACTTTACCGTGACAAGTCTGGAGATGAAGAAGGAGATGAATATAAAGAATATTTTACTGAGCCGTTTATAGATCTCATAGTTTCTATTTTATGTATTGTAATCAATATCGATAAAAATAACAGCTTTGATATTCAAGTTGGAAAATATCGTGCAGTACTTGAAAATGCTGTTGAAGCTGTGATGGATACTAAAGGATCAAAAGGTGGATTCTCTGATATTAGAAATGAATTACTTTTTAATCACAAAATTAGAACCCCTCAAACTACACAAATTTGTGATGATATTGAATATATTTTAAGAAAATATAGCGAAGATGGCAGATATGAAAAATATTTTAATGGCCCATCTACACTAAATATTACTAATGATTTTACGGTATTTGAGCTCAGTGATTTACAGCATAATATTATCTTACAAAATGCAGTTTTAATGACAGTGGTATTTTTGGTTTATGCCAAAATGCAAGGAAGAAACAGAAGAACTGCGTTAATGATAGATGAGTTTTGGAGACTTGGGAGCCATCCTGCTTTAAAGGAACCCATTGAAGGATTTGCAAGACGTGGCAGAAAATATAATTTAAGTCTTATTTTAGCATCCCAGTGCATGTCAGATTTTAGCCAAATTAATAGTCCTGCTGGAGCTGCTGCACTTGCTCAGTCTGATTGGCGCATTATGTTATCTGTTGATGGCAAAGATGAAGAAATGCTAAAAGCAGAGTTAAAGATGTCGCCTGGTGAGATTGCAATAGCAAATAATCTATCTGGGCTTAAAGGTGCTTATTCAGAGTTTATGATTAGGCACAAGAATAATGCTTGGCAGATAGGAAGGCTAATACTTGATCCATTTTCAGCAAAACTTTATTCCACTAAGGCTGAAGATGTTGCTGCTGTTAAAAAGATGAAATCAGAGGGGTTAAAAACCGAAGAAGCAATTGAGAGGTTACTATTATCATGAGATTTTCTTATTTACTCTTATTTGTATGTTTTATGACTGTAAACTTTGCTAATGCTAAAAATTTTGGCATTCAGGGGCATTGCTTTGCAATTGTTGAAGAGAATATTCTAGAGCTAATAGAGAAAAAATTAAAGAATATCGATTTAAAAGCATTAAATGAGAAGCTAAAGCAGCAAACAATTGACTATGTTGAAAATCCAACAGCTATTTCAGGCATTACAAAAGCTAAAGAAAATAAAATATTTTACTTTGATCCTACATATATTGTTCAAGAAGATATTTATGATCATAAGAATACTTTAATCCAGGCAAGAGGAACGAAAATTAATCCACTTGATCATGTTGTACTTTCAAAACCACTAATCTTTATTGATGGAGATGATAAGAAACAAGTCAATTTAGCGCTTACTTATCAGAATGCTAAAATCATTTTAGTAAAAGGCTCTCCTCTAAAACTTCAAAGAGTTCATAAGAGATGGATTTATTTTGATCAAGCTGGCTTTATTACTAATAAGCTAAACATCAATGAAGTACCTGCTGTAGTTGAACAAGAAGATAAGCAATTAAAGATTACTATTATAGGAGATATTAAGTGAAAAAAATATTTCTTATAATATGTATAATTTTATCATTACCATATCACTTAGCTTTTGCTAAAAAATGTACAGGTAAATTTGTAAATCCAATTACAGACATTCAGTGGAGTTGTATGTTTCCCATCACTATTGGCTCAATGGAAATTGTTGGTAGTGATCTAGCAGATACTAAAAATCCTGGTTCTCCTATTTGTTTATGTCCAAAATTTGGTATCCCTACTCCTGGAATTGTTGGAGGTTACTGGGAACCTGTGCGACTTGTAGATGTGTCACAAGAACCATATTGTTTTGTAAATATGGGAGGTTTGGAAATTGATCTAGGTTTTGAACGAAGTCAAGGTGGAAGGCCTAAGGGTGCAAGTAGCAAAATTTCAACTTGGTATGCTCATTACTATATTTACCCAATTTTATCAATGCTTGAGCTTTTTACTGATTTTATTTGCTTACAAGAGACAAACTTTGATCCTTTATGGATTACAGAGCTTGATCCATCAGGCAATGATGATGAGCTGGCGATGATTCTTCATCCTGAGAGTTTCTTATATAATAACATTGTTGCACAAGCTGCTTGTGCTGCAGATTGTGCATCTAGCTCTGCTCAAGGAAAACCTCTAGATATGCTTCACTGGTGCGCAGGATGTCAAGGAAGTATGTATCCAATGAATAGTAATGTTAATGCTCATATTGGAGTGGTTCAAGCATCACTTAATGTTGCTGAAAAAATAACTTTTAAGATGCATCGACAAGGTATGGCTCATCAAACATCAAGTGATGATGTAAAAGAGATTTGTAGCAAGAAACTAGCACTAATGATTAAGAAGAGTCATTACCGCTATCAACTTGTTAATCCTGATGTATCAAATTGTGCTCCCTTTGGCAAAACAACAACTATGTTTGAAGCAAATAAAGAAACACCAATAGTTGGTGAGGATTTCGGCTATCTTATCTGGAGGAAAAAATCATGTTGCGTCTTTTGATACCAAACTTATTTTTTAATAAAACATCGTTGCGCGTCGCTCACTTAAGCTTAAGTAAGTTTCGCTCCTTACGCCTTGCCTTATTAAATCTAAGTATTGGTATTATTTTCTTTGTATCAGCTCTTACTAATTTAGCAAGAGCTTGTGAATTGCCTCAAAAAGAAGGTTTTAGGATTTTTGTTAGTTTCTCAATGCCTAAACAAACAATAGTTAATTTTGATAGAGCTGCTCAAAAAATAGGAGCAAAATTAGTTATTAGAGGTCTTAAGAATAATTCATTTAAAGATACGTTTAGTTATGTAAAATCATTAAGTGACACTGGAGTAATTATTGATATCGATCCAAAAAGCTTTGAAGAATATAACATTACTCAAGTGCCTGCCTTTGTAATAAATAAGGATGATAAGAGCGACAAACTAACAGGCAATGTCAGTATTATTCATGCTTTAAAAGAATTTGCAGGCAGCGGCGAGTTAAAAGGAGAAGCAAAAAAATATCTCAAGAGGTTAGTAGATGAAAATCATTAATCTTATATTTATTTTAGTTTTTGTTAGTTTAACTTCTTATGCAAACAACATAGATATCAATAAGTTTTTTAATGAGTTGCGTGACCAAATTGGTTATGAAGGTACAGATGTTGCTGGTCAAAGTAATGCTGTTGATGAGATTGAGAGTAAAGGAAATGCTCAAAAAGAAGATATTGAAGAAGATAAATGTACTAAAAAAAGTTGTAATGTTAAAAATACCTTTGGAAGTAAAGCCACACTTGAGAGACAACAGAAGCAAGAAGAAACAGGAATTAATCGCAATAAGAATGGCTTTTTAGATAAAGCAATTAATCTTGTTAAAAATGCTAAAAACAATGATAAGGTATTTAATTATTTAAATGGGAAGCAAGAATCTTGTGAGGACAAAGAAGAGATTATTGAGAGTACTAAAACAGAAAAATGTGATGAATATTATACCCTTGAGCAATCAAGCTGTTTTCCAAAGCAAGTAGTCGAAATAGATCCTAAATATCACTATGAGTGCCATAAAAAAAGAGATGTTAAAGAAAAAATCTGTGAAGATCAAATAACAAGCATTAAGTGCAAAGCAAGTAAAGAATGTGATTTAGGCGGAATAGTACTTAATTCTGTTGCTTCTGATATGATGTTTCATAACGATAGAGGCATCTTAACGATAGGCACAATCTCTGATAATTACTGGCGTGGTCATTGCAATTTATACGATAAAACCACCACTTTTAAAATTAAGAACCTCAAAGCAATTAAAGATTTTACTATATTCAATGTTGGCTTTGATGATTATATGGAAATTTTTGTCAATGGTGTATCAGTATATGCAGGCCCTGATGGGGGCAAAGATTTAAAGGTTGTTTGGAAGAAACAAAAATTTTGGGGGCAAGTTCCATTTGTCAATAATGGTCATATTGATAAGCAATGTGAGAGAGGCAAAAATTGGAATTTTAACGTAAATATTAACTTAATATCTTATTTAAAAGAAGGTGAAAATAGTATTGGAATTAAGGTATTTGTTAGTGGATACGGCGAAGGTTGGCTAAAAATTAGAGCTAAACAAAATTGCTGCAGTCAATGGGATATTACAAGAGAGGAAAAATGCCATTTCGATTAATTTTTCTTTTTTGTCTTATTTCTCTTTTAAGTGCTTCTAATAGCTATGCTTTTAATGTTGAAAGTTGCAAAATTATTCAGAAAAAAGATTGTGCTGAGTATAGTGAAAAGATTGTAGATAGCATACCTACAACTCAGTGTTGGAAATATGTAGAAAAATCTATTTGTGTATCTAAAGAACAGAATAATTGTGAATTATTTGAAAATAACCGAGGTTGTAGAGAATCAAGCGGTGAATGTTTAGAACATACTCTTCTAGGACATTGCAAGAATTATCAAAAGAAATTTATATGCGGTTCTAAATTTAATGAAAATAATAAAAATACAGAAATTAAACATATTGATACTGAGTATAATATTTTAAAAGATAAAAAAGATTTATCGAATTGTTCTGAAAATGAGAAAAATCAACATTGTGAGTTTGCAGAAGAAGTTTGTATAGAAAATGCAGAAACTAGAAATATTAATGGTAAGGATATACATAAAGATTGCTGGAAGTGGGAAAAAAAATATGTTTGCAGAAAAGCAGGTGTAAATAGTTTTATTGATGAATGTAGTGAGTTTAAAAAAGATCAAAATTGCAAAGAAGTGGCTCGCGAATGCCTATATAAAAATCAAAAGAGTACTGAATGTGAGCATTATGAAGTTGAGTATAATTGTACTAATAAGGAAATTGTCAAAAGAGAATGTATTAAGGATAAATTTTGCATTGGGGAAATATGTAAAGAAAAACAAAGATCTTCTCATAATGATTTTGGCAAGAGTATAAGCTACTTAAATATTTTAGCTGGCATGAAATCTAGTGATTTAGAAGGATGTAAATGTCCTGAAGGGAAAGAGACATGTATCTCAAATGAAATAGATACTAGAAATTGTAAGTTTTTTAGTGGTAATAATTACGAGTGTAGATGCCATACTGGTGAGTTCAATTGTTGTGGTGATCGAGGTTTTTTACGCCCTCTATTTAAATGTAACCAATTAGAGAAAGACTTAATTCTAAAAAGACAATCAGGTCTATGTCATCATGTAGGTAGCTGGCGTGGTAAAAAACTAAATTTCTATAAAAAATGGCAATCACATTGTTGTTTTAAAAGTAAAATTGCAAGGATTATCCAAGTACAAGGAAGAAAGCAGCTTGGCATTGAATGGGGCGATAGGAAAAATCCAGATTGTAGAGCATTAACCTTAGATGAAATCAAAAATATAGATTTCAGCAAAATTGACTTTAGTGAAGCATTTAGTGAATTTGAGGCAAAATCTAAATCATCTATAGATGCCAAAAAATCAAATATGCAGTCTAAAATAGAAGATCTTAAAAATAGCCCTTCACAAAATGCTATTAATAAAAAAATTCAGGAGTTTTATAAATGAAAGCTGAATTTAAAATAAAACTAAGCAACAAAAAGCTTAAAAACTATAGTACCAAACATACCAATTATAGTAATGAGCAAAGGAATAATCCATTTGAGCAAACTTACTTCAACGGAATGAATTTGTGTTGTCAGCTTTTCTTCAAGTTTGTAAAGATCTTCTTTGGTCGCTGTTACGCTAAGAATTTTTTCTTCGATAGCATGCAACTGCTCAGTAGTAGCAAGCTTCGAGAAGTCATATTCCCTGCTTTCTGCAACGGTATTAACAATAGCTTCAGCTTGCTCTTCGGTAAGACCAGCATTTTTAATAATTTTTATAAATTTATATGTATCAAAACTATGCATAGTAAAATTTCTCGCTTGTTGTCTCATATTACACCTTTAATTGTAACATTATTTTTTATTAATTGCTATAGAGTTATATTCATTAGTATTATTCTCTATATACCTTATACAGCAAATGCTTTTGTATTTACAGAAGAAATTTGTCGTGAATATAGCTTAGGTGCAAATTGGCGCTGCGATTCTCATGAGAATGAAAATGATAAAGTTTCAACAAAAGAAATTTTAAATTCAACAATTCCTGATGAGCAAAAAGCTATAATGCTCAATCAGTTATGGGAGACTCAAATTAAGCGTGCAACGATTAGCGCTAAAAGAGAGGATATTTTAGAGTTCCTTGAAACACATTATATTATTACTGCTAAGGGAATAGAATTTTCCAAGAATGTTCAAAACATAATTGATGATTCGCCGCAGTTATTTAAGAAAGATAGTTATTACTTAAACAAAGTCAATTCTGAAATTAAACAACAAGAAATCGAAGATATTTTAAGTAATGCTGGTAAAAGATATGGCATTGTTTTTATTTATTCACCTTCTTGTGCTCATTGTGTAAGACAGCTTCCTATAATACAAAAACTCTCTAAAAACTATCATTTAAAAACTCTTGGGATTACTGATAGTAATGAGTTTCTTGAAGGGTTAGATAGCAATATTTTTGATGAAAATATTACAAATGATCCTTTGGTACAGGCTTACCCTACCATATTACTTCTTGATAAAGAACAGCCTCAGAAGATTTTTATCTCTAAGGGTTTAACCACTTATGACGATCTAGAAGAAAAAATCTATAACAAAATCAAAGAAAGAGAAATCTTGAAGGAGGCAGAATGAAAAGGATTTGTATTTATATCATCACCATATTTTATAGCTTTTATAGCCTAGCTTCCTATGCCAGTGTTCAAAATGATTTGGCTAAAGTTTGGGAGTCTCTTGGTGGCGAATCAACTACAAATGGAGCAAATTTCTATAAGGGGCAAAAAGCAGGGCATTATACATTGGGCTCTATGTATTTTGCACGTCAAAAGAAAAATAGACCGTTAATCAGCGTCAACCTTCCTGAAATTGATATAGATAAAAGCTGTTATAATCAAGGAGTTCTTAATTTTGGTGGTATGTCGTTTATTTCAGGAGATGAAATTAAAAATAAACTTACAAATATTTCACAGCAAGCAGGATTAATGTTTGCATATCTTGGAATAAGCTCAATCAGCCCAGTTATTGGTGAAACCTTACAAGAAGTATATAGCAAGCTTCAGGAACTTGGCGGCTTTTTAGCAGATGAATGCCAAACAGCAAAACAAATTGTAAGTTTTGCTGGTAATAAGCTAGCTCAACATTCTGAAATCGCCAAAGATATATTTGCAAAGCATAATTTATCACAAGGGAAGCAAAGCGATTTATCAAATTCTTATAAGAAATTTCCAACTGGCAAAACAGAAGCTTTGAGTGATTTAGCAAGTAAAGATGAGCGTTATATCATCGAAGATATCAATCTAGCCTGGAAAGCGATTGATAAGCTAAAAATTGACTCTAAGGAAGTCAAAGAATTAATGATGACGATGAGTGGCACTGTGATTATTCGTGCTTCGAAAAATGATAATGCTATGCCGACATTTCAGTATGTGTCTCCTCTTGTAGTTAGCCCTACAAATCTAGAAGCTCTACTTAAAGGCGGTAAAGATATGAAGCTAATCTCATGTGGTGATAATGATAAATGTTTAAATGTGTTGGAAAAGAATAAATTTATCGAAGTAGAAAATAGCTTTGAAAATAAAGTAACTAAATATCTGGAGACAATTCAAACAGCTTTAAAAGAAGATAAAGAGCTTGAACAGAGTACTAAAGAATTCTTAAGCAATGCAGGATTACCTGCTTATGCAATTTATGATGTGCTTTATCAATTTACGAACGGTAATCCAGAATATGAGCAAGGTATCTTTGTTGAAGTGATTGCTTGGAATATTCTTTATAACTATTTATCTGACATGTTAAAAGAAGTAAAGGAGGCTGCTAATAATCTTCAAATTGCAGCAAGTGATGAACTCAAAGAATTTAAAGAATCCATTATAAATGCGCAGAAGTTACTCAGTGATCATGAGATGAAGGACCTCTCTCGTTATAAGCTGCAGCTATTTTTAGTTAAACGCGCTGAAAATATGGAAAATGTAATTGCTGATGAAGTTTCAGAAGCACTGAATTTTGCAAGACAACACTAGAAAAAAAGAAAGAGGAAGAGATCAAAAATGAATGAGTTTGACATATACACATTAGGATCAGGTTATTATTTAGAAAAGATTCTGAATAGCATAAGGCTGATTATTGATGGTAAAGAGAGTTTTACCTCAATAATGAAGTTTGGCTGTATTATTGCTATTGTTGCTTTAGCAGTTAGGGCTGGAATAAATAATGATTTAAAATCTGCTGCCAAATGGTTTTTAGGAGTAACTATTCTAGTCGGTCTTTTTTTAACAAGTAGAGCAACAGTTCATATTCACGATACTCTGCCTAATTCTTATGGTGGCTTGCAAGCGCCAAGAACAGTTGAGAATGTACCATGGGGATTAGCATTTTTAGGCTCCTCTACTTCTAAAGTAGGTAATTTTATGGCTGAAAAGTTTGATATGGC
The DNA here is from genome assembly GCA_002422875.1 of Rickettsiales bacterium UBA6177. Lineage (GTDB taxonomy): Bacteria > Pseudomonadota > Alphaproteobacteria > Rickettsiales > UBA6177 > UBA6177. The sequence continues at coordinate 9,055 of DITT01000010.1, read as the reverse complement.
ATTTGCTGGTACGTTTGTTAATTCCGTTTACCCGGAAACTGGGATGTTATTTGGCAGTAAGATAATTGAGGATGTCAGTCACTTAAGAATTTCAGATCCAAATCTCAAAGCATTTATCTCCAAATTTTATAAAAGATGCATGGTACCAGATTTACGTATGGGACATAACAGAGTTAATGGCTATACCGTAAAAGATTTAGCTGAAACTGATGACATCTTAACATTTTTAAAGGAGCATTCATCTAAAGCAAGAATGATTGCATATGATAATGAGTATATTAGCTGTAACGGAGCTGCTAATAAAATATATAATGAGCTAAATGCAGAAATAACGAATAAATCTCCTAAACTTGCTAAAAGCTTTTTATCATATTTTTTCCCTGAAAAGTCAGTTATTGAGAGCAATCAATTATTTGAATCGATACTTGCAAGTAGTTACAGCAGTTTTGTTAGAAATAGCAGTAAAGAGGCAAAAGATATTTTACTGCAAAATGTGATGATAAATGCTTTAAGTGATAAAGTAGGAAATTTTGGCAAAACATTTGGTAAAGTTACTACTGAAGCAACCACTGCTGCTGCAAATTACTCAGTTGCTCAGATGGCTCAGAAATTTGTGCCAATTTACCGAGCAGTACTTGAATGCATCCTTTATGGGATCTTTCCTCTGATTCTGATACTCATGGTGACTCCAATTGGGCTTGAAGTTCTTAAGAACTATAGCTTTGGTTTTATATATTTACAGATGTGGCAGCCGATGTATGCCATATTATTCTGTATAGCTGGGAGCTGGGGAAAGTTTTATGCAAGTGATATTGGCGCTATCACATTTGCTAACCACTTCAAAACATCTCAGATCAATGCAGAAATCTCAGCAATAGCTGGCTATATGCTTGCATCCATTCCGATACTTTCTGTATTTATCACAAAAGGTATGGTTTCAAGTATGGGAAGTTTAGCTAGCTCTGTATTTTATGTACAACAATCAGCAGCAATACAAAATGCTGAAAGTGCAGTTAGAGGAAATTACCAGCTTGGCAATACACAAATGGATACGCATAGCTTTAATAATACAAGTGGAAATAAATTTGATGATAATCATGCTTGGATGAGTGGCATGAAGACATTTTCTATGTCAAGTGGGGCGCTAGAGAAACAATTTAATGATGGTAGATCTGGAATTGACAGTAGTAGTGCTATTAGCAATTTAGCTGGGCTTGCTAAGGTTGATTTTGGTAAGGCAATAGGTAGCAGATATGATCAATCAATAGGAGAACAGCAAAGTAAAGCAGATCGTTATGGAGTCAACAGTATTGAAAGTGCTGCGAGTGGTTATTCTAAGATTTTAGGTCTTGATCAAAGCTTTAGTGAATCAAGTCAAGATTATCAAAACTGGAACCACAACTTAAATACAGAGCAAAGAGAAGCACTAGATGAAACACGAAGTCAGATTAATAGATTTGCTAAGAACAATAATATCAGTACTCAAGATGCAATTAAATTTACAGTTGCAGCTACTGCTGGTGTAGGTGAAAATTACCTTAAATTCTTTAGTATAAAAGGCGGTGTAGATGGCTCTACAGGTTCTTCAAAAGAAGAAATCTTTAATAAAGCTCATGAGATGTCTCAAGATACAAGATTTAGTTCTGCGCTAAGTAAGGTTAGGAGTTTTGCTATATCAGACTCGCACCAAGAAGGAAGTAACTTTAATAACTCAGTACTGCAAAGCTCAAAAGATGATTTTTACTCGTCTAAAAGCTCATCTTATCAAGCAACTAAAGCAATAGATAAAGTTCAAAGCTTGCAGGAATCTAAGTCAAGATTTGAGCAAGATAGTGCCAATATTAGCCAGGAATCTTCTCATAAATTCGCGGAAATAAATATTAGCAGATTTGGTGCAGCTAAATTTGATGAGATGCTAAGAAATGATCCAAAAGCTATTCAAGCATTACTCAATCAATATGTAGCAGAAAATATTGGCAACATTGGTAGCGAGACGCAAATAGCATATCAAGATCAGAAAAATGAATTCAACTCCAGCGAGAATAATCTTCAAAATAAATACAACCATGAGGCGAGTAAATTAGAAGATAATTTTGAACAAAAGAAAAAAGCTCAAGGGCAATTTAACAACAGTACAAACAGTAATATCAAAGAAGATGTCATAGCAAATCAGCAGATCATGGAGAAGTCATTTAATAAAAAGGCAAATAACCTAAGTAGGGGCAATAATAGAACTAAAGAGCATATTAGTAATAAGCAAAGTAAATCAGCATCTGAGACTCTTTATAACAAATATTCTGATAATGATAAAAAGTAAAAAATAAAGAATAAAAATATGGAGACATAAAAAATGAAGGAATCAAACTTCCCATTAAGAATGAGTAAAAAAGAAAAAACATTTTTAAAAAGAGCAGCAAAAGATAATGGCGTAAGCATGAATGATTATATCCGCTACCGAGTATTTGTAAATAACCAGGATATTTCAGATGAAGATATTAATTATGAATCGCCAGATAGAACCAAGCATAATTATATTACTGCTAGAGTATTACAAGATGTTTACCTACTACTTTTAAATATTTTAACTGAAAATAAAACAGAAGAAGAAGTTTTAGAGCTCAAAAAAATATGTAGAGAACATGCAGTGCAAAATATCGCTAAATTTGGTTATTTAAAGATAGAGCATAATACAAAATCCGATTTCGAAGGGTAACAGATGAGTGATTTTATCCGTAGTGGGCAAGTAACATTTCATAATTTGAGGATGCTAATGCAAGTAGTAAAAGTGCTTGTAAAAATTGGTATTTTACTTTTATTCACCACTATTATTTATTCATTCTACGCAAACTCAAATATTAGTGATTGGAGCGTTATTGGTAAATATATCAAATATAGCTTCTCCAACTCTTTAACTTTTGAGATAAAAAACTCATTTGAGTTAGTTATAGATAAATTTGAACAGATATTATTAAAGGGTTTCTCCCTAGCAATTGTCATTGAAGCATTTGTTATAAGTAGTTGCGTGATATTCTTTTGGTTTAGAGGCAGGAAGATCAAGCAGTTAAAAAAATTAAGAGGCATTTTTGCTTTAACTGATAAAGTTTTAATAGAACAAATAAAAAAACACAATCAGAAATTTAAAAAATTTGGTCTGTTTGATACTTACAGAGCATTTTCTATCGCTGGGTTTAAGTACCCTATTTCTGGAAAGGCAAATTCCTGGAATGCTAGTGAGCAATCTCATACTTTAATTTTAGGCTCAACTGGTAGTGGTAAAACAACTATTATTAAAGATTTAATCTATCAGCTTTATAAGCGTAATCAGAAAGCAATTATAGTTGATATTAAAGGCGATATGATTGAGAATTTTTACTCGGAAAAAAGAGGAGATATAATTTTGAACCCTCTAGATAGCCGCGGTAGAAATTGGTCGTTTTTTAAAGAGACAAATCCACTAAAGGGATTTTCAACAATTGCTAAATCACTACTGCCAAAAGAATCAAAGAGCGATCCTATATGGGTAGATAGTGCAAGAGGAGTTATAGCAGAGCTTGCGAGTCTTTATGTTAGTGAAAATCTATCAATGGCTGAGTTTGCTGATAAGATACTCAAAACTGATCTTGCATCACTCTCAAAATTACTAGAACAAACTTCAGCTTCTAAAATAATTAATGAGAATATCGAAAAAGCATCTTTATCAGTACTCATGGTGCTAAGCACATATCTAAGGCCATTTAAACTATACCAAAGCTCAGAAAATTGCTTTTCAATAACTGAGTGGATAAATGATCCTTCTCAACAGAATTTTTTGTTTATAAGCTCAAGAGCTGATGTAAAAGAAGATTTAAATCCAATCATCTCAACCCAAGTAGATATAGCAATAAATGCAGTAAGGTCTTTGACTACTTCAAGTAATACTCCAAAAATATGGTTTTTACTCGATGAACTTGCTTATTTTGATCAAGCAATACCAACGCTTAAAGATGGGTTAGCTACTGCTCGTTCATTTGGAGGATGCTTTGTGCTTGGAACTCAAGATATTAGTTCTATAGCAAAGATCTACTCAAGAGAGCACGCTGAGTCCATAGCAAATAATTGTAAAACCAAGATTTTTATGAATGTTGCAGGAAAAGAATCTGCCTCCTGGTGCTCTGACTTACTTGGCGAAGGTGAAGTGAAAGAGTGGCAAGAAGGTCTGTCTTATGGCGCTCATGAAATGCGCGATGGTATTCAGGTTAATCATAACCAGAAATTAAAAAAGATTGTGTTACCGTCAGAGCTATTAATGCTTAAATCTGGTGAAGGCTATATTAGTTTTGCAGGATTTGCTCCTGCTAGATTCAAGTTTGAGCATCAAATATATAAGAAAATTGCTCCTTCATATATTGAAAATTTAGAACTATATCAGAAATTTCAGCAGGAAAGTATTGAGGCAGAAAATATCAGAAAAGAAATTGAGAGGAAATTATTTTTCTCCTCATCTTCAGAACAGCCTGATAATCAAATTATAAAAACAAATATTAAAGATAAAGCACGAATGGATAAGTCAATAATATTATCTGAGGAGCTATAATGTTGTCGATTAAGATCTTAAGCAGTAGTGATGGCGCAGCTAAATATTATAGCCATGGAGATTATTATGGATCTGAGGGCGAAGGGAAATGGTTTGGTAATGGTGCAAAAGATTTTAATTTAAATGGTAAGTTTACAGCTAAAAATAACAAGGGATTCAAGCAATTACTTGATGGTACTATGCCTGATGGTAAGCAACTTGGCAGAACAGTAAAAGCCAAAAGACAGCATAATCCAGGAACTGATTTAACATTCTCAGCTCCCAAGAGCTTTTCTATTGAGATGTTAGTTAATGCTGATAGCAAACAAAAAGAAAATTTAGAAAATGCTATGCAGCATGCTGTTGAAAGTACTTTAAATTATATTGAAAAGTCTGGCTATATATTTGCTCGTAAAGGAAGTGGTGGTAAAGAACAAGAACCTTTAAAAGCACTCACATTTGCAACATTTATGCATACAACAAATAGAAATCTAGAACCACAGGTTCATGTCCATTCGTTTTTAGCTAATGCAGCAAAATGCGTGGATGGTAAATATCGCAGTATTAATATTGACAATCTTTTAACTCAAGGAAAATATTTTGGCCAAATATTTCGTAATGAACTTGCAATGGAAGTTAAGAAACTAAATATAGACATAACTCCAACCATATTATCTGATGGAAGTAGTTCTTTTGAGCTATCAAAAATTAACCCAAAACTTATTGATGCCTTCTCAACTAGAAGGAAAGAGATAGTTGAGATTTGCAAGCAGTTAGGAATAACTACCAAAGAAGGTAGAGATAAAGTTGTTATAAATTCTAGAAAGGCTAAAAAATTAGTTAAACAAGAAGAATTAAAACAGGCTTGGAATGAGATAGCGAAAAACGTTCAAAATAGTAATCAAATAGATGAACTATCTAAAATAGAGCAAAATCATGAAGAAATAACTGCGAAAGATTTAGTTAAATTATGTATTGAGGATATTTCGTATAATAAAACAGTATTTTCGTCTGATGAGCTAATCCAAAAAACTTTAAAATATTCAATTGGAAGATTTAGTATTAGTGATATTAAAAATGAAATCGGTAATATTACAGCAAGTGGTTATTTAATTGAGCATGAAAATAAATTTACTACGAAAGATTTGCTAAAAAAAGAAAGGCAGATTCTTCAATTTGCAACTGGATCATTAAATAGTTCTAAACCTATTATTAAGAAAAACAAATATAAAACTTATCTTCAAAGATTTAAAGCTAGAGAGTTAGCAAAGAATAAAGCATTTAAAATGAATGATCAGCAACGAAAAGCATTACAGCATATTTTGACTTCAAAAGATAAAATTATTACTATGGAGGGTTTACCAGGAGTTGGTAAATCTACAGTATTAAATGGAGTTAGAGACATTGGTGGCAGGAAAATAATAAGTCTCATTGGATTTGGAGAGAGTTACAAAGGCCTAGCTCCCACTGCTTCTAGCAGTAAAACTTTAGAGAGCTCATCAAAAGTAAAAAGTCAAACTTTGCATAGCTTTTTGAATAAGTATAAAGGCTATATTGAAGGCAGAGGGATATCTTCACTTAAATTTTTTAAAAATGAATATAAAAATGCAGTTATTTTTGTAGATGAAGCTTCTCTTATTTCAACTAATATAATGCATCAATTACTTACCTTACAAGAAAAATTTGGTTTTAGACTAGTACTCACTGGAGATACCAAACAACTGAGTTCTGTCGAAGCAGGTAAACCATTTGAACAAATATTATCTACAATAAAATCAGTAAAGCTACAAGAGATTGTGAGGCAAAAAGAAGATATGCATAAGCAGGCAGTTATGGCAGCAAGTGAAGGTAAAATTGCAAGTACATTTGCGATTCATAATCAAAATATAAAAGCTACAAATTCTATCGCTCAAGATGCTGCAAAGCAATTTCTGGATTTATCTCAAAAAGCACAAGAAAACACCCTGCTGATTTCGCCTACCAGAAAATTAAGAGATGAGATTAATAATCGCATTATTGATGGGCTAAATCTATCAAGCCCAAAATTAGAATTTAAAGCTTTAAGACAAAAAGATATGAGTAAAGCTGATTATAATTTTGCCCTAAACTACTCAACTGGTGATATAGTAAAATTCAATAAAAATTACCAAAATGGAATAAATAAAAATGATTATTTAAAAATTAAATCCATTGATAAAACTACAAATAGTTTAATATTGATAAAAAATAATAAGGAAATATTCTATCAACTAAAGCCAAATACTGATTACTCAAATAAGCTAGAAGTTTTCCAGAGTAAAAATATGATCTTGCAGGAAGGATTAAAAATTATTTTCAACAGAAATGATAAAATAAATGGTTTAATTAATTCTGAAACTGCACAAATTGATAAAATTAATAAAGATGGTACTATTAAGCTCATTTTTGAAGATGGAAAATCTAAAACTATCCCAGCAGGCATACTTAAACATATTGATTATGGCTACTGCATCACCATTCATGCTGCACAAGGTAAAACTTATGCAAATACTATAGCCGCAATTAATAATAACAAATTACTAAATAGTCAAAAAATGTGGTTAGTAGCATTGTCTCGGCACAAATCTGAATTTACAGCTTTAGTTGAAGATAAATCAAAATTACAATCTGATATCATTAAAAATAAAGGAGTAGAAATGAGTGCTTTAGAATTTAAGGAGAAGAAAATCAGTGAAATTACAAATTGCTGATTTATTCAGCATTGTAAAAAAATATTTTGTGAATTGTATATTTTTGTACTCTTTACAAAATAAAAAATATATTTGACAAGTTTATAAATTTTTATTAATATCTCCCTAAATATTGCCTATTGGATAATCTTTATGCCTAGAAGACCAAGACCAAAAATAAACCCCCAACAAATAGATCAAAATGATAATTTTTTCAATAAATTTCTATTTAGAGGTATGATTGCTACGGGAGTGGCAATATCTAGTTATATTCTTGCTAGGAAAATATTAAGTAATTCTGATGTAGATCAGGGAAAAAAATTCACTGATGATTTTTTAGCACCTAATTGTAATAGTCCTCTTACTCTCCAAGAGCAACAAAATTTATTGCCTGCTTTTCCTAATGCAAATTTTTCGGGAATAAAATATTTAGGGTTAAGTAATGTAAGGCCTACTGTTAATAATTGTGAGGTTTATGATTGTAATCATATGCTTAAAAGTGTTGTGGAGGTCTATCACAAATCAAATAATACTCTAGATACTAAAGTACAAATTAATAATGTTACAGTTCTAGAATCTACTTATAATAAATGTTCATCCAAGGATTATGAATGTTTTACAAGAACATTAATGAAACAATTAATTCCTTTTAATGATGGAGCCACTTATAACTGTATAGGTCATGCTTTAGGGATTAGTAAATGGTTAAATCCAAGTGAAATTACAGCTTATGCAAAAAAAAATGAATCATACAATGGCTATACAGTCATTTATAGAAGATAAAGCGAAAACATTTACAAATGAGCATCCTAGTAACTGGGGACATTTCTTAGATAGAATCAAATGTGTTGAAGGCTTTTCTAACCCAACAATTGGAAAAAGTATAGCCTTCTACTTTAAAGGTAAAGAAGCTACTCATGGAAGTATATATACTGACAAATTTGGTCACCATGACATAGAAAATCATTCTTGGACTTCTAAGCTAGGGCAATATATAACTATTTCACATCAAGATCTTAAGGATTTGGTTGGTGATATATATGGATATGATTACGATAATTACTGTATTATTAATTGAGAGGAAATATGAATAAAAGCAAAAAATTAATAATGAATCAACATGCATCATCTGATATAGAAGTTTATGTACAGTCAAAATTTCCAATCGATAAAATTGAAAATTTTCAAAGAGATTATGATCGCGTAAGGCTTGATTACTTTACAAATCCACAAACTAAAATTTTGTCTTCGATTGATTTTAAAACTTCCAATATCTTTAATCAGTGGTTACCAACTGCTGTAAAAAATATAGATCTTGTTATACCTCAGTTAATATCTCATATGCTTTCTGGAGATATATATTCATTGGGAATGTACGAAGGAATATATGAATATCAATCTAAAAGAGATCTTTTACTAACATATGATAAAATACATAATAATTCTAATTTAAAAGAGAAATTTATTAAGTACGGAAATTCAGAAGAAGCAAGAGCTATCTTAAGTGCAGAAGAATGGTATCAGACTGAAGAAGCAGCAAAAATTTTTCATGCTAGTGAATTAAGTGATGAAAATAACGCAATGCTATGTGTAGTTGGAGAGCTTTTGCGTGTAAGTAATAGCTTCTTTCACTGTGATGATTCATTATCATTTTGAATATAAAGCTTTAAGAAAATATCATTCAGTAAATTTTTATATTATTTTACTAGAAAATTTTTGTTTTTACTTAATTTAGTGAGAAGAAGTAATGTTAACTAGCAGTTTTTTATATTTATGGCACTGTTAACAAAATAAT
>DITT01000009.1 GCA_002422875.1 Rickettsiales bacterium UBA6177 | reverse complement strand
GTGGAAGCCAATGAAGGGAAGCGAAGACAATACAAAGAAACAATAAAAGATATTAGCCCTGAGAGTCTTGTATATATTGATGAAAGTGGTATAGAAGAAAGAATTGTTAAAGATAGAGGATGGGGAGAAAAAAGTCAAAGACTAGTAGCAAAGAAAAGTGGGAAATATTATAAACGGAGTAATATTATTTCTGGTTATGTAAACAAGAAAATTATAGCTCCATTAGTTTTTTATAACTCATGTATAGTAAATTAAATGATGATATGCTGTTAAGGCCAATAAAACAAAGAGATGGCGATACCTATTTCGGCATTGCTAAATAAGTATAACGCTAATTTGTGACAAGGATTTATGGGAAGAAAGGTGAATATAATTTTTTAAGGTAATGCTTCTGTATATCAATTAACAGAGATATCACCATTACCCTTGAAAACTTTTCCTGCAACCCCTATCCTAAAATAGCATTTAGGAAGGGGCAGCGCCAAATTTTATTGCTCAATAAACGCCTTTCTAAACGACATCGTAATAGGATCAAGAAGATATTTAAGTAGAGTTCTATTACCTATCTCAACAAACCCTTGACCCGGCATTCCTGGGTATAATTCAATATTGTTAGTATTGAGCACTTCATTTAATGACTTCTTATTAAATTCTACTCTTGCACTATAATGCGGTACTTCACCTTGATACCTTGGTTGAATTATATCAGCAGAAAGTGTGATTATTACGCCATCAATAGGTGGTACAACTCTTGATTTAAAAGGTACTAAACGAATACTAACGACCTGCCCTACTCTTACTACATCAATATCTTCAACTTTTACTTTTGCATCAAATACTAATTTATCATCTTGAGGCACAATCTCCATAATTGCTTGCTCTCTAGGTAGAATTCCACCCTCTGTTTGTTGTGTTAAATTGCTTATACTTCCAGTAGTTGGCGCAACTATATCAAGCCTTTTAAACTCTTCATTAGTTATTGATAACTCAGCTTTTAAATTATTTAAATTTTCTTGGTTATGTTTAAATTCTTTCTGAATCTCAGCTAAATAAATTGCTTTATCATTTTTTATATCCATTTCTTCTTGTAACATAGTTTGCGTAGCTATCGAAATTTCTGATAAAAGTGAGATTTTTCTTCCTAATAAATCTGCAATTTGTTGTTCAAGCCTTTTTAAATTTTCTTTTGAAATATTTCCTTTTTCTACAAGCTTTGTATATGAAGCTATTTGTTCATTTACAATATCTATTTGTTTTTGAACTGCTTCAAGTTGAGCATTTAATGCTTCTTTTTTATAATCATAAAGATGCACTTTTTCTTCTTTTATTTTTACTCTACCCTCAAAAGCACTTTTACGAGATTGAAAAAGATTTTCTTGAGTTGAAATTATTTTAGCTACTTCATCACGACCAGCATTTTTTAAAACTTCATCATCATAAGTGATTCTATCTGCGTTTTGTCTTTCAGCAAGCAACCTTGCATGTTCTACTTGATAAAGTAAAACTCTACTCTTTAAATTATCAACTTTAGTTTCCATAGCAACTTTATTTAAACTAATTAGTAACTCACCTTTATCAACATGATCACCGTTTTTAACATAAACCCTATCAATTATTCCACCTGAATGGTGCTGTAATATTCTTTTTTTTGATTCAAGTACAAGCTGTCCATCAATAATTGCAGCACTATTAAGTGGTGCAAGCACTCCCCAAACTATAAAAGCAAAAATAAATACAAAAATTACCCAAATCCCAAATGAAGCAGGACCAGAAGTATATTGCATTACTGCACTTTTACTTTTTAAGTTTTCTTTTTTTAGCATATAGCTAATTAAAATATCTACAAAATTAGCTAATTTATTTACCAAAGGTGAGATATTTTTTAAATGTAAAATCTTTCCAAGAATAAACTCACTACTCTTTAGTACTGTTTTGTGATTTTTTATTGTTTTAGCTATATTAATAGCCTTATTTTTTATTTCTTCTTTTTTCTTTGTAAATTTATCCTTTTGAGCAGTATCTGATTCAAATTTTTCTTGAACTTCAATTACAGGAATATTATCAGCATTTGAATATTTTGATACAGTGTTTTGCTGAAGTTTTATTCTTTCTGCTTTTCTTTCAGCTAAGCTTTTTCTTTTTCTACCAGAGTCTATTTGAGTTTTAGAACCTACACTTACATCTTTCATATCTTCAGTCATTTAATTATCTCCTGTAGTTTTAGCTTTTGTAAGTAAATCAATTTGCTCTAATACTTCATCTCTTTTACCGTATAATGCCACCTTACCTTCTGATATATATAAAATCTTATTTACACTTTTTAAGATTGATGGACGATGCGAAATTATAATAACAGTAATGCCTTTTTGGCGAGCATTACTTACAGCATTCACTAAAGCTGCCTCACCAACTGTATCAAGATTTGCATTAGGTTCATCAAGAACTATTAATTTAAGATCACCATAAAAAGCTCGTGCTAATCCTAGCCTCTGCCTTTGACCTCCAGAAAGATTTGCTCCACCAACTCCTATATCAGTTTCATAACCATTTGGCAGTCTAACGATTAGATCATGAGCCCCAGCCATTTGCGAAGCTTTAATTATGTCCTCAGCATTTGCATCTTTATTCATTTTTGCAATATTATCTTTAATACTACCACTAAATAATTCTATATCTTGTGGCAAATAACCAACATATTTACCAAAATTTTCTCGATTCCATGAAAATACATCAGCGCCATCTAACCTGACCGTTCCTTGAGTTGGTTGCCACACTCCAACCAATAATTTTGCTAGCGTAGACTTACCTGAAGCACTAGGGCCAACTACAGCTATTATATCTCCAGAGTTAATTTCAAAATTTAAATTTTTAAGTACTTCTGTTTGTTGCTGATTATTTGGTTTGCCTTTAGTCATTACGCTTTGACGCGAAAAATAAAGATTTTCAACTGAAATTCTACCACTTGGCGCTGGTAAATCTATAGATTCATGCCTTTCTTCATTTACAGCAAATGCTTTATTAACTCTTTCATAAGACTTAATTGCCGAAGTAAGTTGTTTCCATACTTCAATGGCTGAATCGAAAGGGCTGAGTGCTCTACCTAAAATAATAGAACTTGCTATCATACCACCTGTACTCATTTCATTAGGCCTAGTAATTACTAAATAAGCTCCTAATCCCGTAACAAGCATTTGTAAAACCATTCTTATTATATAGCGTGAAAAGTTTGAAATAACACCATTACGATAACTTGCTACAGATTGATGTTCTAGAGCTTTTTCGTTAAAAAAACTCCAGTTTTTTACTACCGACTTCATCATTCCCATTGCTTCAACTACTTCAGCATTCCTTGCAGCAATCTCAGACTGATTCATACTTCTTACATTAAATTCATTTGACTCAGCCATCCCCTTGCCAATTGCCACAGCATTAACTAAAGCAGATAATAAAATAAGTATTGAACCAATAATCGACAACCACCCCATCCATGGATGAATAATAAATAACACTGCTATATAAACGATACTCCAGGGAGCATCAAAAAAACTATTTATACCAGCACTCGTAAGAAACCCTTTAACTGCCTGGAAATCACGAAGATTATTGGCAGCTCCAACATTTTTACCACTCGCAGAGTTTCTAATCGAAATTGCAAAAAGCTCTGGTGATACTTTTTTATCAAGCCATTCACCAAGTTTAATTAAAGTAAAAGATCTAGCGGTTTGTAATAATGTGAGCGCAATATATAACACTAGCATTAAAAGCGATAAATAGATCAATGTTTCTTTACTTCTACTTCCTATAACTCTGTCTAACACTTGTAAAGAATAGAGAGGAGTAATTAACATAAATATATTAACTACAAAGGCAAAAATAAATACCATGATGAATATTGGTCTTGCTTCAAGAAGAGCTGACTTTAGTTTATTAGGATTTTCCATCATTACTCCATAACAATCATTTTGATATAATTAGCAAAGTTTCAAATTCACAATATATAGGATATTATGTATTACATTAACTAATTAGTTATAAACATCTAATATTAAAGATTAGTTAAGTTTATTCAAAAACAGTACTATAATCTTTACTTAACTTAAAGTAGTTTATATATATAACCTCAAAAATCTAGTAATTCTTATCTAATAAACTTGATCTTAAGTATAGTCTTTAGTTTATTTCCGATTAATCATCGCTATTTTTAATTATTTGTTTGAGAGTTTTTAGTATAATGCTAACTCTGAATAGGTATCTAAAGAATAAAGATATAACAATGCCAATTTTATAAAAACATAAATATCGTGCGCAAGATTCTTCAACACTATATAGAGATTTATATTGAACTTGATTTTTGGCGGAGAGACAGGGATTCGAACCCTGGTTACAGGTTAATGTAAACACGCTTTCCAAGCGGGCGCCTTAAGCCACTCGGCCACCTCTCCGTGATTTTTATGTTGGCTATAAACAATTTTTATTATTGCTTAAAAACATTTTATTTACTATTACTATAACAAATTTAAAATCATCACAAGGAATTACTAATGGACATAAGTAAAATATCTTCTGGAGCAAAGCTACCTGATGAGTTCAACGTAATAATTGAAGTTTCTTTAAATTCTAATCCTGTTAAATACGAATTTGATAAAGAATCTGGCGCTCTATTTGTTGATAGATTTATTGGCACCGCAATGCATTACCCATGTAATTATGGTTTTATTCCTCATACTTTATCCGATGACGGCGACCCTGTAGATGTACTTGTCGTTAGTGATTTGCCTATAATACCAGGAGCTGTAATTGTAGTAAGGCCTATAGGTGTGTTGATAATGGAAGATGAATCTGGCATTGATGAAAAAATATTAGCAGTACCAATTTCAAAACTTACAACATTTTATGACAAAATAAATTCATACGAAGATTTGCCAGAAATTCTAATTAATAAAATAACTAATTTCTTTGAAAATTATAAAAAATTAGAAAAAAATAAATGGGTAAAGTTAAAAGGCTGGGAAGGCATCAATCAAGCTAAGGCCATTATTAGCGCAGGCAAACAAAATTATAAGGCATAAACGACATAGTGTTTAATCATCGACCAGCTTTTTGGGAAACAACAGGGATATTATCAAAAATACTATCCCCTCTCTCCTTGATTTATTATTTTTATTCTAAATATCTTTTTTTGAGCACTAAAAAATATAAATCTTCATGTAAAACTATATGCGTTGGTAATATTGCTCTTGGTGGATCAGGTAAGACACCTATTGTAATTGAGCTTGTAAAAAGCCTTAATATTATAGGTAAAAAAGTTTGTGTACTATCACGAGGCTATAAGGGCAAATTAAAAGGCCCAATATTTGTTGACATAGAAAACCACACCGCATGCCAAGTTGGCGATGAACCGCTGCAAATAGCAAGATACTGCCCTGTAATTATTGCTAAAAACAAATTACATGGTCTAAAATTTGCTGAAGCAAACAATTATGATTATGTAATTTTTGATGATGGTTTGCAAAATCCTACTATAGAATATGATTTTAAAATTTTAGCTCTACAAAATAATCTAGGAAACAACAATATTTTCCCCAGCGGTCCGTTACGTGAAAAATTAACTGATGCATTAAAACGTGTTGATTGTGTTATAATGCCAAGAGAACTGAGTAATTCTAATATTATTCCTATAGACGCTTTAAATGTAACAAAAGTTTATCATTATAATTATATATGCGATACTATGCTTAATCCAAATACTGGATATCTATTATTTTCAGGAATTGCGTATCCTCAGAAATTTTTTAATCTAGTTGCTAAACAAAAGATTGAAATTAAAAAAACTATAATCTACCCTGATCATTATATGTTTAATAATTCAGATTTAGAAAAAATTATTACCCATGCTAGAAAAATAGGTTGTAAAATTGTTACTACCGAAAAAGATTACGTAAGGTTGCCACAAAACTATAAAGATCAAATTATAGCTTTTTATGTGCATCTAAATATTAATAATATAGAATTTTTGGTTAAAAATTTATAATGAAAGCACATCTAATCCAATTTTTTATTTTTAAAGCTCTTTTTACTTTGTTTAATTTACTCTCATTTAAAAAAGCATCCTCTTTAGGGGGCTGGCTAATACAGAAGATTGGGCCATTTACCAAGTTTAATGCGGTCGCTAGTAGCAATCTAAATATAGCATTCCCTAATCTAGATGCTAACAAAAAGCAAAGTATTATAACTGGCATGTGGGATAATTTGGGGCGCACGATTGGTGAGCTTTGTCACCTTTTAAAATGTAATACAGCACTTATTGAAAAGCATATTACTTTCCATGACAAGCATAATTTAGAATATTTAGCAGATGGTGGATTTGTTTTTAGCGCGCATTTTGCTAATTGGGAGATTGCTCAATCTGTATTTGCTAATAGCCAAAAAAAAATTTATATAGTTTATCAGGCCCTAAATAATCCTTACTTAGATCAATTAGTAAAAAAATATCGCAGCGCACTGGGAGCCGAAATGATCGCGAAAGGAAAAGCTGGTGCTAAAAAAATTATCGAAGCAATTAAGGAGAAAAGTATTATAATTATGCTTTCAGATCAACGCCAAACTGATGGTATTATCATTCCTTTTTTTAATCAACCATGCTATACGACCACTGCAATTGCAAACCTAGCTATAAAATATAATTTACCAATAATCCCTATTCATGCGACAAGAAATAAAGAGAAATTTGATATTTGGATTGAAAAACCCCTTGATTTACAGTTAACTTCTAATAAAGCTCTGGACATAGAATCTGCAATGATGCAAATTAATAAAATAATCGAAACTTGGGTTATAAAAAACCCAGAACAGTGGTTTTGGATACATAGGAGATGGAGCCTTGAAAACACACATAAAAAATAGCTGCTATTATATATGTCTTTTATTACTTATTGCGTGCAATAAAATAGCTACAGAAGAAATCAAAATTCTGATTAAAAATCATAAATTTATACCAGATAAAATTTATGTACCTACTGATAAAAAAATAAAACTCATAATTGAAAATCAAGATGATACTGTAGAAGAATTTGAAAGTATCGATTTAAAAAGAGAAAAAATTGTTGCTGGTAAATCAAATATTATTATTTCTATTGGACCATTAAAAGAAGGAACATATAGTTTTTTTGGTGAATTTAATCCAGATACTGCAACTGGATTTATTATAGCAAAGGATAATGACTAAATGTTTTCAACAGCTATCATTGTTTTTCGTGAAATAGTAGAAATATCCTTAATAATTAGCATTATGGCAGCATCTACTCAAGGAGTAAAAAACCGCAATTACTATTTGTTAAAAGGTATATTAATTGGTATTTGTGGAGCTATAATACTTGCTTTTTTTACTACTCAGCTTGACAAATTATTTGATGGATTAGGCCAAGAAATTTTTGCAATCATCAATATACTTGCAGCAATTATACTGATTGGCTATACAATTATCTGGATGAAAAAAAACTCAAAAGAATTAATTGATAATATTAAGCTAACTGGCGAAAATGTGCTCAACAATCTAAAACCTACATCTGCTATCTACTTGATGATTGCTGCTGCTGTATTTCGTGAAGGATCTGAAATTGTTTTATTTTTAAATGGACTATATGTTGCAAATACTCCACTAAATCAAATTACCAATGGTTTTGCGCTTGGTTTAATGGCGGGGATGTTGTTTGGGTTATTCTTATATAAGGGACTTTTAGCACGTTTAACTTATAAATATATATTTAAAGTTACAAGCTTTTTACTTACAATTTTTAGCGCTACACTTGCTTCAAAACTTGCTAATTTTTTAGCAGCTGCGAATTTAATTAGTTATCTTGATACACCAATTTGGGATAGTTCAAGTTTTATAGAAGACTCAAGTATTCTAGGGCGTATCCTTCATATTACTATGGGTTACGAAGCAAACCCTACAGGCTTGCAAGTGATTTTCTATTTTAGTACCTTTGTAATTTTTTATTTAATCATTAACTACACTAAATCAACAAATAAATAACGATCTGCCTAAATAATACAGCACAGAGTAATAGACCTAGAAATCAACCTTAGTCGGCTTTTTACTTTGTAAATATTTCTATAAACTCCTGGAAAATCTAATAATTTATAACTTAATTTGCTTTATTTGATATTAGTCAAAGTTTAATTCTCAATTTAGCCTTAGCCTGTATTAATAAATGAGTTAATAAAAGTTGGTCATGGAAACAGAATTTCATATACATATAATAATCATAAACTTTTATATCTTCTTAATTTTAAGAAGATTTGAACATATATTCTTTTCCTATGGTCAAGCTAAAGATGATGTTGAGTAACGTGCTAGTAATATTGAAATATCAATAGAATGATTATTTTAAAAAACTAGAACACACCAAATTAACTCGCACTCTTAAGAGTTTTTAAAATCATATCAACTAATATTAAGAAAATAATATGTCTAAAATAAATAAAAAACCTTGTGATTTTAATATTAACACTAAAGATAATAAATTTAATTTGCAAAGTAAATTTTTTGCTTTAACAGCTATAATTAACAATATTGGAACATATATTTTTGTTACATATTTTATAGAATATAAATATATTGAAAGTTTAAACCTAAGGATTGCTACTACAATATTATGCACAATAATATTGCTAAAAAACTATTGGCCCAAAAAAGCGATAAGCTTTTTTAACGTGTATTATCTTCTTTCGTTAATGATATCGATACCTTTTTTAAATACTTATCTTTTGATGAGCAATAATTATGAAAATTTCTGGCAGATAAATTATGCGATTAGTATTTTTGTACTTAGTACACTGACTAATCAAAAAAAATTTATTTCTATACTCATAATTGGTATCAGCTTAGCAGCCCTATATTATAGAATTAATCACCAATATTGGCCAAAATTTTTAGGCTTAAACATTACGGCATTATATATATTTAGCTCTTTAATTATAATGAGAATAATACTCTTAAAGAGTAAAAAGCTTCGATCAGATTTTTTGCTTTTTAGTAATTATGCTAATAAAAATCTAAATAAAATCATTAATAGAAAATCTAATGACCTACTACAATTATTAAATGACAAGGAAGAGTTTATTAGCAATATTATTAATGAATTTCAAGAACCTGTTAGCTCTGTAAAACAAACATTACATGAGCTTATGGTTAATTGGGATAACTTAAAAGTAAAAGATAAGACTAAATATTTATCGAAAATGTATCAAGATTTGCATAAATTATATGAAAATATTAGTAATGTTAGTTCTTTTTCCAAACAAAATTCAAATTTAATAATGACCGAAATTAACTTCAAAGAGCTTATCAATAAATTATTGTATAATAGTGAAAAGCAATTCTTTTTTAACCAAAAAAATATCACTTTCAAAATTTATTATGATAATAATTTGCCAACGTATTTTACCGCAGATAAACAAAAACTAAAGCATGCTATTGAGTTACTTTTAGATAATGCTATTAAATTTGGTTATGATAATACGGAAGTAATTATTAATGTTGAAATAGAAGAAGAAAATTTAATAAAATTTAGTATAGAAAATGATGGAGTTTTGATACCTGCTGATGAAGAAACTTTAATTTTCCAATCTTTTGTTCAAAGCACAAAAACTAAAAACACTCATTCTGGTAAAGGCTTAGGGCTTACAGTAGCAAAAAACATTATCAACGCTCATAATGGAGTAATATGGGTTGATAATAATAATCGTAACATAAAAGATACAAAAATTAGCTTTATAATTCCTATTAATATTACTTCTAGCAACCAAAATATTTTATCAAGACGAGAAATAGTTTGTGTTGATGATGATTCTACAGTTATTGATAATTATAAATTGCTACTAAATTATGAAAACTATAAAAATATTTATTTTACTTCACCTCAAGAGGCTATTGAATATATTAATAAGAACTTTTATAAAATTGATTTAATTTTACTAGATTTAATGATGCCTGAAATGCACGGTTTTAAATTTTTGTCTCATTTACGCTCTTTTGCTAAAACTAAAAACATACCTATAGTTATTAATAGTTGTATTAGCGACAAAAATGATGTAGCTAAATCTTTTACTTTAGGAGCTAATGATTACATCCAAAAACCATTTGTAAGTCAAAAATTATATGATGTATTAAATAATTATATTATAAAATTAAGTTGAGAATTATGCCAGGCAAAAGAAGCAGAAGAGTACTAAAACGAGATTATAAACAATTAATAATGTAGCAAATTCAATCTAAAAGATTATATAGAGTAATCTCAAGGTTAGAGCCTATACTGGTCAAGACGAGCAAGCAGCTAGAAGAAATGAGTGCATGCTAGTTAAATCTGCTAAACAACGTTTAATAATCATAAAACATTCCACTGATTTTACTATATTTCTAATATTTAAACCTCTACTATTCTTAAAATAGCAAAACATTATCTAAGAGCAAGCTGCTTTAATCTTGAAATGATAAACTCATTTAACTCACCATTTAAAACTGCACTTGTGTTACTAGTTTCACAATCAGTTCTTAAATCTTTTACCATCTGATAAGGGTGCAAAACATAAGACCTAATTTGGTGCCCCCAACCATTTTCTGTTTTCTTATCATTATCATCTTTAACTAACTCTTCTTTTTTCTTAAGCTCAAGCTCATACATCCTAGAACGTAGCATTTTCATAGCTTCAGCTTTATTACGATGCTGAGATCTATCACTTTGTGATTGCACAACAATTTTAGATGGTAAATGAGTTATTCTAACTGCTGAATCAGTAGTATTAACGTGTTGGCCACCTGCTCCGCTTGATCTAAAAGTATCAATTCTTAGATCTGATTCATTTATTTCTATAACAATATCGTCATCTATTACTGGATACACCCAAACACTTGCAAAGCTTGTTTGTCTTTTATTTTGAGCATTGAATGGAGATAATCTCACAAGCCTATGAACACCGCTTTCAGTTTTTGCTTTTCCATATGCTTGATAGCCAATGATTTTTATAACAACCGATTTTATGCCAACTTCTTCACCAGCTAATATACTTATAATTTCAAATTTATAAGCCTCAGATTCAGCCCATCTTACATACATTCTATAAAGCATATCAGCCCAGTCATGGCTTTCTGTTCCGCCTGCTCCTGCATGCACCTCTAAAAAACAGTCCTTATCATCAAGTTCACCAAAAAATAAACATTTTTCTTCTAAACTATCAATTTTCTTACTTAAATGACCATAGGCTATTTCAAGATCTTGTAGTAAATCTTCTTGATCTTCAGTAGCAATCATTTCTTGCATATCATTTAAATCAGTGAATTCAATTTTTAAAACTTGATAATTTTTAATGTTTTCACTAAGTATTTTCTTCTCTTGAATGATTTTTTGAGCATCTTTTGGTTCATGCCAAAAATTATCTTGAGCTTCAAGATTTTCAATTTCCTTTATTCTAGCTATTGCCTTGTCAATATCAAAGACACCTCGCGATAAGTATTAATTTTTCATTTAACTCATTTGCAAGTTTTATAAGTTCTTTCATAATATAATCTTAATATTTTCTTGTATCATATCATAATTAGCTAAAACAATCATTTATAATAATAACTGCCTCTAAACATTATTATTAAATCATAGACTCTAGAGTGAATCGGAATGAATTTGCCGATGTTTTTTGCTTATATATTAAATTTTAAATTCAGGTTTATTTATTTCTTGCATAGTTTCAGGATCACCTATATGAAACCACCTACCATCAAATTCTATACCATAAATATCTTTGACATCTTCGTTTTCAATATTATCAAACCAAACTTCACTTAGTGAAAATTTTTGTTTATTATGATAATTATTCAAGAGATTTTTACTGATAATACTTAAGCCAGTATAAGTTAATTTTTGATGCTTAGTACTCAACTGACCCGTGCTGCTGATACTAAAATCACCATCTCCATAATAACCGAATGAATGATCCTTATTTACCATAAGCATTAATTGCTTTATGTTTTTTTGCCATTTTATTGAAAGCATCGCCAAAGGGTTTGTATTACCTGTCTTCATAAACATATCAGCATTACAAGTAAAAAATTCATTTTGTTTAATAAATGGTAATGCAGAGATAATTGAACCACCTGTTTCACGAAGTTCGTCTTCCCTTAGAAAGATGATATTAAACTGGTAATGTTGATTAAGCTTCAAAACATGTTCTTCAAGTAACTCAGGTTTAAAATGTGTATTAATTATAAGATTTTTTATGCCATATTCTTTAAAAAGAATAAATAGCCTTTCGATTATAGTATGGTCCTTAACTTTTATCATAGTTTTTGGATAATCAATACTATTCCTCATTCTAGTACCAAGGCCAGCTGCCAGCAGTACTACTGTATCTAAGTATAACATATATTAAACCATTAATTTATTCTTTTTTTCTGACACATTACGGTTCATCACTTGCTCTTTAAGCGCCACTTCAAACCAATTTTTAAATGGTAATAAAGTTGGATATTCAAGACTTTTATATATATACCCCCAAACTCTATTTAAGTATGGAAGGTATTTAGAATTCTTATATTCAATAGCTTGACGCGAAAAAATGCCAATAATCTTTAAATTTCGTTGAATTGATAATATTCGGTATGAAACCATAAAATCCTTACGTAAATATTCAGGGAAAGCTCTTAAATACCTATTAATACATAGATTAACTATTTCATCGCTAACGTCTTTACGAGCATCTTCTAATAGCGAAACAATATCATAGGTGCTTGGGCCATAAATTGCATCTTGAAAATCAATAAGACCTATTTTTTTAAGACCTATTTCTTCTGGTAACCAAAATATATTTTCAGCATGATAATCTCTTAAAATAATTTTTTTAGGATGTTTATCTAGTAATGAAAATAGATCAGTCAAAATACTATTAAATTCTTCTGTTTGTTTTTGAGTGATAGGTTCACTACTAAAAATTTCTGCATACCATTTAATAAATAAATTTGATTCTGCTAGAAGCTTTTCTGTATTATAGCTCTCAAGATCAGGCTGGGTACAATTTTTTTGCAAATGAATTAATGCATCTATTGCCCGTTCATACATAAAAATTTCTTCAGGAAATTCTTCATGCTCTTTTGGTTTTGCAATAATATTTTTAAATGTTGTATCACCAAAATCTTCTAAAATTAAAAAGCCATTTTGCAAATCTTTATTAATTATTTGAGGGGCTTTTAAATTATTATTATTTAAAAAATCACATATTTCAACAAATGCCCCTACTTTTTCTTTTTCAGGTGGTGCATCCATTAAAATATAACTTTTATCATCTTTTGTAAGCCTATAATAAACTCGAGATGATGCATCTGAAGGTAATTTAGTAATATTATAATCTCTACAATTTATACTATTTATAAATTCATTCCTTAATAGTTCTCTATCCACCATTTGCCCCTTTAACCTTTATAATTAATAGTTATATCTCTTAGATCTTGATTCTCTTGTGAAATTTTTAACTCTATATGAATATGTTCTTTAGGTATTAAATCCATAGCTATTTGCGGCCATTCAATGATTGAAATTGCATTTTCAAATGCTTCTTCAATTCCAATTTCAAATAATTCCATTTTATTTGTAATACGGTACAAATCAAAATGCCATATTTCTTTATTATCAAACTCATACACTGAAATTATATTAAACGTAGGGCTAGTAACTTGCATTTCTTTAGTTGACATTGCATTTATGATTTGGCCAGCAAAAGTTGTTTTACCTGCACCAAGATCACCTTCAAGCAAAATAATGCTTTTTTTATTAAGCTGCTGTGCAAGACTTTTGGCTTGCTCAAACATTTCATTTATTGATAAGTTTTTTAGTAGCATTTCTGTATATAATTTAAATATTAGTTCAAATTATATACAGAAATACATTGTAACACTACAGATTTTTTAAATCAAAATTAATAATAGCAAATTTTTAAAAAACCCATATAATCGATACTTTGATTTTATATAAACTCTTAAGAGATAATAAAAAATGATAGCACAAAATAAAAGGAAAGCTTTGTTTTTTTGGGGGCTATGCACTCTATTTTATGCATATCAGTATATTTTAAGAGTAGTACCAAGTATTCTAGTAGATGATTACTTAGTAAGATTTAATATGGATGTAAATATTTTTGGCCATATGTCTGGCTTATATTACGTTGGTTACGCTGCAGCCCATATTCCTCTAGGGATTTTACTTGATAGATTTGGTCCAAGGAAAGTACTTTTTACCTGTTGTCTTTTAACTGCTCTTAGTAACTTACCACTTATAATGTCAGAATTTTGGATTTATCCATTAATAGGGAGATTTATTACTGGTATTGGTTCTTCAGCGGCTATTTTAGGGCTATTTAAAATAATTAGCATGAATTTCAAGGAGTCTGAATTTACTAAACTACTTGGAATATCTGTAACAATTAGTTTAATTGGTGCCATTTATGGTGGGCAACCGCTAAAATATTTAATAAATATTTATGGGCGTGATACTATCATATTTATTTTAATATTAAGCGGCATCAAATTAGCTATTTCATTTTTATTTGTTAGTCAAAAGCAAGAAATTACTAACTCATCTACATCTATTAGAAAAGATTTAAAGAAATTACTTCAAAATAAAAGGGTAATAATAGTCAGTATTCTTTCTGGATTAATGGTAGGGCCTATGGAAGGCTTTGCTGATATCTGGGGTATAAAATTTTTGACAACAACTTATAATTTTCCAGAAGCTATAGCTGCTTCTTTACCATCTTTTATTTTTGTTGGAATGTGTACTGGAACATTCTTAATTGCAATGATAAATATCGATAAAAAAAGCTCTAAATATTATCATTTTTTAAGGCTTTGTGCAGTAGTGATGGCTGCAGGGTTTATCCTGCTTTTATGTGGTGTTGGTAATAGCGTTTTGGTTTCAATTGTTTTGTTTTTAATAGGAATTATGTGTGCCTACCAAGTAATTGCTATCGCTAAAGTAAGCTCATTAGTTAATAAATCACTTACTGGTATTTCCACATCTTTTTGCAATATGATTATTATGTCATTTGGCTATTTTTTCCATGTATCTATTGGAAAAATATCATATAGTTTTCAAGCTTCATACCCTAGTGAAAATTCTTATCGTTATGCGATTGCTATTATTCCTATTGCATTAATTGTAGCTGCTTTTGGCTTTACTTTATTATCTATCAAAGAAGAAAAAATTATAGATAACTCCATTTAATTTACTATATACTGTAGATAGGTTAACTACGTTAATCAATATTTAATTCTAATTTATTATATTCTTCTTAAATATAGGAAGATAATATGTATATAAATGGAAAACAGATACACAATAACGAAGTATTAAATGAGTTAACAAAACTTCCTTCAAATTTTCCAGAATATGATGCTTTTAATAGCTTAAGAAAACCATATGTTGAAAGAAAAGAAGTATCGAACTTATCTAAGAAAGGCATAGAAAATCTTTATACGAAAAACGATCCTACTGCTGCACTTCAAGACTTTTATTCGGTAGAGAATAAAGCAAACTTAAACAACTCCTCACCTGAATCTATGGTGTATAATAAAACTCATATTGCTTATAGCTATATT
>DITT01000029.1:103148-185045 GCA_002422875.1 Rickettsiales bacterium UBA6177 | reverse complement strand
ACTCTTACATCGAACTGAGGTTATGATTAACAAAATACCAACTTAAAGATAATGATAACTATAAAACCAATTATGATAAATTTTTATCATTGGTTGCATAATGGTAAAAAACGTTCATTTTGTACAAAAAATCTATTGGCAATTTCAGATGCGACAGAATCCTTAATTTTTTAAACTTAGAGAATTTATCTAGGCAAAAGAAAAGCACAAGGCTAGCAAAACTTAATTTACTATATAAGGTAATTTGTTTTTATAAATTACCTTATATATTTATCAATTTTAATTAATTATCCCTGTAGTATTTAAAAAATTATTAGCTACTTCAATGGCATTATAAGCTGAACATTTTCGTAAATTATCAGCGGCCAACCAAAAGCAAAACTTATTACTTTTCCCGAGATTCATTCTAAGACGACTAATAAAAATACTATCTTCATGCACAACATCCGTTAAAGAAATAGCTATAACCTCACTAGTATCTTCAATAATTGCTATATCTGCTTGTTGCGAAATTATTTCTTTGATGTTTTCAATTGTCGTATCACTTTCAAGTTCTACGTCAACTAAACAACCCACACCTGCGAAAGCAGGCACTGTAACTGATGTATAATTAACACTCAAGCTAGGGCTAATAATTTTTTTAATTTCTTTTATCACTACCTCTTCATAATCTGTATAGCCTGTATTATTAATATCATCACTAAATGGAATAACATTAAAAGCAATTTTCTTAGGTAAAATAGCTGGTTCATGTTGCTGATTCATAAACACGCTCTTTGTCTGACTAAAAAGCTCATCCATCGCTTCTTTACCATACTTAGAAACAGATTCATAACCTGCAAT
Source organism: Rickettsiales bacterium UBA6177 (assembly GCA_002422875.1). Classification (GTDB taxonomy): domain Bacteria; phylum Pseudomonadota; class Alphaproteobacteria; order Rickettsiales; family UBA6177; genus UBA6177. The sequence goes on along the minus strand of DITT01000029.1, from coordinate 184,202 downwards.
ATTGCAACTTGTTATACCTAAAAGATCATGAATATTTTTAAGAGTTTTAGCAATCATATAGGCTGGAGCTAGTGGTATTGCTATTATGCTTGATTTTTGGTGAATATTATCTGTATTACAACCATTGATCATGCAAGGCACCAAAGAATTGTCAACTGTGTAGGAGCTTAAATCAAAAATTAGGCAATTATTATCCTCAGCTTGAACTAAATATTCAGCAGTAATATATGAAGGACATGTAAAAAATACCACTTTTACTTTACTAAAATCAAATTTCTCTAATTGTTCAACTTTTAAAACTTGTTTTTCACCAAAGCTAATTTCTCTACCTATATATTTATCGCTATCAACTGCATAAACTTTATTATAAGCAAACCCATTTTCTTCCATGCAACTTATAATTTCACGACCTATTAAACTTGCAGCGCCAACTATTACTACATCATATTTTGTTGTCATTATTTCCTCAAACTATATTTTTAATTGTTATTTTTTAGCATTAAAATAAATTCACTACGGTAGGTTTTTTCTTTAAACAAACCCTCCATATGCATTGTTTTCATAATTGCAGAATCTTTATGTACACCACGAGTCGTCATGCAATGATGCTGAGCCTCTATATATACTGCTATTCCCTTTGGTTGAACTATTTCTGTTAATGTTTCGGCTATTTCAACTATTAATCTTTCTTGCATTTGCAAACGCTTAGCATGGAAGTCAACTATTCTTGCAAGTTTGCTAATTCCCAAAACTCTATCATTTGGAATATATGCAACAGCTGCTCTGCCTATAATTGGTAACATATGATGTTCACAAACGCTTTCAAGTCTAATATTATCAAGCATTACTATATCATTAAATTCTGGTTTCTTACAAAATGACCGCGAAATTTTTTCATTGATACTCATATCATACCCTGCAAAAATCTCGCTATAAGAGTTAATAACTCTTTTGGGTGTATCTTTTAAGCTTTCACGAGTTGGATCATCTCCTGCCCATCTTATAAGTGTTCTTACCGCCTCTTCTGCTTCTTCTCTAGTTGGTTTTAATTTTTTTGTCATTATTTTTCCTTAAAAACCTAATACATAATATAATAAAAATGATCTTAGAACTTATGAATGCTAAATATATGATAGGTAATGGTTTTACGCTAGCATAATACAATAATTTTTTTATTAAAACAAAATCGCTACTTAATTGATGCGCCAAAACAAAAACAAAACATAAAATACCAAGTAATAATGTTTTTTTTATTTTACTATCATATTCTTTATAATTAAACACTGCGATGAATATTATCCTAAAAAGAAACATTCCCAGCACTATCCCACTGAATATTTTTTGATGAAAATAATAAAAATTTATAAAATAGGAACTATTTACTTTATAAAGAAAAAAGGATGAAAATGAACTAATCACAGCTAGTAAATTTAATAGAGCAAAAATATTTATTTCACTTTGATTAAACACTTTTTTTTTTAACAAATACTCTTCAAAAATATAAATAACACACATAATAAATAACTGGATGAAAAAGAAATTTAAAATATTATTAAATGAACAAAATATTATTTGATAAAATTCTTGATGATCAAAAGCAATATTACCAATTAAAGTACTTTTTAATAGATAAAAAGTGATAAAGACGCTTAAAACCGCAAATATTATTATAATTGCAATAGTGATATGAGCAAAGTTTTTGAGGCAAAAATTAAATTTATCTATTATTAAAACTAGTGACTGTATTAAAACACCCGCTAAAAACAATGCCAGTCCTACAATATAAAACAGATTATTATAAATAGAAAAAAATTTATTTATAATAATATCTTCTTTATACATTAATGCAGAACTAACTATTAAAATTGTACCAAATGCTGAAGTTAAACTTGCAATTTTACTTACAAAATTAAATTTACTTGTAGTTGCTGAAGATACTACAAACATTCCAATAACTATAAAAAACAAATGTATTGAAAGATCTAAATAAGGTGAAGATATCAAATTTATGATTATAATAAAGTTTGCTATATATAACCAAACGCGTGATACTTCTTGATTATCAGCAATGATGTTGTTATAGATATTTACCATACTAGCAATTTGATTTTTAACAATTCTTATAGTCTAATTTGCTTATTTTGTAACTATTTTTATTATTCATGAAGAAAACCTTTTCTATTCTTGCAGATAAAATTTCTCTCTGGCTTTGGGCTTGCATTATACTACTTCTAACGATAGTGGTTATTGGAGGGATTACAAGACTTACAAATTCAGGATTATCCATCACTGAGTGGAAGCCCTTTATTGGTATTATCCCACCCCTCACCCATTCAAATTGGCTCCTTGAATTTAAAAAATATCAACAAACACCTGAATATAACCTAATTAACTTTGGCATGAGTCTTGCTGAATTTAAAAGTATATATTTAATGGAATATATACACCGAGTACTAGCAAGACTTGTAGGGTTTTTATTTTTGATACCATTGCTGTGGTTTATTTATAAGAAAGCTCTAACACGAGCAGAGATTTATACTTTTTTAGTTACATGTAGCTTTGGTATAATGCAAGCTTTTGCTGGATGGTATATGGTTAAAAGTGGCTTGATTAGCAAACCTCATGTTAGCCATTTTAGACTGAGCATTCATTTAGCAATAGCCATAATTATTATTTCATTATTGCTAGTAATAATTTTTGCAAGACTAAAAAAATTACCCTCTATTTCAAAAAAAAATTTCACTCCATTAATCATCTTACAATTAGTTGTTTTTTTACAAATAATTCTTGGCAGCTTTGTTGCAGGACTTGATGCTGGTATGATTTATAATGAATTCCCAATGATGGGTGAGAGCTTTATTCCAGATGAAATTGCGCATAATAGTTTACTTACAAGTTTTTCAAGCCCTGCAATTGTACAATTTATGCACCGCATAATGGCTTATCTTATCCTTATTATTACTTGCTATATATACTATTTATACAATAATAATGTTATAAGAGAAGCAAGGTATGTTTTTAAAATTTTGTTTTTTATAGTATTCTTGCAAATAATATTAGGTATTTTAACTTTACTATTACATGTACCTATTTCTTTTGCGATTCTTCATCAAGGGATAGGAATATTATTACATTGCGTAATATTATATTTAAATTATAGCTGTTATAAAAACAACCAATATGGGTCTTAAAACTTTTAATATGTTAGATAAAAAACTAAATTTGGTTACTAAACAAATAAATACCAATTATGAAGAATTATTTTCTGAAGTTATTACCACTATTAAGCTTGAAGGAAGATATAGAGAATTTTCTGATATAGCAAGATTAAGTCATAAACCACAAAAAGCATATGATTTTAAAAGAAATAAAGAAATTACCTTATGGTGTATTAATGATTACTTAGGCATGGGTATTAAGCACAATGTAATTGAAGCTGCGATCAAAGCAACCCAAGAAATGGGTGTAGGCTCTGGAGGCACCCGTAATATTTGTGGTTCCCATACTAAGCTAAAAGCTCTTGAATGTGAGCTTGCAAGCCTTCACAACAAAGATAACGCCCTTGTTTTTACTTCAGGATATGTTTCAAATGAAGCAACTATTACAGCTTTAGTAAAAATTATTCCTAATTGTATTATTTTTTCAGATAGCGAAAATCATGCATCTATAATTGAGGGTATTAAACGAAGTTGTGCTAAAAAAATAGTCTTTAAGCACCATGATCTTGAAGATTTAGAAGAAAAATTAAAACAAGTAGATATTAACCACCCAAAATTAATTATTTTTGAATCAGTTTATTCTATGGATGGTTCTATCTCTAATATTAAAGCGTTATGTGATTTAGCCGACAAATATCAAGCCATGACTTACGTTGATGAAGTACATGCAGTTGGGCTTTATGGCAATACAGGTGGTGGTATTTCTGAAGTACAAAATGTTCAAAAAAGGCTTACTATTATTGAAGGCACTCTTGCTAAGGGCTTTGGCGCTATGGGTGGTTATATTACTGCTTCGAAGAGCTTGATTGATTGCATCCGCTCTGTTAGTAGTGGCTTTATATTTACCACTTCTTTATCTCCTGCAATAGCAGCTGCTGCTACTGAAAGTATCCGTTATTTAAAAACTCATAATTTAGAAAGAGATAAATTATTTCAAAATGCCAATAAAGTAAAATCATTACTTAAAAAAAATGGTATCAAATTTATAGATCACGGTAGCCATATGATTCCTATAATTATTGGTGATCCTATTTTATGTAAGAATATTTCTGATAATTTGCTTGATAAATATAATATTTTTATTCAACATATTAACTATCCAACTGTTGCACGCGGCCAAGAAAGACTCAGAATAACTCCTACGCCTGGCCACACTGATGCCATGATTGAGGAATTAATTTTTGCTTTAACTGAAACATTTAAAGAATATGGTATTTTATGACAAATATTTTATATAGTAATATAAACTGTCCCTTCTGCGCAAGAGCTAGAAATGCTTTGTTTTTTGCCGGTATTGACTACAAGCTTATCGAAGTTGATTTAAGCAACAAGCCAGAAGCTTTATTTAAACTTTCTCCAAAAGGCACTGTGCCTGTTTTAGTAACTTCTAATGATAAAATAATAGATGAAAGTATTGAGATTGTTAGATATTGCGCGCAAAATGCTCCAGAAGATAACTGGCTTTCTTTAGATATATCAGAGGAAGAAATTTATCTAAACGATTTCCAAAATAATTTTCTAAATGCTTATAGAAGTTACCGAACTAATCAAACTGATATGAATTCTCTAAACATTATAAATCAATATTTAGAAAAGCTTGATAGCAAACTTCAACAAACAAACTTCATTTCAGGCGATAAAATTTCAACTATTGATATTATGATAACTCCTTTTATTTCCAGATTTTTAGCAACTAATAGCAGCAAGATTTATAAAAATATAGCAAAGTGGCTAGAAAATATCTTAAGAAAATAGCGACTTAAAAATATTTAGGTTCTTCACCAAATCTATTGGGCCCTTTATTACCTGCTCCTAAGAATAATAGAAAAATAAGTGAGATTAATGGTATAAGCACAACAAAATTATAACATGTTAATATTTCTCCGACTATTGGAGCTCTAAAGAAACAGAGCAGTATAACATTAATCAATATATTTATAGCTACATATATATTATATTATATTCTTTTCTTCCAGCGCGACCAGAAAAATTAAAAGTATTTTTTTATTGTGTGTAATAAAATCTTCATTTCCTACCTAATTAGATAAATTTAACAGTATTTCTTAATTATAATAATACATGTACGTAATATATTATAATATCTATTAATATACATTATAGCAGATGAGCAATAGAAGCAAGTTTTAAATAATTAATTTTATATTGTTAATAGCTTTTCTATAGTTTATACTTAATATAAGTTTATATTAATTTTAGGGACAATTTTATGAAAAAAATATCGATACTTTACCATAGTGGCTATGGTCATACTGAAAAACTTGCAAAGCACATTGAAAAAGGCGTACTAATGGTTGCAAATACTGAAGCTAAATTAGTTACAACAGAAGATTTTCTAAAAGACAATGATTGTTTAAATGATAGCCATGGCATTATATTTGGTAGCCCAACATATATGGGTTCAGTTTCTGCGGCTTTTAAAACTTTTATGGAAGCTACTTCTAAAATTTGGTATGAGCGTAAATTCAAAGATAAAATAGCTGCAGGTTTTACAAATTCTAAATCTATGAGTGGTGATAAATTAAATTCATTAATTCAAATGGCAGTTTTCGCTGCTCAACATGGTATGATTTGGGTTAGTCAAGCAGAGCTTGATACATCTGAAATAATAGGTGATAAGAATGGCATAAATAGAATTGGTTCTTACTTAGGAGCAATGGCACAATCTGACAATGCACCAGCAGATGTAACACCGCCAATTGGTGACCTACTTACAGCAGAAATGCTTGGTAGAAGAGTAGCTGAAATTTGCCATAAATTTAATTTTTAGCATTCTTATATTATAGAGTGCTTTCCTAGGATTGTAAAAAATTGTTTTTAATATAATTTTTTACAATTTCTTTTTCATTAAAAGGATATTTAGTAGTACCAATGATTTGATAATCTTCGTGACCCTTGCCAGCTATTAGCAATATATCACCTTTTTCTATAGTGTTAAGAGCAAATTTGATTGCTTCTTCTCGTGGCCAAATTTCAACATATGATTTAGGATCTAGTTGAGCTACAATATCTTTCCTTATTTTGCTTGGATCTTCAGTCCTAGGATTATCGTCAGTAATTATAGTATAATCAGCATAATTAGTAGCAATCTTGCCCATTTCAGAACGCTTGGAAATATCTCGATTACCACCGCAACCAAACAAAACAATGAGTTTATTTTGACAATGAATTCTAAGTGTAGTTAAAGCTTTTTGCAAAGCATCAGGCGTATGAGCATAATCTATATAAATCTCACCAATGTTCTTATATTCTATTTTTTCCATTCGTCCAGCAATAGAAACTAATTTTTTAAATGATGCAAACACATTTTCTGCTTTTAATCCACATGCAATAGCTAGCGCAGCAGCACACATAATATTATAAACCTGAAAATCACCTACAATATTAAATTCAGTAGTATAATTCCTACCTGCAAATATAAACTCAAAACTAATTGATGATTTAAGTGGTGTAATTCTTATAAATTTGAAATCTTCACCTTTAAAACCATAACTAAATATTTGCAGTCCTTTTAGCATGCATAAATCTTTTAACTCTTCGTACTCAACAATATCAGCATTCAATACTGCTACCGTGCCTTCACGGGCAAGATCAGAAAATAAATATTTTTTTGCACTAAAATACTCACTCATCGTAGCATGATAATCAAGGTGATCCTTGCTAAAATTAGTAAAAGCAACTGCTTTAAATTTTACCCCATCTAGGCGATTTTGATGCAAACCATGACTTGACGCTTCAAAAGCAAAATAATTGATTTTTTGACTGGCAGCATCTCGTAAAATTTTAAATATTTTAGTTACTTCAGGAGTAGTTAAAAAATCGGTAACTCCATCCATACCTTGTAAACCTATTGTTCCAAGAGTTGCAGCACTTTTATTATCGTTTTCAATAATTTGCTTAACAAATGCAACAGTAGAGGTTTTACCATTAGTTCCTGTAACAGCAACAATATTTTCAGGCTGATGTTTATAAAATGCTGCTGCAAGTAAAGCTAATGATTTTCTGCTATTTTTAGTTCTAAAAAAATTTTCACCATCAAAAGGTATATCATGATCATAAATAATATAACTAGCTCCTTTTTCTAAAGCATGCTTAATATAATTATGACCATCTAAAGCTACTCCCTTTATTGCCACGAATACAAAGTCTTTCTTTACTTCATTAGAATTCCCTGTAACACCACAAATATTACTGCCAATCTGTTGTATAATATCATCTATATTATGAAACATTTATCGCCTCAGACTCTAATGAGTAATTTATATATAATTTTTCATTAATTTGTTCTGCATTTTCAAGTTCTGGTGAAATTTTAAGAACCGGCGCTATTTTAGCAATAATTTCTGCAGCTATTGGTGAAGCAGCTCTTCCACCTACTGTTGTTTGTGCAGCACCTTTTTTAGGGTTATCAAGAGTAACCATTACAACAAATTTTGGATTTTGCATTGGGAAAGCAGAAATAAAAGAGGATAATTTAGCATTAGTACTATAGCCACCTTTAGTTGGTTTATCAGCAGAACCAGTTTTTCCACCAACGTAATATCCTTTAACTTCCCCTAACCTGCCATAACCCTTTTCTACTACAAGTCTAAGCAACTTATTTAAAGTTTGTGAAACATCTTTGCTAATTATTTTTTCAACTACAGCATTCTCATTTTTATCTTTTACAAGAGTTAAAGGATATTTATTTCCACCATTTACCACAGCAGCAAAAGCTTCCACCATATGAAGCGGCGTGAAAGCAAAACCATGACCATAAGACATTGTTATCGAATTTACTTCGTTCCATAATTTAGGAGAAGGTAAAATTGGTAGACCCTTTTCTGGCAACTCGATATTAAGTTTTTTATTAAAGCCAAATTTTTCAAGATATTTTTTATGCCCATCAACGCCTAATTCAAGAATCATTCTAGCAGTACCAATATTGGAGGAATACATCAAAATTTCAGGAACTGACATCCAATCTTTTTTTCTTCTATAATCAGTTATTTTAAAGCGCGACACTTTAATTGGATTTCTTACATAATATACACTATCAGTAGTAACAACACCTGCATCAAGAACCATTGCAAAACTTAATGGCTTAAAAATTGATCCCAGTTCAAATACTCCAAGTGAAGCCCTATTAAAAAGCTCTTCATCACTTGCTTTATTTGGATAATGAGGATCAAAGTCAGGAAGACTTACCATTGAATAGATTTCACCAGTGTTAGCATCTGCAACAACAGCCATCGCACCATCTGCATCATATTTTTCTTTAGCACGTAATATCTCTTCGTGAACTATGTTTTGTACTCTCATATCAATTGATAATGATAATTGTTTTTTACTACCATTACCTGCTAGATCTTTATCAAAAAACTTCTCAATTCCTGCTATTCCATTACCATCAAGATCAACATAACCAAGTACATGAGATAGAATATTTCCGTGCAAATAAACTCTTTTTTGGCCATTTTCAAAGATTAACCCAGGTATTCCAAGGTTATTAACAGCAAATTGTTCTTTTGGGGTAATGTTTCTTTTCACCCATACAAATTTTTTATCACTACTTAAATCATTATATAGTTTTTTAAAATTTAAATCAGGGAAAATTTGTATTAATTTTTGTGCAACTTCTTTTGAATCAAAAATATTGCTAGGATTAGCATATAATGATGCAGTTGCTAAATTTACAGCTAAAATCTCACCATTTCTATCTACAATCTCTCCACGCTCATATAGATTTTTATTACTTGAAGTTAATTTTAATTCATTAGCTTCACCATTTCCTGTTACGAGTACAAATAACCTGATAATGATATATGAATATATAGCAAAAAAAACTACACCTATTACTATTAAGCGGCTATAGTTTTGGTCTGATAAAAACTCGTTATAGTCTGGTGAAAATTTATTTTTAAGCTTCATAGTTATTTTCCATCAATAGTGATGAATGGCCTCTTTCCATTTTTATAAGTTATTGATAAGCCTTTATTTTTATATTTCCATTTAGTTTGGGGCTTATTGATATTTCTAACATTATTAAAATTATCTCTTTTATTCTTCTCTAATTTAACAATAAAATTTTCAACTGATTTTACTTGAGTAGCTTTAACTTCTTTAAGTTCTAAGTATCTATTTGCAAGTACTTTAAGTCTTTTTGGCTGATTAAGAAAAGTCCACTCAGCGTTTAAAATATGAATATTAGATTTTTCTTGATCGATTTGTCTTTTCATTTCTTGGATATCTTTATGAAGATATTGCACTTTATACTTGACTCTAAAAAGACCAAAAACACTTGCAAATAATATAATGAAAACTAATAAAGCTCCACCTTTAGTCATTTCTTACTCCTAAGAACTCTACTGCTCTTAGTTTGGCAGATCTGGACCTTGGGTTTTTGAGAGTTTCTTCACGAGTAGGCTTGACAACTTTTTTTGTCATAATATGAAAAGCATCAGTATTTTCTTTAAAATAAAATTTAGCTATTCTATCTTCTAATGAGTGAAATGTTACAACTACTAGCTTTCCACCCTTTTTTAATATTTTCTTTGATGCTTCAAGCACTAAATGCAACTCATCGAGCTCTTTATTTATATAAATTCTTAAAGCTTGGAATGTTTTAGTTGCCGAATCTATATTCCCTCTTTTTTTAGAAACTGAATGTATTATTTTTCTAAGTTCGGCCGTAGTTGTGATTCGTTGCACTGCTCTATATTCTACAATTTTTCTAGCAATTCTGCGTGAATTATGTTCTTCACCAAACTCATAAATGATATCAGCAAGATCATTTTCTCTATAAGTATTAATTATTTCTTCAGCGCTAATCCCTTGTTTATCCATTCTCATATCAAGTGGACCATCGTTAGCAAATGAGAATCCACGCTCGCCATAATCAAATTGCATTGATGAAACACCAAGATCCAGCACTATACCATCAACTTGCTTTACTCCTATTGCTTTTAAAGAGTTTTCAATATCGCTAAATTTAGAATTTATAAATTTAAATCTATTTTGATAACTTGAAGATATATTTTCTGCATAGATCTTAACATCAGGATCTCTATCAAGAGCAATAACATTTGTATTGGCAGCTTCAAGAATTGCCTTAGTATAACCACCAGCACCAAAAGTTCCATCTACTATTACATGACCATCTTGTGGTTCAAGCTTTTCAAGCACTTCTTGTAGTAAAACTGAAATATGACTATTTTCGATATTATAACTCATATTATACCTTACTAATTGCGCTTGGAGATTTTAAATTTAGAAGAGACTTATTGTTTTTTATTTTCTCAAAAGTGATTTGTTTATAATTCTCAAATTCTTTTGGATTCCATATTTCAAATGTCGTACCTTTGCCAACAAAACAAACTTGTTCACTTATTCCTATAGAATCAATGATATCTTGAGGTAAAACTACTCTACCTTCAGTATCAAATTGTAATTGTATACTAGCACCAAGAATAATTGTAGCTAACGCATCACGATCTTCAGAAAAAGGTTCCATTTCATCAATCAATTTGTTTAAAGTTTTAATTCGCTCTAAGCTACAAGCTTCAATACAGTTATTAAGAAAAGATTTGTAAATTACAATTCCTGTAAAATCTTCATTTTGTAAATAAGATCTATAAGATGAAGGTACGGAAACTCTTCCTTTTTTATCGATTTTATTAATAAATGTCGACAGAAACAATGTCACTTTTAAGGTCCTTTATCTTAATCCCCAACAAACTATTATATAATTTAGTTAATTTTGGGTTAATATGGTATTTCTTGGTACAATATGGGAAATTTAGCTCGTAATAAAAATTTAGTCAACTACTTATTAGTAAATCGCCCTTAATTATTTACAAAACTTAACTTTTCGATCAAGTTACTCAAATTAAAATTAAAAAATATTAATATTTTTAAACTTATCATTGAATATTAACTAAAAATGATGTGGCTAGAGAAATTTGGCGAAGAGAGTGAAAATATTAAACCCATTTAATCTACTATAAAAATTATACAAATTGTCCAGCAGAAAAACCCGAGCTCCAAGCCCATTGAAAATTATATCCACCAAGCTGTCCTGTTACATCTACTACTTCACCAATAAAATATAAATTTTTAACATTTTTACATTCAAAAGTCTTTGATGATAAAGCGTTAGTGTCAACCCCACCTAATGTAACCTCTGCAGTTCTATAACCTTCATTACCACTATAATTAAATTCCCATTGACTCAGTAAAACATACAAAATTTTAAGCTCACTCTTTTTAAATATTAGGTAGTTATTTGACTCTAAATATTCTAAAACAAAAGTTACAAAGCTTTTGGGTAATATATTATTTAAATATTTTTTAAGATCAGACACTGATTTTAAATCAAGAAACTCTTCAGGCTTAGTATTAGGTATAAAATTAATAAGTAGTTTCTTAAAATTATATAAATAAGAAGAAATTTGTAAAATAGCAGGGCCACTAATACCTCGGTGTGTAAATAGCATCCCGTTACTAAAGCTAATACTACCACTAGTAGCTTTAATATTTAATGATACGCCAGCTAAATTTTTATACTTTTCAAGATCAGTAGCCGTAACTGTCAGAGGCACTAAACCTGCTTCTGTTTTTACAAGTTTTATGCCAAATTTTTGCGCTATTTCATAACCAAATGAACTTGCACCAAGCTTAGGGATTGAAAGCCCACCACACGCAATTACAAGTGAAGTTGTTAAATAACTTCCCCCATTACTTGCAGCCAAAATAAAACTATCTGCTTCTTTTCTAACATCACTTATAACAGTGTTTAGTACAAATTCAATATTATATTTCTGACATTCATTAAGTAACAAATTAACTATTTGCTGCGATTTACCATCACAAAACAATTGCCCAAGCTCTTTTTCATGATAAGCAATTTTATAAGTTTCTATTAATTTTACAAAGTCTTTATTGCTATATCTACTAAGCGCAGAGATTATAAATTTATCATTTTGTGATAAATAATTTGCAATTGTTACATTTAAATTAGTAAAATTACATTTCCCACCACCTGAAATAATAATTTTATTACCAATTTTTGTTGCACTATCAATTACAAGAACACGACGCTCTCTTTTTCCAGCTTCAATTGCACACATGAGCCCTGCAGCCCCAGCACCAATAATTACAACGTCAAAAACTTTATTCATCATTATTAATTTTTAAGTACTTCACGTTTACCAACATGATTAGCTTCAGAAATTACACCATTTCTTTCTAATTTTTCAATTATTGATGCAGCTCTATTATATCCAATTCTCAAACATCGCTGAATATAACTTGTTGAAGCTTTTTTATCGCGTACAACAATCTCAAAAGCCTTGTTATATAAATCATCATCTTCGCTATTTCCACTATCATTTAATAGTGCCTCTTCTTCATGATCAACAGTAATTGTTTCAATATATTCGGGTTTTCCTTGTTGTTTTAAAAACTCTACAATATCTCTTACTTCTTCATCTGAAACATAAGGACCATGAAGCCTCACAACTTTTGAACCACTACTCATAAAAAGCATATCACCCATACCTAGTAATTGTTCAGCTCCTTGCTCACCTAAAACCGTCCTACTATCTATCCGTGAAGTAACTTGAAAACTAATTCTTGTTGGAAAATTTGCTTTAATAACACCAGTAATTACATCAACTGATGGTCTTTGCGTAGCCATTATGATATGTATTCCTGCAGCTCTTGCCATTTGTGATAGCCTTTGTATTGAAACTTCTATTTCTTTACCAGCTACTAACATCAAGTCTGCCATCTCATCAACTACGACTACTATAAATGGTAAATTTTCTAGAGATAATGGTACTTTTTCATTAATTGGATTACCAGTTTCTCTATCAAATCCTGTTTGAATATTACGGAAAATCTCTTCCTTATTTTTTTTAGCTTCGTTAATTCTTTTATTATAACCATCAATACTCCTAACGCCAAGCTGTGACATTAAGCGATATCTTTCTTCCATTTCTTTTACCACCCACTTTAAAGCAATTACAGCTTTTTTAGGCTCTGTTACAACAGGAGTAAGTAAATGTGGTATGCCCTCATAAACTGATAGCTCAAGCATTTTTGGATCTATTAAAATCAACTTACATTCTTGATGAGTACGATTATATAATATTGATAAAAGCATAGTATTTATTGAAACTGATTTACCAGAACCTGTAGTACCAGCAACTAGTAAATGCGGCATCTTAGCTAAATCTGCGATTACAGTAGTGCCGCCTATATCTTTGCCAAGCGCTAAAGGTAATGCATAATTTCCTTCAGTATATTGCTTGGAAGCCAGTAGATCCCTCATATAAATGATTTGTCTTGCTTTATTAGGTAATTCAATTCCAATTGCATTCCTACCAGGAATAACTGCTATACGTGCAGATATTGCTTTCATAGAGCGCGAAATATCATCAGCAAGACCTATCACTCTTGAAGATTTTGTTCCAGCGATAGGTTCAAACTCAAATAAAGTTACAACTGGCCCTGCATGAGCTGCAATTATATCTCCCTTTACTCCAAACTCTGCTAAAACTATTTTTAAATCATCAATACTTGATTTTAAATATTGCTGATTACTAGATTGCTTATAATCTTTATTTTCTTTTAAAAGTGATAAAGGCGGATATTGATATGCTGTAATTCTTTTATTATTACTAACATCTCCTGCTTTAGAATTTGATTTAGCTGGTTTAATAGCCTCTGTAACTGCATAATTTTTATTATTTAATTCTAATTTTTTTGAGGTACTAAATAGATGATTTAATTTTATAGGTGTTAATAATACAAAAATTAATCCAGAAAAAACATATTTCATGCCATTGATTATTTGAGTAATCATAAGTAACCAAGATCTATTTGAAATACCAATAGTAATATATAAATATGGAGCTAAAGTAGTAATAAAAAGCAAAATAAAGCAAAATTTAAAATTATTAAAAAATATAAAATTAGCTAAATAGTTAAAAATTGCTTTTCCTAACAAACCAGGATCAATTATATTTATGCCTAATTGTAAATTGATAATAAAGATTAAAGCAGAAAAATTGCATATCAATAAAACAAGACCTAATATCCTCAAAATCATTTTGTCTATTCTTTCAAAAAGATATAAAATTCCCCAAACAAAAAATATGATAAATATGAGATAATTACTTGCACCAAATAATTGAATAAATGGATCTATAATATAAGCTCCAATTGGACCACTTAAATTTTTAACTGATGCACTAGTCGCTCTATTAAAAGAAGGGTCTCTAGGACTAAAACTTAATAATGATACTAGCAGAAATGTAGCCATAAAAATAATGACTGGACCAATATAAAAAGCTCTTTTCTTATAAATAATATTAAAAAAAAATTTAAACATTCGATTAGTAATCTCTATTTGGGCTTGTGATTAAAATAGTGGTTATTATCATATTTAGTAAAATAATTAATATTTTCCTGTCGATTAATACTCTTAAAAACTTAAATACTACTGCTTTTTTTCATCTCATCTATAAGTTCTTCAATGATTTCAGCAACAGGCTGTTCTTTTATGACCATACCAACACTCTGGCCGGCCATAACCGAGCCATACTCCACATCACCATCTATTACTGCTTTTCTGAGTGCGCCTGCCCAATAATGCTCTATTTTTAACTGAGCTTCTTCCTTAGAAAGGAATGAATTTTTATATTGTTCTATAATATTTTTTTGCGTCTCATTAAATAATTTGACACCTTTGTTATAAATTGCTCTTACAGGAATTACTGAAAAATTTTCATCAAGCTGCACAGAAACTACTGCATGTCTAGCTGATGATTTTATATAAAGCTGTTTAAAATTAGTATGCGCAATTGACTCATTTGCACAAACAAATCTAGTACCAAGTTGACATCCAGCAGCACCCATTTTAATAAATGCAGCAATCATGGCCCCGTTTCCTATACCACCTGCAATAAATACTGGTACTTCACTTATAAATGGTAAAATTTCTTGGGCTAATACAGAAGTTGAAACATTACCAACATGCCCTCCTGCCTCAGATCCTTCTATTATCAAAGCATCTATGCCACTTATAATAAGTTTTTTGGCAATAATTAAAGATGGTGCAAAGCTTAAACTTTTAATATTATGTTGTTTCAAATAATCTAAAGTTTTTTGTTTGGGAATAGCAGCAGCTAACACTACATGGGTTACTTTTTGTTTGATACAAACTTCTAATAATTCATCAAACATTGGATGTATTAGAATAAGATTTACACCAAAATTTTGTACTGTTTTTTTACGAGTTTTTATAATTTCTTCTTCAAGCATTTCTGGCGTCATTGATCCGCAAGCAAGCACACCAAAGCCACCACTATTTGAAATTGCAGCGACTAAGTTGCTTTCAGAAACCCACGACATAGCTCCGCCCATAATTGGGTATTTACTACCCAAAAACTTAACCCCTTTTGACCATGAAATATCAAAGCTTCGCATCTATTTCTCTAAAATTTAACGTAAAAATTCTTAGCACAAAATTCATTGCTATGCTTTAGTTATACTATATAATTTTATCTTAAGCAATAACTTGAAAAATAATGATTAACCATATGAAGACTATAGATGAAGATGAAATAAAAAAATTTGAAAAACTTGCTCAAGACTGGTGGAATCCTCAAGGAGCTTTTAAGCCGTTACATGATTTAGCTCCTATAAGAATGGAATTTATTACACGTCATATTAAAGAAAATTTTACAAGCAAAGAAAACTCTAATATTAATATCCTTGATATCGGCTGTGGTGGTGGTTTAGTAAGCGAAAATTTAGCTTGTCTAAAATATAATATAACTGGTATTGATGCAAGCGAGATTAATATTAATATTGCTAAAAATCATGCGCTTGATAATAATATTGAAATTAATTACTTTGCTTCTACTGCTGAAGAATTAAGCTTAAAACCTCAAAAATATGATGTAGTACTAGCACTAGAAATTGTTGAACATGTGGTAAATCTTGATTTATTTCTTAGTGCTTGCGCTAATTTAGTTAGTGCAAATGGCATAATTATTTTTTCAACTATTAACAAAACTATAAAATCCTATTTATCAGCAATTGTAGCTGCTGAATATATTTTGAGATGGCTACCTCGTGGCACTCATGATTTTCAAAAATTTTTAAAACCTTCTGAAATTATTTTACCGTTAGAAAACTTAGGTTTTACAGCCAAAAAATTACAAGGTCTTTCATATCATCCCCTTACTAAGGAATGGCTCTTAAGTGATGATTATAGTGTTAATTACTTTATTTACTTAAAGAAAGATTAACTTTATAATTTACTATAATCTATGTTGTTAATTTTGCAGCAAGCAAGCATAACATTCTTAAGTAAGCAGGCAATAGTCATAGGCCCTACTCCACCTGGTACTGGTGTTATAGCACGTACTTTTGGTAATACTTCAGTAAAATCTACATCACCTCTAAATATTGTTTTCTCACCTTGCTTTACCATATTTATACCAACATCAATAATTACTGTACCTTCTTTAATGTAATCAGCATTAATTAACCCTGCAGCCCCTGTAGCAGCAATAATTATGTCAGTATTTAAAGTTTCTGATTGCAAGTTTTTAGTATAAGAATGCGCCATTGTAACTGTGCAATTTTCTTTGAGTAATAAATAAGAGAGTGGTTTTCCTACGATATTAGAACGACCGATTACTAAAGCTTTCTTGCCGCTTAAATCTTTAAAAATTGTTTTTAAAAGTATTAAACATCCTTGTGGAGTGCATGGTATAAAACATTCCTGATTACTAAAAAGCAGCCCAGTATTAGTTGGAGTAAAACCATCAACATCTTTGCTTGGATTAATTAGATTAGTAACGTTATTAACAGCGATATGAGATGGTAGCGGTAACTGAACTATTATGCCGTGGATATTTAAATCATGATTAATATTGATAATGGCTGTTTTTAACGCTTTTTCATCAAAATCTTGACTGAAGTGATAAAATTCATAATTAATATTTATTTCCTTACATTTAGTAATTTTATTTTGAATGTATAAAGTGCTTGATGGATTATCTCCCACCTGTACAATTGCAAGATGAGGAGTGATATTATATCTAGCTTTTAAACTCTTTACTTTTATAGATAAATCACTAATTAACTGATTAGCTATTAATTTCCCATCGATAATTTTACTACTCATGCATGAGTTCCTTTAGTAGTAGAATGTTCAAAATGAAGAGGTTTATCAGGAAAAACAAGCTTATACATATCATGGGCTGCAGTGGCGCATTCACTAAACCCTGTAAGAATTAACTTCAATTTATTCTTATACGAACAAATATCCCCAACAGCATAAATTTTTTCTATATTAGTTTGCTGTGTTGCTTGATCAACATTAATATGATGATTCTTAATATCAAGGCCCCAGTTTAGAATAGGACCAAGCTCCATCGATAATCCAAAGAATGCAAGTAAGTAATCAGCTTCTAAGGTTTTTATATTATCATCTAGATCTTTTACTATTACTTGATTTAAATAACCTTTTTCACCAGCAATATTATCAAGTTGATATGGTATAATAAGATCTATTTTACCACTGTCTACTAGATTTAAAAGTTTTTCATAGCTTGCAGGTAAGCACCTAAATTTAGGGCGTCTGTGCACAATTGCTACTGATTTTGCAATTTCAGCAAGGGACACTGCCCAATCTACAGCTGAATCACCACCACCTGCTATAACAATTTTTTTATTTTCAAATATTGCTCTATTTTTAATGTAATAAAATACCGACTTACCTTCATATTCTTCAATATCAGCAATAGGCGGTCTATTAGGACCAAAAGAGCCACAACCCCCTGCTATTACCATTGCTTTAGCCTTAATTATTTTATTTGCTGATGTTGTTACTATTATACCATCACTTGTGCTTGTGTAAGCAATAACTTGATCTTTTAAATGAAAAACTGGGTCAAAAACTTTGGCTTGTTCCTCTAGTTTATCTATAAGATCCTGACCCGTAATTTTTGCATATGCGGGGATATCATAAATTGGCTTCTCAGGATATAGAGCTGCACATTGTCCACCAATCGAATCAAGAGTATCTACTACATGCGCACGCATATTTAACATGCCTGCTTGAAACACCATAAACAAACCAACAGGTCCCGCACCTACAATTACTACATCGGTTTCATATTCTTGCATTAAACTAACTCTCTATTAAAACTAGCGTTTAAAATACAGGTTTAAAAAAAAAATTCAATATTATATAAGCTTTTAGTATATGCTTATTAATTAATTAGACATTAACTATTAAGCTTTATGCTAATGCTCAATTTAATCTCAAATAAATAATTTTATGATAAAAAAAGTTGCTGTTTTAGGTTCAGGTGTAATGGGTTCTGCTATTGCTGCACATGTTGCAAGCGCTGGTTTAGATGTTTTACTTCTTGATATTGTGTTACCTCATGACTCTGATCGAAATATTTTAACAAAAAAAGCAATAAATAATATTATACAAAAAAAATTGTTAATTCATGATAGTAAGATTGCAAATATTGAGGCTGGTAATCTTGATGATGATCTTTATAAACTATCACAAGTTGATTTAATTATTGAAGTTATTATTGAAAACTTAGATCTAAAAGAGAATTTATATAAAAAAATAGCAAATTATATTAAACCAACTGCAATTATTGCATCTAATACCTCGACTATTCCACTTGCAAAACTTACAGCTAATTTACCAGAAGATATAAAACATAGGTTTTTTATCACACATTTCTTTAATCCACCAAGATATATGACACTTCTTGAATTAGTATATAGCAAAGATTCTAATACAAAAATTCTTAAAATTTTAAAAAAATTTCTTGATAAAAATTTAGGCAAAACAGTAGTTATTTGCAATGATACCCCAGGTTTTATTGCAAATAGAATTGGTTGCTATTTTCTTGAAATTGCATTGCGTGAAGCAGTAACCCACAAGATCTCACCCGAAGAAGCTGATAATATTATTACAGCTTATGGCATTCCTAAAACTGGGATATTTGGTTTATGGGATCTGATAGGCATAGATTTAATGCCGTTAATTTCAGCTTCTATTACCGCCGAGCTACCTGCAGATGATGCCTACTGTACTGACGTAACAACTATAGGCATAGTTACAAAAATGATCGAACTCAAATTAAATGGACGTAAAAGCGGGCAAGGATTTTATAAACTGGTTAAAAATAATGATATAAAAACTATGTTATCTCTTGATTTTGATAATGTAGTTTACAATCCAATAAAAACAAATCTAATAAAACATACTTTAGCTGAAGTTTTAGTGGCAAATGATAAACTTTATAACTTTGCTAAAAAAATTATTTTTAAAACACTCGTGTATGCTACAAGTATTGTACCGTTAGCTACTAAAAATATTTTTGATATCGATCAGGCTATGAAAAAAGGTTATAGTTGGCAATTTGGACCATTTGAACTAATTGATAAAATTGGCTCAGAGCAAATAACTACATATTGTAAGCAAAATAATATTGCAGTGCCTAAAATTTTACAAAAATCTGCAATCAAGGAATTTTATACAAAAGACTCTTATTTAACTTATAGTGGTAAATATAAGAAAATTACTCAAGAATATAATTATATTAGCTTAAGTACTTTAAAAACAATGCCTATAATACATGAAAGCCAAAGTGGCTATCTGGTTGATATTGGTAATAATGTTGCTTGTTTAGTGCTTACAAATAAACTCGGTGTTTTAAATCACCATGCTCTAAATTTTATTAAAGAAACATTATCTTCTATCCCTAAAAACAAATTTAATTCGCTTGTTTTTACTTCTGAGAGTGAGCATTTCTCTGCTGGTGCTGATCTAAAATTTATCCACGAAAATATAAAGACCAATAATATTAAAAACATTAAAGATTATATCGAGCTTGGTCAATCTGTGATGCAAAATATAAAACACGCTCCTTTTCCTGTAGTAATAGCGCATAAAGGAATAGCCTTTGGTGGTGGTGCTGAGCTTATTTTACATGCTGATTTTGTTTGCTCTCATATTGAAGCTAGGTTTGGTTTAGTTGAAACTCAAATTGGCTTAGTACCTGGCTGGGGCGGCATTAAAGAAATGCTTCTGAAGTGTAATAATTATAAAAATAGTGAAAAGATTTTTTTAAACCTGATAACTGGCTATAAAGTTAATAATGTTTACACTCTAAAACAAGATTTTATGTTTAAAAATATTAGTCTTCATATGAACTCAGAACGTTTAATTTCTTATGCTAAGGCAAAAGCTATAACACTGACTCAATCTAAAAAACCACAACTACAAAATGCCAGTTACTTTACTTGTAAAATTCCAAAGCTTATACAAATAATAAAAAAACAAGACTTTAAAGAACATCAACTTTATATTGCTAATCAAATTTTAGATATTTTTCAATATGCAGAACTCAATAAAAACTTTACTGAAAATGAGATTTATAATATTGAACAAGAATTGTTCTTAAAACTGCTAGCTACTCCAAAAACACAAGAACGAATAGCACAATTTTTAAAAAATGGCACAATAATTGCAAATTAGCAGTCTAGTAACATATTTAATAAAGACAAATTTTGACTTTTTTGACTTTTGAGTGTATCAACATTAGCAAATTAAGTTTATATCCAACATATGACAAAAACTATCCTTTATAAAAGCAGCGATTCTAATTACTTAGAAGCAGTTTGTAATCTTCTACAAGCTGGTAAAATCGTAGCTTTACCAACGGAAACAGTATATGGACTTGCAGCTGATGCATTGAACACTGACGCTGTAAGAAAAATTTTTATAGCTAAAGGACGACCAAATAACCATCCATTGATTGTTCATATTAAAAATGAATCAAAATTAAATTTGTGGGCCAAAAATATACCACCAATTGTCTATAAGCTTAGCAAACTCTTTTGGCCTGGACCGCTTACATTAATTTTAGAAAAAAATGATAATATAAATACCATAGTTACAGGTGGCCTTAACACAATAGCTTTAAGAGTACCGAGTCACAGTATTATACAAAATATTTTAAATGAGATTGATGGTCTGGCAGCTCCTTCTGCTAATCTTTTCAAAACCATCAGCCCAACTAATGCAAGCCATGTGCTTAAAACTTTAGAAGGTAAAATAGATGCAATTGTTGATGATGGGCCCTGCAAACTAGGACTTGAGTCTACGATTCTTGATCTAACCACTAAAATACCTACTATTTTAAGGCCCGGGCCAATTAGCAAATTCATGATTGAAGAATGTTTAGGGTACAAAATATCTCAACCCTATAATCATAACTCTCAAGTATCAGGCAATATGAAAGAACATTATAAACCTGCAACGACAACTATTATGTTAAAAACTGATGAAATATTAGAATTTTTAATAACTCAAAATAAGCATAAATCAATTTCTATCATTAATTATAGTAATATAGATTTTATGAATTTTAATGTTATAAGCTTCAAAATAGCTGCAAATAAAGAAGAATATAGCAAAAATATCTATAATCTTATGCATATTGCTGACGAACAAAACTCATCTTTAATTATTATTGAAATGCCACCACAAATTATAGAATGGAGCGATGTATTAAACCGTTTAACGAAAGCTACTGCTTCTTAAACTACTTTTAATTTTAGCTAGAAATCACTTATTAAAATTTATTAAGTATATTATTTATTTTACTTATAAAAAAAGTACTACTATTATAATTTTAAAAAATATACATAAAATAAAATGATTGAAATTCTAGCGCTTTTTACCCAAAACTTTTTTACTCCTGCGATCTTATTTTTTATACTTGGTTTGCTAGCTGGACTTTTAAAATCTGATTTAGAAATACCTACATCTATTAGCAAATATTTAGCTATATATCTTATGCTTGCTATTGGTTTTAAAGGGGGGGTGGCTCTTACTCAAACTGAAGAAATTAATTCATTAGTTATCAGCACTATAGCTGCAGGCGTTCTTATTAGCTTTATTATACCATTTATCGCTTATTTTATTTTAACAAATATTTCTAAAATAGATAAAATCACAGCTTCTGCTGTTGCAGCTCATTATGGATCGGTTAGTGTAGTAACATTTGTAACAGCTGGTAATTTTTTAAATAACAAAAATATTAACTTTGCTGGTTTTATTGTTGCAGTTCTTGCGCTTATGGAGGCTCCAGCTATTTTATCTGGGTTATTCCTAGCAAACCTTAATATACAATCTTCTAGTATAACTACTGATAAAATTTCCTTAAAAAAACTTTTAAAAAAAATTATGACTAGTGGCCCTATTCTTTTATTAATGGGCTCTTTTGTTATTGGAACATTAACGGCGACAAATGGTCTTGAAAAAATGGAAGGGTTTCTAATTACACCATTCCAAGGGTTTCTTGCTTTATTTCTATTAGATATGGGTATTGCGGTTGCAAAACAAAAAAAGCAACTAAAGGAATTAAATTTTAATTTAGCTATATTTGCAATCTTCATGCCAATAATAGGTGGTGTACTTGGAGTTTTATTAGCATATATGATTGGCCTTGATCAAGGCACTGGTACAATTTTTGCTGTTCTTTGTTCAAGTGCATCTTATATAGCAGTACCAGCTGCCATGCAAATTGCTCTTCCCGAAGCTAAAGCACCTATATACTTATCAATGTCTTTAGGAATTACATTTCCATTTAATATAATGTTTGGTATTCCGTTATATTATTCTCTGATTAATCTTTTTGTAAATTAAGAATTTAAGGTCCATAAGTTTTAAAGCTTATGCGCCTTGCACTTTTAATATAAAATATAGTAACCATTTGAAGATTTTGTGCATTATTAATCGTCGTTTAGCTAGATTTTCCTTCGGCCTTTCTTTTCTCTTTTAGCGCAACTCTCGACTTAATTAACTATCAAACTACAATTCTTGTATAAAAACTATAAATTTATTTGCTATATCAATTTTAGGGAAATTTTCTTTATTAAAAAGAATATAGTTGTCTTTAACATCCTCAACAAAATTGATTTCCAAGATATCACCAGCACCAAAGTTATGAACTGCTTTTACAAAACCTATTTTATTGCTGTTTATATCAAGTACATCAATATTTATTAAATCATTATAATAAAATTGATCTTCTTCAGTTTCTTTAAACTCTGTCCTTGCAACGTATAAATCAGTACCAACTAATTTCTCAGCTTCATTACGATTGATAATACTATTAACTTTAACAATAATATTATCTTTATAATAACCCACTAATTTAAGCTTATACTGAAAACCATTAGCATCACAAACTTGCTTATAAGAAAAGATATCTTCTTTGTTTTGCGTATATGGCCTAACCTTAAGGTTACCAGCTATGCCGTGTGGAGCAATTATCTTTGCAATTAAAACATTAACACTCATGATCACTTGATACCATACCTAAAATTGTACACTTTATATTATCTATTGTTATTTTAGAATCATTATTTGCTAAAGCTATAAAGACTGGCAATACTAAAGAGATTGTTGAATATACTTTTACAGCTTTATTTTCTATGCCTACTAAACTTGAAAATAATTGAGTAGCTGCTCCAGCTATAGTTGCGCTCCCAGCAAGCATAGTAACAGCTTTAAGCTTACCCTGATTAACAAATTCTTCGAAGGTTTCGTTAATATCAAAGGCCTTACCTATAAAATTCGTAGTATAATTTGTAATTATAGGCACAATGTGCAGTCCAGTCATGAATAGAGCACCACCTTTAAATAAAGAGATTTTGGTATGTGCATTTTCTAAATCACTATATTTGATATTTTTATACATTAAATAATTGGAAATTGTATTTGCCGCTACTATTTCAGCTGTGAATGCTAAAGTACTACCAAAAGTTTTTTTATCACTCATCACCCGGTATGAATCGCTTACAGCTTGTTCTACATTATTTGCAATAAGAACTATTACTGCAGTAGTTAAAAAATTTCCTTTTACCCCTGTAGCAACCACCATTTTAGAGTTAATTTTAGTAGTTATTGCAGTAGTTAAGTATGTAATGGGAGTTAATAACTGAAACAATTTTATTACCTTAGATTAGATCCGAAATCAAAATACTAATATATTTTGCTAATATCACAATATTAATTTTTTATACTTTGCAAAAATCGTTTAAACGCAAAAACTAAACATATTCCAAGTAATATAAGCAAAGATGATAATGCAAACTTAAAGTTATCTAGAGAATAAACTCTTATCATTTTATCATTAACTTCTCCTGACCAATTATAATCTAGCAAATATCCTACAAAATGCTGCCCCGCTCCTGCAAAGAAAATATTCAAACTATTAACAGCTCCAATAGCGAGTCCTGAATTATTTTTATTTACATAATTTGACAATCCAGTAAAACATACCATTTCAGCAGCACATAAAAACCCTATAACCATAGCTAATATAAGCAATACTTTTATGTCATTAATAGGTGCATATATAAAAACTGAAAAACTTAAACCAACAAGAATCATGCTAATTAGAATTATTTGATCAGTAATTTTACGTCTCTCAACAAATGAAGGAATAATAACACTACCTACTCCAAGACCGATATACATTAACATTGAAATCATCGAAGAGTTGTTACTACTTAAATTAAGTTTTTGTTGTAAAAAGTTCCCCCCCCAAATATCAGCAACCCCAGAAAAAGGTGCATATAAAGCGATTGAAGCTATAGAGTAATATATAATATTTTTGTTAGTAATAATCTCTATCAATGACTTAAGTTGTATCTTGCTGTGTGCATCTGCATTATTATCGGCTTTAGGTAAATTTTTAATACAATTAAAAAATATTAAAACTCCTACAACTAGTAGTAATATTATCGTTAGCTGCCAATCAAAACGTGCAAAAAATATAATTATTAAATTAGAGGAAATAGCAGCACCAACTGTTCCTATAGTCAAAGTAAAACCTATTAGAAACCCTTTCTTGCCAGCCGGCATATAATCAGTAATTAATTTTATAGCGCTCATAAAGCCACATGAGGAACCAGCACCTATTAAAAGTCGGCTCAGATATGCCAATTCTTGATTTTGCCTATTAAGCATTAATACAACACCAATAAGGCATATAAAAATACCACAAAGTACAATTTTACGAACACCAAACCTATCTAGCAAAATCCCAAGTGGTATTTGTAAAGCTGCATACGTATATAAATTAAGCGCACCAAAAAAACCATACTCACTAGCCGTCATCTCAAGTGACGGCCTCATTTCGGCAAACATAATATTAGGAAAAGCTCTTAAAATGTACTGAAACAAATAAAAAATTGCAATTGCAAACCAAGCTTGATAAATTTCTTTTAATGGTATATTTTTCATTACAAGTTCAACTCTAAAACTAATTTAAAAAAGCAATAAGAATACTATAAATATTACTAAGCTTCAAGAAACTATAGCATATCAACTATCTTAAAATTTGATATATCTTAATTAACTATTTAATTTTTTTTACTCAATAAACCAAGCAAATAATATGCTGGTAAACCTAAAACAGTAGTAATTATAAAAAAATTACCCCAACCAAACATATCAACCAAATATCCAGTCGGTATTACAAAAATCACACGACCTATTGAAGCAAGCGAACTTAATAAAGCATATTGAGTTGCCGTATATTTTTTATCACATAAGCTGCTCAAATATGCGATTATAGCAATACTAGAGGCAGCACCCGAAAGATTTTCTATAGATATAGTAATAAATAAACATGTAATATTTGCGCCATAATAAATAATTATTAAATAAGCTAAGTTAGAAAATGCTTGAATAATAACGCTTATTTTTAAAAAATTCATTACTCCAACTTTATAAGTTAAATAACCACCTATAGTTGTACCAATCATCGTCATTGCAAAACCAAAACTTTTAACGACCGTAGCTATTTCTTTATTCGTAAAGCCAGTTTCTACATAAAATTTATTTACAAGACTTGATAACATTGCATCTGGAACTTTAAATAAAATAATAAAAAGTAAAATAATTATCCATTTATCTTTTTGCATAAAATTTTTAAATGGATTAATAATTAATTCACTGTATAATTTTTTTAAACTTACATTTGAATTCTTAAACTTAGAGTTATCTTCATAAGTGTTATTAACTATAAGCAAGCAACTTGCTATAGTTATTACTAAAATTGCAATTGCAAGCAATGAATATACCACTTGCCAAGTATAAGCTTCTGTTAAAAATAGCGCGACAGAACTTGCAATCAACATCCCTATACGGTAACCATATGTAGCTGCTGTTGCACCCAAGCCTTGTTGCTCAGTTTTTAAACTTTTTATTCTAAATGCATCTAGCACTACATCAAATGAAGCTGAGAAAAAAGCAACCATTAATGAAATAGCTGCCATATATGCTAAATCTTCCGTAGGAATAGCAAAAGATAACAAGTAAATACCAAAAGCCATACTAGTAGCTAATACTAACAACCATGAAGTATAGCGTCCAAATAACAATGATATTTTTGGTATGTTAAAATAATCGAATATAAAAGCCCAAAGAAACTTTAATGAATATGGCAAACCAACTGCAGCAAAAAATGCTATAGTTTTGCGGTCGATACCATAACGTGCTAGCCAGATAGTAAGAGTGGATGAGATAAGTACTAGTGGTATTGCACTTACTATACTTAACAAAAATACAGCAAATAGCTCTTTTGGAAGTAGCTTAAAACTATTTAATCTTTGCCTCATCCTAAACTCTTAATCCATCAGACTTAAATTAGCATATTTTAACATAACCTAATATAATTGCTATTATATTCTTTAAAAGCTATAAGGCATTAATAATATCATTAAGAGTTGTGCTAGACAAGAGAAGAAGGCCAAGAAAAATCTACTTAAAGACGATTAATGACCCACAAAACAAAATGAATTTACTATAAATCGTAACCACTTTCATAAAGCATCCCTTGCAACTCAAGGCAACCATGCATTATATCTGTTGTGTTTAAATATTTTCCAGTTCCAGCAAACTCACATGCATCTTCCCAAGACATACGTAATGTAGGATGCTCTGCTGCAACATTATGGTGTGCTAAAAATAAGTCTACGACTTCTTTTCTAAATTCTTTATCATTCTTTACAGAATCAAAAGAAGCTAATGACTCACACATATATGATACCATGCTCATATAATATTCTTTCTCTATGGTAATATTAGTAGGTGGGTATATTAAGCAATTATTCATTATATTTTACCTCTTTTATAAATGTTTCAACATATTAATATCATAAAAACTAAAACTCTACAAGTATTAAGTATTAAATATTTAATTATGTTGATAAATAGAATTTTAAATTAAGGAAATCTTTTTATAATAGCAAAACTAAATATTTAATAATGTTGAGTTTGCCTGTTATACAGATTTAACTCTAAACTTGTATGAAGAAAAATCGCAAACTAGAAAAATTTTGTTCTAATAATTTGCGATTTCCAATAGGCTGATGTTGTTACTGCATATTTATATTTGGATCATTTGCTTCAGGCTTAATTTTACTAGTTAAATATTGCTCCAATAAATCATAATTAACTGCAGAATCAAAGTTCTTTAAGTTACCATAATTACTGATTGCTATTACGACAGGCTTTGCTTGTTGTCCAGGTACAAAACTAATATTACTTTGGCTCTTTAGAATCATTTTATTCAAATCAACAACCCCTCCGAATACACCAGCACTATAATTTGTTTCAAACTTAACATCTTTGCTTTGTATAACACCTCTTGTAGCCTTGAATAAGCCACTTACTTTTTTCACTTCTAAAACACTTGAATCAAAAGCTTTACTTAAGAAACTTTTCACTGCAATAATAGAATTAAACTGATCATTAGCCGATTTTAAAATTAAACTTTCGAGATTAAAACCATCTATTAAAAAATCTTTTATAACAAATGGCATTGTTATATCTAAATTATTAATAAGAGCAGCTTTACTAGCCCCTGTAGTATAGATATTTGCTATAAAATTTGATCTACCACCTTTAATTTTCTTAATATCAAGATATTCAGCAATTAAGGCTACATCTAAATTATTTGCTGTACAGTTTATTGAAACTATTGTTTGATCATAATCTTGACTTATTGCACCTTTAAGATCTGCATCACTATTATTCCATTTTAATTTCATAGTATCAATTAATAAGGTTTCGTCTTTTAAAGCTAAAGATACTTCAACATTATCTATTTTATTATTTTTAACATAGACATTTTGTAAATCTAGCTTGACCGAACCTAAGAATTTATCAAAACGGAAGAATTTTAAAGCCTCATTAGACCAAACACTTTTTATTTGCTCTTCAGTTTTGCTATTTGCTATAATTTTAGTTGCCGACATTTCATTAGTTAACAAGCTTGTATCTTCATCATTACTTGTTAAACCAAACATATTTTTAACATAATCAAAATCAAGTTTATTTGCTTGAATATCGATAGTCATATTAGGATTAAGAGATCTAGCATCTAAAGCAAATTGTAATTTATCAACCTGAGCAAAATCAGAATCTATAGCCAATTTATCAATTTTTACTTGCCCTTTTTCAATTGTAATTTTTGAAGCCATATTTTTAATTTGTAAATTATCTATAGAGGAATTATCTATATTGATATCTAATTTTATTTTACTTTTTAATTCACGTAAAATTTTGAATTTAGCTAAATAAGCATTTTCATGAGAATTAAGACAGAAATATTGAGTTACTTCTTTAAAATTATTTAAAGATAAATTACTAAAATCAAAATTACTAAAATCAATATTTCCAGAATATTCAGGATTTATCTCAAGCTTCTTTTTTAAATTACCTTTAACTAATGCATTTACTACTTTTAGTTCAATATCATTTAAATTTAATTCTGTAGAACTCAGAGTAAGTTTAGCAAATAAACTAAAAGGTATCTCTTTATCTTTGTATACGATAGCATCCTTAGGCATAAAAAGCGCTAAAGCCGCATCTAAATTTTTGCCATCTAAGCTAAAATCACTACTTAGAACTTTTTCTTGCTGATTATAATTAGGATTTTTAAGAGCAAATTTCACCTCATTATTATACAAACCTTCAACATTTGCTGTATAAATTATACTATCTTTTATGGCATAATTTATTGCTAAATTTGTAAACTTTTTATCACCTAGAACAAGTTCTTTAAAATTTATGAATGCTTCCCGATCACTTAAAATTGGTAATGTTTGCTCGTTACTTGCAAAATTATCATCCAAACTTATATTAGTAGCTAAATTTGAGCTATCTTGAGTTACTACCTCTGAAGCTTGGGAAGCTATAAACTTATCAAAATTGATATTTATTTTAGCACTATCTTCACTAGAATAACTTATACTCCCCAAGCCATTGACATCTTTAGAGTCAAATTTAATATCACTTAATATCAATTTATCAAGCCCTAACAATATTTTGCTACTTACTTTAATAGCTTCCTTATTGTTAGTAATATCTATGTTTTTAGGTAAAGAAAATGGCTTAATTATATTTGTAAGTAATAGTTTAGGATTAAATATATCGCCGCTAATGTCGCCGTTAATATATCCATTAGCTAATTTAGCATTAAGCACAAACTTTCCAGATACACCATTAATAGTTGCAGATATATCAGAGTTTTCTTTTAAAGTACCTGCTAATTCATACTTATCTTCTGGCTTCTCTCCCCAGTTTAAATTTAAAGTACTTAATGCTTTGTTATTAGCTATTTTTAAACTAAATTGAGAAATATACTTTGTACAATCCTTAGTTACTAGGTCACAAATATTGCCATCAGTAATAGTAATTATTTTGATTGATCCAATTGCCTGTTGCAAGTTATTTGCATATTCTTGCATTACTTTATCTGACAAAACATTTAAAGTTGGAGCTGTTAATTTAATAGCTTTAAATATCTTTTTGCCTAATAAAATATCATATAAACTAAGCTCTAGTTTAATATTTTGAGCTACAAATATCTGATTATCACCTGTAGCTATTGCTTTATCTTTTATATCAATGTTTTTAATTTCAATATAGGGAGTAAGACCCACTTTTAAGGAACTAATATGTTGAGTAGTTATTTCAAACTTACTTTCATCTAGCTTAGCTAAATATTCTTTAACAAATTGTTGATGATCAAACATATAGACTTTGGCTAAAAAAAAGCCAAAAAAACTAATAATCACTAGACCTAAATATAATACTTTTTTCATTTTCGCTCCAATCAAAAACTTAATTATTGATTTAAAATTTTAATTTTTAGTTAACAACATTAAAACCTAAATCGAAAAAGAATTCCCACATCCACAACCAGATTTAATATTCGGGTTTGAAATTTCAAAATACTCACTACCAAGCTCTATTACAAAATCAAGCTTTGCTCCCTTTAAAAACTCAAAAGATATTTTATCAATTATCACACTTATATTATTTTTTAAAAAAATTAAATCATCTTCTTCTATAAGCTGTACAGGAGTAAAGTTATACTTAAACCCTGAACATCCTCCACCATCAACTGCAACTCTAAAAGCTACATTATTTGTGTCTTTATTTTTTTCTAAGATAGCTTTTATTTTAATGCTTGCAGCTTCCGTAATAATAAAGTCAGACATATACTTATTTCTTTTGTTTCTAACGATTATTAATTATAACATCTAAGCAATAAATGTATATTAAAGTTTTATTTTCTTAAAAATTCTAATCATTATTACTGCTAACTAGACTTGATATATATTAACCTTTTGAATTAGATAAACCTAGTCATATTCCTACCAGATCCATTATCAACATCCCTAGAATAATTTATAACTAAACAATCGCACGGCCTATTAAGCCTTGCAAGATTGTAACAGGACTTTTTTCAGGAAAATATTGCGCTGATACAGGAATATAAAAAGTTTGCTCTATCATATATTGACCAGATAAAACACTATGAGGAACTTGATCAGAGAAACATACCCAAATAGAACCAGCAGGGAATGGTATTGTTATATGGGTTTTATTTTGGTAATTAGAACTTCTTTTCATAGCATCATGCAATTGAAGCATAATATGATCATATTCACTTCTAATAGATTTGGTAATCTTAAAAAGATATAATAGTTTAGCAGATGTTTTTGAGAATTTTTTTAATTCTGGTAGAAATTTTTCTGCTATTTGCTCTAATGGCTCATCTCCTATACGCCAAACTCGAGGTTCATTATCAGGGTTAACATTTATAAAAACTCTGAGAATTCTCTTACCATATGTTGGCCTAGTTGGGAATGCATCTACATGTATTCTTTTATCATCTGCTCTATATGACTGTTTTCTTTCCTCAACCTTTATTGGTCTAAAACTTGTTGCTGCAATTTCTAAAGATGAAATATACTGAGGAGCAATGGATGTTATCAGATTGGTAGCATAACTTCTAAATCTCTGTAATAATGTATATATTAGAGCTTGAGTTGCTTCATCACTAATCGAGCCTTTTAAATTATTATCAATATTTAGACTTATGTTTCTTGATTTTGGCTTTAAAATAGATGGACATAGAAGTATTTTTTCATTTTCAGATAAATAAAAATCAGGATTTAAGAAAAATAATATATTTCCCATCTCTAGTTCTTTTATAAAATTTTTATTATACGTATTCCATAATCTTGTATCAATCTCTACAAGTCTAGATTTCATAAATATCTCCCATAATATCCAAGCAGAATAATAATTATTAATATGAAAAAAGCAAATAGTTTTAGAATACAGATAATAACTAGAGATATATATAACTTAAATTTAATAGCTAATTCAGCTTTATTTTCTATATAAGATTGCAGTTCTAAAATTATATTATATATAATAAGCTTAGAAATATCTGATCAAGACTTCAAGGAACTTTATGCTTATACATTTAAAATCTTTGCCAGGCAATTCCAAGGGTAGAATTTTTAAAGAAAATCTTTCCACATTTTATGACAACTTTCAAAGTGACAAAGACAGAATTCTAAAAAGCTCATCTTTTAGAAGGCTACAATATAAAACTCAAGTATTCCTAAATAATGAAGGTGATCACTTTCGTAATAGGCTAACGCATAGTCTTGAGGTAGCACAAATTGCTAGGGAGATAAGTTTGCATCTTGGTCTAAATGAAGATTTAGCAGAAGCTTTGTCATTAGCACATGATATAGGACATTCTCCATTTGGTCATGCGGGAGAAGATGCTTTAAATTTAGCAATGCAAGAATATGGTGGATTTGATCATAACTCACAAACTCTTAAAATTTTGACTGATATTGAAGAACAATATATTAATTTTTCAGGTTTAAATCTTTGTTTCGAAACTTTAGAAGGTATTGTAAAACATAATGGACCATTAATTGGCCCTTTAAGTAACCCTAAAAAAGAAATTGGAAAATTTATCTTAGATTTTTCTAAATCTTTTGATTTACAACTTGATAAATTCGCCTCACTTGAAGCACAGATAGCATCATTATCTGATGATATAGCATATAACAACCATGATATTGAAGATGGTTTTAGAGCGGGTTTTATTACTATTGAAGATCTAACAAATATTTCTTTCCTTAAAAATATCATCGACCAAATTTACAACCAATTTCAAAATGTAAAGCATGAAGTACTAATACTTGAAATCCTTAGAAGATCAAAATACTTAATGATGCAAGATTTAATTAATACTATGCTGTTAAACAGCAAAAACTATAGACTTCAAGAACCAAATGATGTCAGAAATTGTGAAATTCAAATTGCTAATTTTTCTAATGAAATGCAAAATGTTAACGATAAAATTGCAAAAATGTTACGTATAAAAGTTTATAATAATTATAAAGTAAATCGCATGACTAATAAGTCAAAAAGAGTAATAATTAAATTATTTAACATTTATATTAATGACCCTGGATGCTTGCCAGAAAGATGGCAGCACAAAGTTCATCTTTGTACTTCAACAAAAGATGTTGCTACTATTATTTGTGATTATATCTCTGGTATGACAGATCGTTATGCAATAAAAGAATATATTTCATTTTACGACCCATCTCTGGATCAAGGAGAGCTATAGGATGGATATCTTTAATTATTTTAAAATTAAAATAATTAAAGAACTCAAATTTATTGCTGATAATCGCCAACTGATATTTGAGAATTACCCTGAATTTACAGTTTCTCTTTTAAGAAATACAAATTTAGGCGATATCACTACTAATATTGCCTTTATATATTGCAAGTACTTTAAATGTTCAGCATATGAATTAGCACAAAAATTTTTATCTCTAAGCCAGAATCCAGAAATAATAATTGTTACAATTAGCAAAGATGGTTTTATTAATTTAAAACTTAACTATAAATTTTGGCATAAGTTTTTAATCAGAGTTTTATTAGAAGAAAGTAGTTATGCCAAAAGCTCACAAAAATTAAACTTAAAAAATTATACTTTTGATTTAAATAATTGTGATGATTTTTCATCAAACAATATAGGCTTTTATTTACCATACACTTATGCAAGAATATGCTCGATTATAAATAATGCTCAAAAGCTTTTTAACTCTATTAATCTAACTCCACCATTTAAGGAAGAAGATTTAATACTACTAAATCACGAGTGCGATTTAACTATCATAAAAACTTTAGCATTATGGCCAAAAATTATAAGTAATGCTGTTGCTTCCAAAGATCCTAATAAAATAATTTCATACTTACAAAACCTTGCGTATGATTTTCATGACTCAATCAAAAAAGGTAGAGTAAGTTATGATAATAAATATATAGTCGAAAATAATTTTATGCTAACTCAATCAAGATGTTTACTTGCTAAAGCAATTAAGATAGTAATAAAGAATGGCTTTTTAATATTAGATATTCCTGCTATAGAAAAAATTTAAAGAGATATACTATGAAAGATAATAACTTTGAAATATACGACGATCGTGATCTTGAAACTAGCAATAAAATCAACTTAAAAAGTAAACTTTTAGCAATAATAATTGTAAGCTTATCATTGTTTACAATCGCCTTATTACTATGGTACGGCTATAAAAATCTTACCTCAAATAATGAAGATACAGTAAAATTAATTACAGCTGATAAATCTGAAAAGAAGATTAAACCTCAAAACCCTGGTGGCATGGAATTTCCTGACATGGATAAGGATGTGTTTAATAAATTTTCTTCGGATGCTAAAATAAATAAAGTTGAAAGAATTCTTCCAGCTCCTGAAGAACCAATCTCTAGAAAGGAACTAGATTTAAATACAACTGAAGATAATATTGAATTACAAATAGCAAAAAACAAACCAGAAATAGCTGAATCTGAGGATAATATTTCTGCAAAACCAATTGAGCTAAGCAAACTAAATGCATTACCACAAGAAAAGACTGAAGACTCAAAAACACTTACTCCTCAAGAAATACTAAAAAGTCCAAAAAACGAAACTCAAGAAAATATAAAAAACCTCCCAGAAGGTAGTAATTTTCTTCAGCAAGATTATAATAAATCTGCTATAGCCAAAACTTACCGTGTACAATTATCTTCACTAAAAAGCGAGAGAGAGGCTATTAAGCTTTGGGATAGTTTTGTTAAAAAAGCAGAAGGTATGCTTGATAATAAAAAATATTTCATTGAAAAGAAAATGATCGAAAATAAAGGCTTGTTCTATAGATTACAAGTAGCAAATATAGCAAGTGAAAGTGATGCAGGAGATCTTTGTAAGAAACTTAAAAACAAAAATATTGATTGCTTTATAGTGAGGCCACAACAATGAAACCAATAATTTTTGGACTCAAAGGACTAACTTTAACTAAAGAAGAAATTGATTTCTTTAAAGAAGTTAATCCCTATGGCTATATTTTATTTCAAAGAAATTGCCAAAGTAAATTACAAATACAAGATTTAGTAAGTCATTTAAAGTCTCTTAATATTAGACCGTTTATACCTATTTTAATAGATCAAGAAGGTGGAAGAGTTAGCAGACTTAAAGCACCTATCTTTAAAGAATTTCCTCCGGCACTAAGTTTTATAGAACAAGCTAAAGGAAATGTAAAACTAGCTGAAGAACTTGTGTTTAATAATTATTATGCCTTAGCTCTTGAATTGCAAGAACTTGGCATTAATGTGAATTGTGCACCTATGGCTGATATTTTATTTGATTTTAGTCATAATATTATTGGTGATAGAAGTTTTGGTAAGACGCATGAAATTGTATCAAATCTTGCAAATGCTTGTTGCAAAGGCCTAATAGCAGGTAATGTACTGCCAGTAATCAAGCACATACCTGGCCACGGTAGAGCAACGCTTGATAGCCATTATGATTTACCAATAATTTCTACAGATTATGCCATATTAGATGCTACTGATTTTGAAGTTTTTAGAAACCTAAACTCACAGCCCTTTGCGATGACTGCGCACATCATTTACAAAGCCATTGATAAAATTTCTCCTGCGACTCTTTCAAAACCTGTTATTGATATAATTAGAGAAGTAATTAATTTCAGAAATATTTTAATGACTGATGATTTATCAATGAAAGCTCTATCCTCAATAAGTTTAAAGGTAAGAGCTATTAAATCTTTAGAAAGTGGCTGTGATATTCTACTACACTGTAATGGTGACATTGATGAGATGAAAGAAATAGCAAGTATCGATTATAATACGCCCGAAAACATTATTGCTTTTACAAATCAACTTCTTAAATAAAGTATGACTGTAGTTTTATAATGTACAAAGCATCATTATAGGCTTTTGGGGGAGCACTTAGTATCTACAAAATTTATACAATCAAATAGACCGCCCCTATACTTTCCTTTCAACCACTCTTAATACAAAGAAATATAAAATAAAAATCATAATTGCAAATATTGCAACTAAGTTCATATTCTCAATAGGAGCTGTAGGCAAGCTTTGCACAGTTATTACTGAAGTAAAATACGAGCCGATTGCTGAAAATACATGTTGAAAAAGCGAAATGATCGACATAAATCCTGCACGCTCATGCTCGCTTGGTATTCTGGAAATTACCGTAGAATTTGCAATATTTCGCATCGCCATTCCCGCCATGAATGGAATGAATATTAGATACGCTGGCTTTATGTTAAGTTTATATATAAAACCAACTAATAATGAACAAACTATAATTCCTATTGAAATTGCAGCTACAAAAGTACTGCCTCTTTTATCGACTACATTACCAATAAACTGCACAGTTATAAAACTAACAATACCACCAAGAAAATAGAAATGTTCTACTTGCTCGCGTTCTAAAGAATAATTAAATTGCAAGTAAGCAGAAACATAAGGAATTATCATAAAAGCTGCAAGCATTCCTAACCCACTTATTAAATAAGCTAGCAAAAACACATTACTACGTGTTAATGAACTAAACGAAACTTTATTAGCAAGTTTTTGAAACTTAGCAGGATTGCTGTTCTTTGGTAAAAATAAAATAATTAAGAACAAAATTATTAAACCAATAGCAAATATTCCAAAGAAAGCTTCACGCCAACCTACTGACCTTGATAAATACAAGCAACATGGCACTCCAAGTGTTGCTGCAAAAGAAAAAGCCGACATTACTTTACCAATAACATACCCTCTTCTCTCTGGCACAACTAAATCAGCTATTATTGCAAAAGTAAGTGCCGTAGTAGGACCGCCAAATATTCCTGAAAAAAATCTTGCAAATAGAAAGAATTCATATGTTTTAGCATTAGATGCCATAAATGATGCAGATATTAAGCCAAAAAAGACAAAAATCATTGCTTTTTTTCTCTCAAACCTATCAATATATGTTGCTGAAAGAACCCCAGATATTGCTGCTGAAACTGTGTAACAAATAGCAGCATAACCAAGTTTTGTGATATTAATCTCAAAGTCTAGAGCATAGTCTGGACCTAATGGCATGACTGCCATAAACTCTAAAATATCAATAAACTGTACTAATCCTAAAATTATTATTAACTTCAGTTCTGATATTTTTTTCAAAGATTTCACACTCATATCAACCTATCCAAAATTATTTACTAGTATTATATAGTGAATTCAGTTGGATTTGCTGCTTAGTTAATCTTTGTTTAGTAAGATTTAACTAGCCTGCACTCTTTTCTTCTAGCACAACTTTTAATTCACTATATTTTAGAAATGTAGCAGCAACATGATATAGCTTAGACTTAGGAAATCTAGTTTTAGCAAATAGAAACAAAATATACTATAATAATTCAGGTTAAAATTTACACTAGGTACTATAAGCGTAGGCTAGCAAAGTTTTGCTTTAACAAAGGTAACATAGTATTAAAATTAACATAATTCACTATATTTTCTATATTTCTATATATAAAAAAGAAAAAGGCGCTTAAAAATTAAGCGCCTCTTTAAATTCATTGTAGTAATATTAACGTTTAGAGAATTGGAATTTCTTTCTAGCTTTTTTCTGACCAGGTTTTTTTCTTTCAACTTCTCTGTGATCTCTTGTAATAAATCCAGCTTTTCTAAGTAATGCATGATATAATCTTGGATTATAAGCACTGAGTGCATTACTAATTGCATGCCTTATAGCACCAGCTTGTCCAGAAAGACCGCTTCCTTTAACAGTAGCATAAACATCAAACTGAGATAACGTTTGAGTAACGTCAAAAGGTTGAGCAAGCAACATTCTTAAAACTGGTCTTTTGAAGTAAAGAGAAATTTCTTTCTTATTAATGATTATACTTCCCTTACCAGGCTTTATCCAAACTCTAGCACTCGCTGACTTTCTACCACCACTGCCATAAGCTCTTCCTAAAGAGTCAATTCTTGGCTCTCTTTCAGCAGCGATCACTTTTTCTGTTTTTTCAAAACTAGGTGTATCTTTAACTGCAGGTTTTGCTGCTTTTAATAATGTATCTT
Source organism: Rickettsiales bacterium UBA6177 (assembly GCA_002422875.1). Taxonomy (GTDB): domain Bacteria; phylum Pseudomonadota; class Alphaproteobacteria; order Rickettsiales; family UBA6177; genus UBA6177. Next base: position 146,084 of record DITT01000029.1, on the reverse strand, counting down.
TTATTTTTTGATCTATTTCCATGTCTTAGCTTCTTTTAGTGTTTTTTATATTTAATTCAGCAATATTCAATACTTCTGGTTGTTGAGCACCATGTCTATGAGTACTTTCTGCATATACATAAAGATTAGACATATGCTGGTAAGCCATTTTATTTTTGCTAAGCATTCTTTCTACGGCTTTTTTAATGATTCTTTCCGGATGAGCGCTTTTTATAACATCAATTGCCATAGTTTCTTTTATACCACCCATATAACCAGTATGTTTAATATATTTCTTACCATGTTTTTGATCAAGCTTCCTACCAGTAAGGTGAACTTTGTTTGCATTAACAACAACAATGTTGTCACCACAATCTAAATAAGGAGAATATTCAGGTTTATGTTTTCCTTTTAAATATTTTGATATTATCGCTGCTAGCCTTCCTAAGACCAAATTCTCAGCATCGATCACGAACCATTTTTTATTAATTTCTGATGCTTTCATTGCATATGTTTTCATAACATTCCACTATAAAATATAATTATTGTAATTTATCCAAAATAGCTGCATTGTCAATGACAAACTATTTATTTTACTTTTTTCTAAACCAAATTAGGTTTAATCATCCACTTCTACATCTTCATCTGCAAAAGAAAACCCCGAGTCATCATCTAATTTATCATCTAAAGGATAGCTAATGAACTCTTTTGATAATTCGTTTTCAGAAATTAAGTCATCCCCGAATGCATCATCTTTTTTATGATCTTCTTCAATTAAAGCAACATGTTCTTTATTAAAGCTTTGCTCGAAAGAATTTCTGATTGCATCTATATCAAGCTTACCAGAAGCAATTTCTCTTAAAGCAATAACAGCATTTTTATCATTATCTTGAGATACGTGTATAGGAGCTCCAGAAGCAATATCTTTCCCTCGCCTAGTAGCAAGTACTACTAATTCAAACCGGTTAGGTACTAAAGTAGTACAATCTTCAACTGTAATTCGCGCCATATATAAACTCCATACAAACTTTACGAGTTATACTTGATTCATCAAAAACTCTCAAGCCTTTTTTTAAAAAAGTACAATTCTTATAATTATTCACCTTTAAAGCTTATGCTTTATTCAAGTATGTTTAGTGTATCATGAAAAACTTATACCGAAATCAATCCTAGAATCTTAATTCTTCTTTTAAGTTATATAAAGATTTTCTAAACTATAATTAATCTAGTATTTATTTTTAGTTTTAAATAGTGTATTTTAAGAGAAAATTTATATTTAGATTTATTATGAACCTTACAGTTTTAAGAGAAAACAAAACTCTACTAGTTCTAGGCTCAATATGTTTGACTCTTTTAACGCTGCCATTTATTGCATATGAAATTTACTATGCCTTTAATAAAAATGAAATTGTAATTTGCTTTGCTGTAAGCCTTGCACTTTTATTACTTTTTATATCTCTAATCTTAGCTGTTATTCATAATAATACCGTTCATCAAAAAGAATTATTTTTAAGCTACAACAAAACTCTACCTAATATAAATTATGAAGATTTAGTAAAGCATGCAAAGTTTTATAATAAGGCCCCAATTTCTAAAGATTCTTATCAGTTGCTCCTAAAAGCTCGTGAAATACTTGTTAAGAATGAAAACTCTAGTTTAAATAAAACGCCATTCTCTGAAAAAGAATTAAAGATTTTATCTAAAGTAGGCAGAATTTTATTTGATAATCTAGAAGTAGAATTACTAATCGCTAAAGATGATCATGTGAAATTAGAAAAAATAAATGAAATTTTAATTATAGAAACTATTAACAAAATTAGAAATTCTTCGGAAGAAGCTATAAACTCATTTAATGATAGCAATATCGACAATGAACCAAATGATTTAGACTCTAGTAACAGCAAAAAAATACACTGAAGAAGTTATAAATGACTTTTGCTGTTATAACTAAAAAAAAATATACACTAATTATATTATTTTTTTTAAGCTTATTAATGTTTAATACTAGTGACTCAATCAGTGACCCTGACTTTATAGAACATGTTATTGAGCAAGATCAAAAAAAAATTAGTAACAATCATATAGATAATATCATAAATAAACATCAATTAGCTGATGATCAAGATTTTAATAACTCAGAAGTCTCTATTATCAATAATATCATTGAAGACAACAAGCCTATTACTAACTTAACCCCTAATTTTCATATCAATACTAAAATTGAAAATTTTATTTCTTTAAAAAAGAAAAAGTTTGTTATTATAATTGATCCTGGGCATGGGGGCATAGACCCAGGTACAATCGGCGTTCATTATAAAACATACGAAAAGACATTAACGCTTGAATATGCTAAATCATTGCAAAAAAAGCTGTCCAAAGAACAATATATTATATATCTTACTAGAGATAATGATAAATTTATTTCTTTAAATAACAGAAGGTATTTTGCCAAAAAATATAAAGGGGATTTATTTATATCTTTGCATTTTAATTATAGCGACAATTTCGACTCAAGCGGGACTTCTATTTATACACTTTCTGAAAAATCATATAATAACGAAGCTAAACTATTAAGTGAACGAGAAAATAAAGTTGATATTCTAGGTAATGAAGAAATAGCACAAGATAATTTTGGTCTTGCAGATCTTTTAATTGATATGATTAGGCGTAATACTACTAATAGCTCGGTAAAATTTGCTAAAACTTTATTATCTACTCTTACTCCACGAGTCAAAGTTATTGATAATGCACATAGATTTGCAGGATTTAAAGTGCTAAAAGGATTTAAGACACCCGCAGTATTAATAGAAGTAGGCTATCTTTCGAATAAACATGAGGAAACATTAGTTAATTCTTCTAATTTTAAGGAAAAGTTTACCGAGCTTCTAGCATTAGCTATAGATAAATATTTTGATGATAACCAAAAATAAAATAAGAGAATAAAAATGAAAACCTTACAATTTTCTTTATTAAAAATTATTTCTACCTTTATAATCTGTGGAATTTTTCTGGTTATCTTTTTATTTTTAAAAAATATTCAAAACTTACCTAACCATGAAGAATTAAAAAATTATGAACCACCAATTATTACCAGATTCTATTCATCAGAAGGGATCTTACTCGAGGAATATGCCAAAGAAAAAAGAATTTTTATTCCTATTAAAGCTATCCCAGATATAATAAAAAATGCATTTATTTCTGCTGAAGATAACAATTTTTATACCCATAATGGTCTAGATTTTCAAGGTATCACTCGTGCTTTATTAAAAAATATTTCTAACATACTGCAAAACAAAAAACATCTCGTTGGTGGCTCAACTATCACGCAACAGGTAGTAAAAAATTTCTTTTTATCTAATAAAAAAACTATAGATCGCAAGATTAAAGAAGCAATTATAGCTTTTAGAATTACTAAAGCCTTCTCAAAAGAAAAGATTTTGGAATTATATTTAAATCAAATTTATTTAGGTTCAAATTCTTATGGCGTTGCAGCTGCATCTCTAAACTACTTTAATAAATCTGTTGAAGAATTAACCATAGAGGAAGCTGCACTCCTTGCAGCATTACCCAAAGCACCAAGTTACTACACTCCTAGGGTTCATTATGAGCATGCTCTTATTAGAAGAAATTGGGTTATTGAAAGAATGCAAGAAGAGAATTTTATTACTAAAAAAGAAGCTATTGCTGCAAAATCAAAGCCTATTAATTTAAAAAATTATCAAGATCAGAGCACTATAAAAGCAGATTTTTTTGCTGAAAATGTTAGAAAAAATATTGCAGAAATGTACGGCGAAAAAGCTTTATATGAAGATGGTCTTTACGTAAGAACTACTTTAGATGTTAATTTACAAAAAATTGCTGATAAAGCTTTAAAAAATGGTTTAATTAACTACGATAGAAAAGATGGTTACCATGGACCTATAACTAACTTAAGCAAATCTGCTAATATAGTTAAAGATTTTAACAACTATAAAAACGAAATTTTACCTAGTGCTTGGGAATATGCAATAGTTGAAAAAGTACAAAGTAATATAGTTAATATCAGGACTCATTCTATATCTGGAATTATTACTAAAGAAAGTGCAGAATTTGCTTTAAAAAAACATTCTGATTTTACTAAAATCCTTAAAAAAAATGACCTAATAATTGTTAATCATGAACATGCTAAAATTTTTTCATTACAACAAATTCCCAAAATTAATGGCGGTATAGTAGTTCTTGATCCAAAATTTAGCAAAGTATTAGCTATTGTTGGAGGATTTAATTATAAAGATAATCAATATGATCGAGTTACTCAAGCAAATAGACAACCAGGATCATGCTATAAAACTTTTGTTTACCTTACTGCGATGGAAAATAACATCCAGCCAAATTTAGTGCTAATAGATGAACCAATATCTGTTTCTCAAGGTCATGGTATGCCTTTATGGCAACCTAGAAATTATACTCGTAATTTTTTAGGGCCTATGACCATCAGAAAAGGTGTGGAATTATCACGTAACACTATTGTTGTTAAGCTAGCGCAAGAGCTTGGTATTAATAAGATTATTGACACTACTAAGCGTTTTAATATTAATCAAAACCCTCCAAGATTTTACTCTATTACTCTTGGAGCCATTGAAACTACATTACTTAATATAACTAATGCTTATGCAATGATTGCTAATGGAGGTCTTAAGAATACTCCTTCTTTAATTGAAAAAATTCAGGACCGAAATGGCAATATAATTTATAAAAATGATAAAAGAGAATGTTTAAATTGTTACTCTACTGAAGCCCAACAAAATTTAGATATAAATTCTCCCAATATTATTGATAACAGAACTAGAGTAACTGATGAGAACTCGGCTTTTCAAACTCTTTCAATGCTTGAAGGCTCGATTCAACATACTAAAACATCTGCTATTTTACGCACTTTAAACATCCCAATTGCAGGAAAATCAGGTACCACAAATGATAGTAAAGATACGTGGTTTATAGGCTTTACTTCTGATCTTGTAATAGGTGTTTATGTAGGCTATGATAATCCTAAGTCTCTTGGCAAAAGAGTTACAGGCTCTACTTTAAGCTTACCAATATTTTATGAGTTTTTAAAAAATGCTAAAAAATTCTACCAATTTAAAGAATTCACTGTGCCAGCCGGAATAGAACTAGTAAAGATTGATTATAATACAGGATATCCAAGTAATGAGATTAAAGATACTATTTATGAGGCATTTAAAAAATAAGACCTCGTGCAACTCTATATTCAATAGTTATTGACAAATATCAATTTTCATATAATTCTTAATACATTAATATTCGTTTACTAATCACATGCCTATATCACTTATTCAAACACTATATTCATCAGTTATTTCCTTTTTCCGAGAAAGCATAAGTATAGAAATTTTAGACCACAGCACCACCAGTTTAGATGAGATGTATCATGAGCTAAAACAGAAATATAATAATAAAAATCTAATACAATACTTACAAAGTAATCCTATTATATTTTATAAAATAGTAGGACAGCCTGAACTTGAAATAGATTTATATAAACATCTTAATTGCGCCTATATAAATCCAGAATTACCTAAGTCCATTCCTTTATCTACATATTCTAACTTTACTACAGTTACAGCTATCGAAAAATTTTTAGCGATTATAACAAATTATCAAGTAAACTGCATGTCATTTAGAAGAGATTTTACCCTAGACGATAATCTCATTCTAGAATCCTTAATGTTGGATAAAAATCATATTGCTAATTTTTTATTAAAAAATACTGCCGTAATATCATCAATTGATAAAAATAATAAAAGTGCTTTATATTATGCTATAAAAAATAAACACGAATTTACCATAAAAACTCTTATAGCTGCTAATTTAGAGCTTACTGAACCTGCAGTAAGAAAAATATTTTCCTTACTAGACAAACCAAATGATTTTAATAACAAAATTACTGAATCATTATTAAATTCGTTTGCTTTTAAGGAGATGCTGTTTAAGTCTTTAAAGGATGGTAATAATCAATTCACCAACTACATGCTTAAACTAGGCATTACAACAAATAAAATTGATTCAGAAGGTAAAGGAGCCTTATATTACGCTATACAAAGTAAAAATGAATTTGCTATAGATACAATTATAAAAAATCAAATAGATAACGCTTATTATTCCTATAAATACACTTTAGATTTGCTTGCTAAAGTTAATTATTTTAATGATAAAACAATCAAGAAACTTTTAAATATAAATAATAATTTTAGCAATTTTAAAAATGAACTATTCGCTATTGCAAGACAAGCTGTAAAAAATGGCAGCTTAGAAATTACAAAAATAATTATTGATAAAAAAATATTTATTACAGAGGAACTCAATAAATTAATTGTTCTTGCAAGCGGCAATCAGAAAAGTAATTCTCCAGAAATTATTGAACATCTACTAGAAGCAGGCGGCAAATGTACAGAGGCACTTGATATTGCAGCTGCTTCTGGTAATTCTAATATAGAACTTATAAAAAAGATATGCATAGAAATTCCTGATAATGATTATCATGAAATACTTCAAGATTTAAATCAAATAAGTGCTAAATTATATTCAAATCTATCTTATTATGCTAATAGTCTAAAATCTAATACTCAAAAAGTCATTTGTAATTATCAAGATATAAGCATTTATGGTCCTTCATTTTCATTATTACTTACATCACAAAAAGAACTTTTAAGTTATTTTATAGAAAAACCTATACAAGGAACATTAAAATCCTTTATTTTTAATTCTTGTAGTACTTATTCAAAATTTCTTTTTATTGTACCAATTACAAAATTTATTCAATATTTTGTAGTAAATAAAATATGCACTAATGAAAGCCTTGATAAAAAAATTGAATCATTACAATCTTTTAAAGAAGCATTAAATTTTCAAAATGATCATGATCAGGATTATTACTTATCATCTGCCGAATGTAGAGGCAATGACATTGCAAAAAACAAATTCATACATTTAGAAAATGATTGGACACTCTGCCAAACTACTCTAACCGGTGAACACCACGATTCAATGCCATGATTATTTATCTTGTAATATTGTTATACTACTAAGTATATCATTTACCTTTAATAATTTAGCATTCGAAGAAAATAGTGCTTTATTTTTTAAAGCCTTCTTAGCAAAAAAAGTTGCTTTTTTATTGTCTCCTAACAGAATAAATTTTTCAGCTGCAGCCATATCAGCATCAGCAAATAAACCAAGTTTGCCATAAGTAATTGCAAGATAGTGAAATAATAGAATATTTTCCTTTTCTTGAAATTGCACCTCTTCTAAAAGATTACGTGCTTGTTGTAATAATAATCTATCACTAGTTTTAGCTGCATTATGGACAATACAAATTGCATATTGTAGCTTAATAAGCTTAGAATTTGGTGATAATTTTAAAGCTTTTTTATAAGTATTAAGAGCCTCGCTTAATCTTCCTGCATCAAATAATATTTGCCCTTTTAATTCATAAAGATAAGGGTCATTAATATTGATTTGTAATAAATTATCAACTAAACTTGCTGCCTCAAGCAACTTACCTTCACGATAAAACACTATCGCTCTTAAGAAAGTTATATCTTCATTTTTATAATTATATTCTTTAAGTAAATCAGGAATTTTACTAGTAAAAGCTTTGAATTTTAAAATTATATGCTTATAGTTTTGTTGTAATTTATTATCATTAAAAGTTGTGTATTCTTGCCCGTAATTAAACTCTTTTATATTATTTATTCTTGAAATACTACTTGGATGAGTACGCGCATAAGCTAAATACATTGATTCATTTTCATGCTTATGAAATTTTTGCAAGATTTGCTCGAGACCAATACTTGATATATTTGCTTTCTTTAGTAATTTAAGAGCAATATTATCAGCCTGATTTTCAAAGCTTCTAGAATATGAAAAAAATTTTGATGCAGCTAGTTGATTGCTAGTTAATGTTGCAGCTGTCGCAAGCTCAGCAGAGCCAATAATTGCTCCACCAATTATACCTAAAAAATTACCAAGAGATGCAGCATTACTTAATTCACGATAATTTGTTGAAGCAAGAGTCACATGATTTGCAAGTAAATGGCCAATTTCATGCGCAACTACGCCTTGCAAAACTCTTATATCTTCAAAATTAGTTATTAACCCAACGTTGATAAAAATTTTATTACCACCAGTCGTAAAAGCATTAATTGCTTTATCATCAATGATATACAACTGAAACTCATCTTTAGGAATATCAGCTGCCTGCAAAATAAGAGCTATTGCTTGAAAAATAAATTTTTCTGCTTCATCATCTCTAATAATTTTTAATGCATAGCTATTATTAGTAATTATAAAAATACAAAAAATAATCCTAAAAATTTTCATATTTCTAATATCATAACTTTATTAATATCAATGCAATAAGTAATAAAAATCCTGTAAATCCATTTGAACGAAAAATATTACCACATATCGTAGGATCATTTGGGTTAAATTTCTTTAGCTGCAACAATATATGAATAGAAGGTAATAATAAAAACAATAGTTTTTGATAATTTATATTACTTAAAACAAGTGCTGAAGCTGTTAAAAACATAAACATAAGATAAAAAAAATATATATATCTTTTAGGACTATTTCCCAATTTTATTGCGCTAGATTTTAAGCCTAATATTTTATCATCTGTAATATCTTGATATGCATATATAGTATCATAACCAAGAGTCCAAAATACACAACCTCCATAAAATAAAAATGCTGCTAAACTAAGATTATTATTAATAGCTGCAAATGCAAGTATTACTCCTAAATTAAATGTAAATCCTAAAAATAACTGCGGAAAATGAATATATCTTTTTAAAAATGGATAAATAACAATTGGAAGCAATGCTAGAAATCCTATAGTGATTGCTAGCCTATTAAAATTAATAAGAATGATAAAAGCCCCAAGCAATAATATGAAGAGGAAATTCATAGCTTGTCTTACTGTTAGCTCTCCACTTGCAATTGGCCTGTTTTTTGTTCGTGCAACATATTTATCAAAATCTTTATCTATTATATCATTAATTATACAACCTGCAGATCTAATAAAAAAACTTCCAAGCACAAATAATATTAGTATTTGATAGTTAGGAAAATTATTACTCGCTAAAAATAGAGAACAAATTGCTGGCCACATCAATAATAAAAAGCCAGTAGGTTGATAAAAACGTATCACTCTTAAAAAAAGCTTAAGCTTTTGCTGCATATTACTCCTTAAGAAGCCCTTTCAAAAACATTTCTGATGCTACTTGATAAAAACTTATAGCATTATTTTCTATTTGGATATCATGCTGCTCTTGCTGAATATTTTCACCATTTATGCGTTTATAAGCTTCTATTTTGCGTTGTGGTGCTAAAATAATAAAATTATTATTTTGATGATATCCTAGTAATTGATATGTTCCCATAAATAATAAATCATTTTCTTTTAAAAAAATATCATTACCAAAAAATTTACTTTTAAAACTTATATTTAGTAAGCCTAAAATTGTGGGTGGTAGATCTATTTGGCTGGCTAAAGTTTTTATTTCTTTTGCCTTAAAGTGTTCTGGTGCGTATATGAGTAATGGTATGTGGTATTTTTCCATTGGAATATTAGTTTTTCCTGCGCTTGAAGCGCAATGATCAGCCGTAATAATGAAAATAGTATCTTTAAACCATTTTTTGTTTTTAGCTTTTTCGATAAAGCGCCCTATAGCATAATCTGTATATTTTACTGCACCAAGCCTCCCTGTACCTGATGGGATGTCTATCCTATTATCAGGGTAAGTAAATGGCCTATGATTAGATGTAGTCATTATATGCTGATAAAATAACTCACCAACTTTATTCGATTTATCAGCCTCAAGCAATGCTTTTTCAAGTAAGTCTTCGTCTGAAACTCCCCATATATTTGCAAAACTTATTTCATTCTTTTTAAAGTCATGTCGATCAATAATTTTAAAATGATTATTTGCAAAAAAATAATTCATATTATCAAAATAACCAAAGCCACCATAAATAAATTTTAATGAGTAGTCATTTTCTTTTAATACTGAAGCTATTGAAAATAAATTTTCATTATTTTGCCTTCGAACAATTGAACTACCCGGTGTTGGAGGTATTCCTAGAGTTACAGCTTCAAGACCCCTGATTGTTCTGGTACCTGTGGCATAAAAATTGTCAAAAATTACTGACTCTTTTATAAGTTTTGAGATATTTGGGGTTATATTTTTACCGTCGCTTTCTTGACCGATAAACTCATTACTTAAGCTTTCAACAGTAATTAGGACTACATTTAATTTTTTGCTATTACCTTTATATTTCACATTACGAGTAATAGAATTAGTATCTGGCTCTACATATTGTTGATTATTTTGTAAGAGCTGTTTTTTAACAGCTACAAAAGCATCATCCATGTTAATGGATTTATAAAAAGATGCATAGTCTAAAGAATTATTTCTAAAAGCTTTAAATAGATCATATACACCATTGCTACTTAATTCTTTTATATAAGTATTATTGTTGTTAACAATTTTTTCATGACTAAAGAAGAAAAAAAATAAAACACTTATAATTGTAACTATAAAAAACTGATATATTTTATCTTGTAATGATAAATAGTTTTTTACACCTAAAATAAAATTCTTGTTAAAAATAAAGAATGGTATGAAAGCACTAAAAATTAATGCTATTGATATTGTTACAATAGGATAACTTTCAAAAATATTTCCTACTACTTCTTTGGTATATACTAAATAATCAACAGCAATAAAATTAAATCTAGTTGAAAACTCATCCCAAAATAAAACTTCCGCAAAAGCAACAAAAACTATACTTGCTATAAAAATATAAAAAATTGCTAATGATAAATATTGATATGATTTATTAAATTTCCACTTTATAGGCAGAAATAGATTTATAAATAAAATAGGTAACATAATATAAATATAAGTTACAAAATCAATCACTAAGCCTTTAAAAAATATTTCTAATATTTCATAAAAGTTTAATTTGATCTCATTACGATAATAAGAATATAGATACAATACTACCTTAGAAATAAACGTAAGTATTAAATATGGCAGTAATAACGCAATTGATAAATATTTTTGTAATGGCTTCATATGTTCTCTTACTACTTTTAAATTAATAAAGTTTCTTTTATCCAGAAATTATGGTTATCTTTTTGGAGTTGGTTTTTTGCCTCAATAGCATCATTTTTGCAATTAAACAAGCCAAAACACGTAGCACCACTCCCGCTCATTCTTGCTAATAAGCAATTTTTAGTTTCAGCAATAGCACTTAAAATACCTGTTATTTGTGGTAAAATTTTTATAGCTACAACTTCGAGATCATTATCCAAAGATTTTAAATAAGTAATAAAATCATTTTGATCTTTAAAATAAGGATAATTTTTTATATAAGTATTTTCATTAAAATTAAAGTTTCTAAAAACATCCGCTGTTGCTAACTCAATTTTTGGATTTACAAGTACTGCCCAAATACCAGTTGGCAGAATAGTTTTTTGAACTTCTTGACCATATGAAGAAATATATGAAGCAGACTGATTTAAACAAACTGGCACGTCTGACCCAAGAGCTTTAACAATAGAAATTAGATCAATGTTTTGAGGAATAGGTGTAGTTTCTAATAAATATTTAAGTAGTACTGCCGCATTAGAAGACCCTCCTCCAAGGCCTGCTGCTACAGGGATATTTTTTGTTAATTTAATAAAAAACTTTTTTTCATTTGCACAAAGCTCTAGAACTTTTAATAGGAGATTATGTTTTAATGGTACTTGTGAGCTAAATTCTGAAGACATAATTTCAAGATTATGAGAAGAATTTGAAGTTTTATTGATTATTAATTCATCATAAATATCATCACAAAAAGCAACTAAACTATGCAAAAGATGATATCTAGAGCTTTTTCCATATATTTTAAGAAATAAATTAATTTTTGCTTTTGATCTTATGATCATAATTTATACTTTTGAAAATTAAGCCTAATTCATATAAAGGCACACCAATCATACCCGAAACTGAACCTGATAACCATTTTATAAAATGAGTAGCTGATCCTTCGATAGTAAATCCACCTGCCTTGCCAAGACCTTCATTCGTATTTACATATTCTGCTATTTCTTGAGCAGATAGAGCTTTAAATTTAACTATTGATTTTGAAATCTTGATTTTAGTAAATTTAGCTACATCATTATCTTTAACAATCACGCTTAAAGCTGTAATAATTTTTGCTCTACTATTTGATAATAATTCTAAGTGACCTTGAACTTGAGTAGGGCTATTTGCCTTATCTAAAATTCTACCATGACAAACTACAATTGTATCAGCAGCAATAATTATACCGTTTGAGATGTTGTTAGCTACTTTACAATTTTTTTCGTAAGCTAGCCTCCTGACTAAATCTAGAGATTTCTCTCTTTTTTTAGGAGTTTCATCGATGTCCGGGACAATGATTTGATCAGGAAAAATATTGTTTTTTTTTAAAATATCAAGCCTGTTAATAGAGCTTGATGCTAGAATTATTTTCATTTTAACTTTTATGACGGTGCTTAATTCTACCTTTTGTTAAATCGTATGGTGTCATTTCGAGAGTTACTTTATCACCCGCCAAAATTCTTATACGATTCTTACGCATTCTTCCAGAAGTATGAGCTATAATTTCGTGACCATTATCTAGTTTAACTCTAAACATTGCACTTGGCAGTAATTCTACTACTACACCCTCAAATTCTACTAATTCTTCTTTTGCCATTAAATAAATCTTAACTTTTAGTCATAAAGGCTAAACTATAACCTTTATTTATAAATTATGCAAATTATTTATCGAGCAAAGCTGTTAGATTTTGCATAATCACTTCTGTAGTTTTAGCATTTTTAGCAATTAATGCCAAAGCATTAGTAATATAAGATTGTTGCAATTCTTTACAAGCAAATAATTGCTCTAAAGCATCATATAATTGTTCATCATTTTCCACTTGAATTAAAGCCTTGTTTGCTAGAAAATTCTGAGTAATTTCATAAAAATTTTGCATATATTTACCAACAATTACGACTTTAGCTAGTTTTGCAGCTTCAAGAATATTATGTCCACCTATAGGTACTAGCGAACCACCTATAAACACTATATTTGTCAAAGCAAAATAATTACCAAGCACACCAATTTCATCTATAATATAAATTTCTGTACTAGCATCAATATTTCTTATTTCTGATCTACAAATAATTTGTTTAACATTCATCTTATTTAAACCAACAACTATATTTGGACATCTTCCTGGATGACGTGGTGCGATTATAGTTAAAAGATCTGGATATTTTATCCGCATTCTTTTATGGACTATTGCAAGCCTTTCTTCTTCATTATCATGTGTACTAATAATTAAAAAAACTGGTCGATTGTTAATTTGTTCTTTTAGTTTTTTGACTTCATAATCATTAATAGCTAAAGCCTTAGTATTGTATTTTAAATTGCCACTGTTTTTTACATTACTAACGCCTAATTTACCAAGCATCAGCTGATCTTTATTACTTTGCGCATCAATATAGTCAAAATAATTTATTACTTCTTTAAAAAATAAATTATAGCGCAGCCATGTTTTATAAGTTTTATCAGTTATCCTAGCATTTATTAAAGCAAGTTTGCCATAACCCGCAGCGAATGAAATTAAATTTGGCCATAATTCTGATTCTATAAAAATAGATAATACTGGTTGCCAGTGATTCATAAACCTCTTAACTGAAAAATACTCATCAAATGGAACAACTTGGTGAATTAAACCCTTTATATTTTTAGATCTAACTAATTTTGCAGAGCTCCATGTAGAGGTGGTAAGCAATATTTGATGAGCTGGATATTTATTTATAATTAACTTAATTAAGTGCTCGGCAGCTAGAAACTCGCCAACACTTGCGGCATGGAACCAAATTATTGGTAAATTAGGTTTAGGAATTTTTGTAAAACCAAATCTTTCAAAAAAGCGTTTTGGATCTTCTTTACCTTTGGCTAATCGATATAAAAAAAATAATACAATGAGTGGAAATAAGATTATTATTAAGAATTGATAAAGTTTAATTCGCACTTTTATTCAAATAAAATAATTAGTTAATATGGTGGGCGAAGAGAGATTCGAACTCCCGACCATCTCGGTGTAAACGAGGCGCTCTACCAGCTGAGCTATTCGCCCTTATTAACTTTTGAAGTATTAGATCTAACATAGTATTTTTTTTTATGCAAGAGAATAAATATAGTTTTTGATCAAATTAGTTATTTTTTCTATTTTTTTTATTTTTTTAAATTTATATTATAGAAAATTAGATAAAACTTTATACTAGGCAAGACAAAATTTTACTAGGGTGATCTACTATAAAATGAGGTTTTAATTCTTTAATTCGCTTGCTGTTTTTAGTATTTTTATGCTCTTCTCTAATAAAAGCAACAACTTGCATTCCGGCTTTAATTGCAGCTAGTACACCTACATGAGAATCTTCTATTACTAAACAATTTTCAGCTAAAACATTTCTTTTCCTAGCAGCATGTAAAAATAATTCAGGTTCTGGCTTTGGCATACTTACTTCAGCAGCTGTATGAATAAATTGTTCATCAAAAAACTTTATTAACCCAGTGCACCTTAAAGATTCGAGTACTACCTCTCTTAAACCATTTGAAGCAACTGATAGATTCATATCCAATTTCTCTAACAACTCTTTAATACCTGCTATCTCTTTTGCTTTAATTGCAATAGAGTCAACTGATTCCTTATTCATGCTTTGTAAGAATTTTTTTTTATCAAAATGCATATTAGCAGGTAGATTATCTCTAATAATCTGCTCAAAAACATTACTACCATAACCAATTAAATTTTCTTCAATAAATGCCGGTGTATATTGCAATAAACCAAACTCAGCAAATTTTCTTGAAATTGATTCTGCATGCATAGACTCGGTGTCAACTAATGTGCCATCGCAATCAAAAATTATTAACTTTTTTCTCTCCATATCCTTAAATATTTTAATGTCTTATATTTAAGTTAAGCCAAATATTTACAAAAATTCAAGAAATATAATAAAATTTTTAAAATAAATCTTTAACTTTTTTAAAAAAACTCTCACTTTCAGGAGAAGACCCACCTTCAAAAGTTTTATCAAGCTCTTCAAGTAGTTCTTTTTGTTTTTTGTTAAGTTTAATTGGTGTTTCAATGTTTACATGAACGTACATATCACCACGAATTTTTGATTGCATCTTATACATGCCTTTATCTTTAAGCCTAAATTTACTCCCTGTTTGTGTACCTTCAGGTATGGTAATTTTAGCAATTTTACCATCAATAATTGGCACATCAATAGCACCACCTAAAATTGCTGTGGTCATTTTTAATGGCATTTTTATATGTAAAGTAGAACCTTCACGCATAAACATTGCATGTTCTTTTACAGAAATAAAAATATATAAATCACCTGGAGCACCACCTCTGATACCAGACTCTCCTTCTCCATTAAGCCTAATTCTACTACCCTCTTCAACCCCAGAAGGAACTGTAACTAACAAGCTTTTCTCTCCAACTACTCTACCCTGGCCATGGCAAGTATTACAAGGGTCTGAAATAATCTGACCAATACCATTACAATGATTACAAGTTTTTTCAATTGCAAAAAACCCTTGTTGTTGCCTAATTTTACCCCTGCCACCACATGCATTACATTGCTGCATTCTTTTACTGCTTTTACTACCCGTAGATTTGCAAGTACCGCACGGCATAGCTGTCTTAAATTTTATTTTTGTTTTTTTACCTTCAAAAGCCTCATCTAAAGTAATTGATATATTATACCTAAGATCAGAGCCACGAGTATTTACTTTAGCATGGCCACCACTGCGACCTCCCATTAAATCTTCAAATATATCACCAAATATATCACCAAAACCTGAGCTTTCATGAAAACCACCGCCGCCGAAACCACCTGCTCCACCGCCACCACCATTACTAAATGCTTGATGCCCGAATCTATCGTAAGCTGCTCTTTTTTGCTCATCATTCAAAACTTCATATGCTTCATTAATTTCTTTAAACTTTGCTTCAGCACTTTGATCTCCAGGGTTTTTATCTGGATGATAAAGCATAGCTTTTTTTCTATAAGCTTTTTTTAAATCCTCTTTAGAGGCATTTTTTTGCACATCAAGTAACGAGTAATAATCTTCTTTTTTAGACATAAAAACAGCAACTTTCTTTATTTGTAAGTAAATTAAAAAAAGGACGCATAAATCAATGCGCCCTTGATATATTTAGTTATTTTTTATTATCATCAACTTCTTCGTATTCTGCATCAACAACTTTTGCATCATCAGGCGAAGAAGAGTTAGCTTGGTCTTCGTTATGAGTCGTAGATGAAGCCTCTGAGCCCTGCTGATACATTGCTTCACCAATTTTCATTGCTGATTGCTGCAAAGTTTCAAGAGCTGTTTTCATAAGAGTTAAATCATCATTACTTATAGCATCCTTAAGAGTTGCAACATCTGCTTCAATTTTTTCTAAATCTGCTGCTGCAAGCTTCGATCCATGCTCTTTAATATTTTTTTCTGTATTATAAATCAAACTATCTGCTTGATTTTTAACTTCTATCTTCTCTTTTTTATCTTTATCAGAAGCTGCAAATTTCTCAGCTTCTTTCACCATTTTTTCAACCTCAGCATCAGATAACCCACCAGACGCTTGAATAGTAATTTTTTGCTCTTTATTAGTGGCTTTATCCTTAGCAAAAACATTTACAATACCATTAGCATCAATATCAAAAGTAACTTCAATTTGTGGCATGCCCCTAGGTGCAGGAGCTATTCCTTCTAGATTAAACTGTCCTAGCAATTTATTATCTACAGCTATACCTCGCTCACCTTGGAAAACACGAATAGTGACAGCAGATTGATTATCATCAGCTGTAGAGAAAACTTGAGATTTTTTAGTAGGAATTGTAGTATTTCTATCAATAAGACTAGTAAATACTCCTCCTAAAGTTTCAATACCTAAAGATAAAGGCGTAACATCAAGTAGCAAGACATCATGCACATCCCCCCTAAGTACACCACCTTGTATTGCGGCTCCTAAAGCTACTACTTCATCAGGATTTACACCTTTATGCGGCTCTCTACCAAAGAAATCTTTTACTTTTTGATTTACTTTAGGCATTCTTGACATACCACCAACCATCACTACTTCTTTTATATCAGAAATAGAAAGACCAGCATCTTGAAGAGCTTTCTTACAAGGCTCAATAGTTCTTTCAATTAGATCATCAACTAGAGACTCAAGGAAAGATCTAGAAAATTTTAAATTTAAGTGCTTAGGGCCGCTTGCATCAGCAGTTATATAAGGTAGGTTAATTTCTGTTTCTAAAGCACTTGATAATTCTATTTTTGCTTTTTCTGCAGCTTCTTTAAGTCTTTGTAATGCTAAAGGATCTTTCTTTAAATCTATTCCTGAAGTTTTTTTAAATTCATTAATTAAGTGCTCAAGAATTCTATTATCAAAATCTTCACCACCAAGGAATGTATCACCATTGGTAGATCTAACTTCAAATACTCCATCACCGATTTCAAGAATTGAAACGTCGAATGTACCACCGCCTAGATCATAAACTGCGATTATTTTATTTTGCTCTTTATCAAGACCATAAGCAAGAGCTGCTGCAGTTGGTTCGTTTATAATTCTTAAAACATTTAACCCTGCAATCTTACCTGCATCTTTAGTTGCTTGTCTTTGNNCATCATTAAAATAAGCAGGAACAGTAATCACTGCATCTGTAACTTCTTGGCCAAGATAATTTTCAGCTGTTTCTTTCATCTTTTGTAAGATAAAAGCACTAATCTGACTTGGTGAATAATTTTCACCTTTAGCTTTAATCCAAGCATCACCGTTATTTGCCTTTACTATTTCATAAGGCACCATATCTTGATCTTTTTTAGTAGTAGGATCATTATAAGTTCTACCAATCAATCTTTTTATCGCAGAAAGTGTATTAGTAGGATTAGTTACCGCTTGTCTTTTTGCAGCCTCACCAACTAATTTTTCATTAGACTCAGTAAATGCAACCATTGAAGGTGTTGTTCTTTTTCCTTCACTATTTTCAATTACTTTTGGTGATTTGCCTTCCATTATTGCCACACATGAATTTGTAGTACCAAGATCTATACCTAAAACGTAATTTCCCATAATATCCTCAAGTTAAAATTATTTAATATTTAATATTTATTTTTTATAGATATAATTGTAATTTTTAATTTTACAACCCCCCCTTTAATAAAAATTTATATTTAGAACAAAAGTTAATTGAAGGCTAACTATCTTTGTGTTAATAACTATATAAAAAATTTGTTATATCATGAACATAAAACTCTTATCTAGCCAAACAATTAACAAAATTGCAGCAGGCGAAGTTATTGAACGCCCAGCTTCTGTAATTAAGGAATTAGTTGAAAATTCTATTGACTCAGGGGCTAAAAATATTGATATAGCAATTAACAGCGGTGGTAGAAATTTTATTTCAGTAAAAGATGATGGATATGGTATTAGCAAAGATGATTTAAATATTGCTATTTTAAGACATACTACTTCAAAATTAGATGAAGATAATATTGATGATATTAAGCATTTAGGTTTTCGTGGTGAGGCCTTAGCATCTATTGGCGCCGTAAGTAGGATGTCTATTGCTTCCAAAAAACAACAAGCAGCAGAAGGCTTTTCTATCAATGTTGAAGGTGGAGAAATATCGAAGATAGCACCTTCTTCTATCACAGCTGGTACTCATATTACTGTAAGTGATTTATTTTTTACTACCCCTGCCCGTTTAAAATTTTTAAAAACTGAGAAAGCTGAAACTGCAGCAATTATTGATATCATCAAGAAATTATCTCTAGCTAATGAGCAAATTAATTTCACTCTAAAAGTTGATGATAAACAAACTTTAACTAAAATAGAATCTGAAAATCCTTCTTTTTTAAGCAAAATAGAGCAGCTAATAGGTAAAGAATTTTTAGAAAATCATTTATTTATTCAAAACACTCATAATAAAGTTAATATCAGTGGCTTTATTAGCCATCCAACTTTTAATAAAGCTCATGGCAATGACTTATTTTTATTTGTTAATAAACGCCCAGTTAAAGATAAGATCCTATCAACTTGTGTAAAAGTAGCATATCAAGATTTTTTAAGCCCTAATAGATATCCAACTGTAGTATTATTCATTACCTTGCCCTCATCTGAAGTTGACGTTAATGTGCATCCTACGAAAGCTGAGGTAAGATTTCAAGATCCTCAAGCTTTAAGAAGTTTAATTATTTCAAGCATTAGATCAGCCATTACTAATAACTTTAATAAAACATCAACAACTATTGCTACAAAAGCACTTGAAACTTTTATCCCTAGTAATAATTCTAAACTACCTTCTAGTTTTGCAAAATCATCTAATTATTATTTAAACCCTGAAATGAACCCAGTTCAAAACTCAGCAAGCGCTGATTATAAAGTTTCAGACTCTAAGCAAAACTCATTTATTTCACATTTTAGCGTTAGGCCTATTGAAAATTTAAATAAAACAGAAAATTATAGTGAACAAAGAAATGAAAAAATTATCGCGGAAGATCAGACCAAACTTGCATTTCCAATGGGAGCTGCTAAATGTCAATTAAATGAGACATATATAATTTCACAAACTACTGACAGCGTTATTATTACAGATCAACACGCCGCACATGAGCGCATAGTCTATGAGAAATTAAAGCACCATTTTTATAATCAAAACGAACTTAAAACTCAAAGACTTTTAATTCCACAAATTATTGAGCTTAGTGAACATGAGCTTGAATTAATTACAAATAAAGCTACAGATTTTAAAAAGCTTGGACTTACTTTTGAAAACTTTGGTAAAAATACTATTAAAATCTCTGAGGTCCCTGCTTTGATTGCTACAACTAATATTCAAAATTTAATTCAAGAAATTATTGCAAATTTAACTGAACATGAAGAAGATCTTTCCTTTAATAGCGCACTTAATGAGATTCTTGCAACTTTTGCTTGTCATCACTCTATACGTAAAGGCAGAGTTTTAAATCTAGATGAAATGAATTCCTTACTTAGAGCAATCGAGGAAACTCCTGGCTCAAGTCAATGTAATCATGGGCGCCCAACATTTATTGAGCTTAAACTTAGCAATATTGAAACTCTATTCGAACGAAATTAACTTCTATTAATTTTTGATCTTTTTAACTCTTTACTGCGTTTTTTAATTGATTTTATCTTTTACTTCACCTAAAGTAACTTAAGTTGAATTAGTAATATAGGTTGTTTTATGGAGAGAGTAGAACTGTCAATGGACTATAAGCCAAATCAAGATGAAGAATACATGAATGATTTGCAATTAAAATATTTTAAAAACAAACTTTTAACTTGGAAAAATGAGTTATTAGTATCTTCTAAAGAAACGATTAATAATCTTAAAACTGAAAAACTTCTAGAACCAGACCTTAATGATCGCGCTTCTACTGAAAGCGATATTGCTTTTGAGCTGAGAACTAGAGGTAGATATAAAAAACTAATTAGCAAAATTGAGGCTGCATTAGGGAGAGTGGAGACTGGAGAATATGGTTATTGCGAAATAACAGGAGAGGAAATTGGTATAAACAGACTCGAAGCTAGACCAATTGCAACGATGACTATAGAGTCACAAGAAAAACATGAGTCATCTGAAAGACAATATAACAACGATTAATTTAACAGCTTTTTTATTACCTTTTAAAAAGATGTTTTACTACAGTGAGTTATGTGAGAGTTTATATTAAGCACGATAACGCAAGCTAAGGAAATCTAGTAAGCGGAGGAGTGACAAAGTATTAAAATCACATAACTCACTATAATATTCTTTAAATTCATTTTGGAAATGTTAGTATTTTCATAGATTTATCTAAAATTTAATGTTAAATAAATACACTATTATAAGTATATTTTAAGGCAAAGTCAGTGAATAAAAAACTTAACTTTAGCACTATCACTCGCTTTTCAACTATCTATATTGCAAGGCATTATCCAAAATTTATTATTTTAGTATTGTGCGAAGCCCTCGCAGCAGCAAGCTCTCCTTATATTTCTTTTGCTATCAAGCAAATAATCGATACCGTGTCCGCAAATATTGCAAATATTAACTTTGAGATTCTTCATTCTGATCTAAAATTTTTGATATTAATACTTATTTTTTCGCTATTTACCCATAGAATAAGTGGTCTTACAAATGTATTTACGTTACCAGCTATACGAATTCAAATAAAAAGAGATGTTTTTAATTATTTGCAAAAACACTCACATCGTTTTTTTGCTGAGAATTTTTCTGGCGCATTAGGTCATAGAATATCTGAGCTTTCAAGTCAATTTTCTTTAATTTTTGGTATGGTAATTTTTCATATAATACCTGTTATTATTTCTTTATTTACCGCACTTTATCTAACTTTTAAAGTTAATTTATTACTTTTTAGTGCTGTACTTTTCTGGGCTATATTATATTCAGCTTGCTCATTTTTTTTTGGTCGTAATATCAAAGAAAAATCTAGAATCCATGCTGCAAAAAAAAGTGAAGTTAGCGGTCGCATAATCGATGCAATAACTAATATATTTAATATTAGAGCTTTTGCAAATTATACATATGAAAATGAATTTCTTGATAAGCACTTAGATATTGAAATGTCTACGCAACGTAAAATGTCGCTATTTACTCAAATTAATAGATTATTCCAAGGAATTTCAAATATTATTTTACTTGCTGGCCTTGTTTTCCTATCTATTCATTTACTTATTCAAAAGTTGATTACTCTTGGTGATTTTGTTCTTATTTACTCCCTAAGTTATACTATTACTAATAGTTTAGAAAATATTAGCCTAGAAATTCTAGAACTATTTGAAGCCGTAGGATCAATAAAAGACTCATTAGAGACTATTAACAAGCCATATGAAATTACTGAATTACCTAACGCTAAACCATTATTAATAACTGATGGGAGTATTAATATAAAAAATCTTTATTTTGCTTACGGTGATAATATAATTTTTAAGAATTTTAATTTAAATATCAAAGCCCAACAAAAAATAGGTCTAGTTGGCACTTCAGGAAGTGGCAAGAGTACTTTAATTAATTTACTAATGAGGTTATACGATACTAACCAGGGTAATATTGAAATAGATAATCAAAATATAAAAGAGACCACTCTTGAATCACTGCATCAAAATATTACTCTTATTCCTCAAGATACAATCTTATTTAATAGAAGTATTTACGAAAATATTAGCTATGGCAATATAAACGCTACTCAAGATGAAGTAATAGCTGCAGCCAAAAAGGCTATGTGTCACGAATTTATTATAACATTACAAGATAGCTACGATACTATTGTAGGCGAGCGAGGAATTAAACTTAGTGGTGGTCAAAAACAAAGAATAGCTATAGCACGTGCCTTTATTAAGGGCTCTAGAATTGTTATTTTAGATGAAGCAACCTCTGCTCTTGACAGTTTAACTGAACAAAATATACGTACAAGCCTTGAAGCACTTATTCAAGAAAGAACAGTACTAATTATTGCTCACCGTCTTTCAACATTAAAATTAATGGACAGGATAATAGTTATTGACAAAGGTTATATTATTGAAGATGGTAATCATGAAGAGCTTTTAAAAAAGGGTGGTAAGTATGCAAAAATGTGGGCAATGCAATCAGTATAAATTAACTTAAGATCATAACTCTAAATTATTTAAAATAAATTTCAAAGAGAGAACAAAATTGAGAATAGCACATATTATCTGCATAAAATGGGGGAGCATATACACATCTAAAGATGTGAATAATTTATTATTTATGTGTAAACAAAACATTCATCTACATACTTTAAAATTTCATTGCTTTACCGATGAAACTCATGGTTTACATTCAGATATAATAACTCATCAATTGCCAGTACTAAATATAGAGCCTAAATATATTAATGATAAATATAATCACAAGAAAGAAGTAGGTCTATGTGATGATAATCTAGGCATGTTAAAGGGCGAGAGAGTTTTATTTTTTGATCTTGATGTGGTTATAATTGACGAAATAGATTCTTTAATTTCTTTTCCTCAGAATGATGAATTTGTTATTATTCGTGATTGGCTTAAGAATAGTAATAAAATTGGTAATGCATCTTGTTATTCATGGGTTGTTGGCACATTAGGCAGTATTAAAACAGACTTTGAAGATAATCCACAAAAATGGATAAAGGCATTTCCCAGAGCAACCCAAGAATATTTATCACTTAAAGTAATTGAAAAATTTAATAGTTTAAAATTTTATCCTGAAGAATGGGCAGTAAGTTTTAAAAGAAAATGTATCCCTCCTTTTTACTTAAGATATTTTCAAGCTCCTAAATTACCCAAAGGCGCAAAAGTGATTGCTTTTCATGGTCAACCAAAAATTTTAGATGCCCTTAATGGTACCTGGCCAAAAAATGGTTCATTCTTAAAAAACCTCTACAGAAAAACTTTACCTGCTACTTGGTTAAAAAGATTCCTTGATAAAGATTTTATAGTAAATTAAGTTAAAAATTGTACTGGGGAGAAGTGAGTACAACCTAGTTAAGACCAGGATAAAAGACGATTAACGATTATTACCAGACCCATTTGCCACCAATAGAAGCCAATAGCTATAAATTATAACTTTGTTTGATCAGGGCTAGCAGTTATAAACTGACTTAAGTATTTAAAAAGTGTATGTTTAGTATAAGGCTTAGTAACAAAATCAACAGCACCAAGATCTAACGCTTGCTTAACTACAGCTTCATCACTTAATCCCGACTGGATAATTGTAGGAATATTAATATTATTATCTCTCATATATTCAAGCACTTCAAACCCACTAATCCCGGGCATCATCAAATCTAGAAAAATTATACCAATATTATCTTTTTGATTATTAAGAGCAACAATAGCACCCTCTCCGGAATCAGCGATAATATAGCTATAACCTTGATGCTTAAAGAACAATTCTGTTATACTAATTATCGAGCTTTCATCATCTACAAATAATATTTTTTTTGTCATAAATTATAAGGTAATTCTATATTAATAGATGTAGTATTTTTTGTATTACTTGCAACCCAAATTTTTCCTTTATGCGCTGCTATAATTTCTTTACATATCGAAAGGCCTAGCCCAGTACCACCACTGTTCTGACGTGTTTTTGTACTTTGGAAAAATGGTTCAAATACTTTTGTTTTTTCCGACTCTGGAATTCCAACTCCTGAATCATTTACACTTAATAATAGCTTATCTACATTTTCTGTAATTTCTACAACTATTTCGCTTTTTGCACCATATTTTATAGCGTTATCAAGTAAGTTTCTAATGACCTGACTAATTCTTATTTCATCACAATTAATCAATATTTGATCATTAGTAGCTTTTAATGAGATTTTTGTAGTTTGCTTAACCTCGTTTATGCACTCCTTAACGATATTGACTATATTTGATTTTTGTATATCAATTTCTTTGCTTGCTTGCTTTCTTTTAGCTACATCTAATAAATTTGTTAATAGTTTCATCAGTCTATTGTTATTTTCAACTAATGTTTGTAGGAAGTTTTGTATTTCTTGCGAAGATAAATGTTGTAAATTTTCAAAAAGCTCATCAGATATTGCTTTTATTACATGTAATGGTGTTCTAATTTCGTGACTTAAGTTATTTAGAAATCTCTGTTTTTCTGTTAGCGCTTCCTGCAGTTCATGTGTTTTGTGATAAAGATTTGATTCTAATTCTTTTTGCCGAGTAATATCAATAGACACACCGACCATACCTAAAATTTTACCTTCTTCATCTTGTAAAGGTGATTTATGACTTAAAAAGATATAATCTTTATTTTGATAATTTATTGGCTCTTCTACAACCTTAGCCACACCTGTAATAATAATTTCTTGATCGTGTGAAATAATATTTTGAGTGGCACTGGTATCTCCTAATAATTCATAATCTGTTTTTCCAATTACATCAGAATTATTTATTATCCCAAAGCTTTTAGCTTGTTTATCATTGCAACCTAAATATACACCTTTTGTATCCTTCCAATAAACGTGCCCTGGCATTTTAGCAATAATATTTTCAATTGTTAGCACATTAAATTTATTTTCAAAACGCAATTGCTCTTCTTTTATTTTTTGCTTTGTAATATCAACTGAAACACCAAATATACCAATTACATTACTAAACTCATCAAGCAATGGTGATTTATGGCTAATGTAAGTAACTTTTTCTCCTTTATACTCACCAGATTCTTCAAAAATTTTTGATTGATTGGCTTTTATGATTTCGCAATCGTTATCACGAATTCTTTGACCAACCTCTTTACCAAGTAACTCAATATCAGTTTTATTTATTACATCTTCAATTTTTTCAAAGCCAAAATTTTGGGCTTGTCTTAAATTACAATTTAGAAATCTACCTTCTAAATCTTTCCAATATACATGTCCCGGGATTTGATTGATTATGTCTTCAAATAAAAATGATTTTTGCATTTAAGTTAAAATGTTTGATTTCTTAAAATTAAGCCCATGTAAATAACAGCGATGACATAAATTCTTATACTCTAATTTTTCAAATAATACATCAAGAAGATCTATAATAGTAGGATAAATGAAATAGTTAAAGTTATTTGTTTTAGTTGCTAAAAAGAAAATTGCGCTCTCTTCTTTTAAATATTGCATTGACATTTCTTTAGCTTTTTCAAGATCAGCATTATTATCTCTAATGAAAAGTCTCTCAACGTATTTTAATACAGCCCCATCTAGCACTCTTTTAAAATCATCATCTGTTAAATATAAACTATTGATCTGATGTTTGTAATTGTTAAATTCTTTATGATCTAACCACATATCCCATCTTTCAACAACTGTAGGAATTGTTAATTTATCTATATATGGTTGATTTCTTTTTATCCATTCATCACCTGCTTTCAAAGAATATTCTGTAACTTCTTCAAAAGTTTTATCATTAATCATTGAAAAATGACTATATCTTTGTAAAGTATCACAAACTAAGATTGTACATTTTTTAAAGCTACGATTTATTAAATCTAGTGTAGATTCCATTCTTTTATCTTCATGATATTTCTGACCTACACTAATCGGCACAACACAATGGGAATTGTCTTGGGAATTTAAAAGCTCTTTATCAAGATTTGAGAAATACGTTTTTACTCTCATGATTATTCTTCTTCCTTAAATCTATAATAAATAATAAGGGCTGTAACACAACCACAACTAATAAAGCTTAATGTAAAGCCTATAGCTAAGTACGTATCATCATGTAAATATCCATGTAACATAGTTATTGCTTGAATAATATTAAAACACAAAAACATAGTAAGTGAAACACTTGAGCTATTTTTAGTTTTATATAAAAGTCTAATTTGAGGCAAAAACAAGCTAGCATTTATCATGCAGGCTATAAAAAATATTTTATCAACATAGCTAATTAACATAATGCGTCTTTACTTAATTTACTTATCTTAATTAAAGCCCACACAGAGGCTAACTGAGTAAAAATATATTAACCTTTAAATGCTGTCAATAAAATTAACAGGCTTTAATCTTTATCTAATATCAACCTAACAGGATTAAAACTTTTACGATGCATATCAGTAATGCCATATTTATATATCGAAGCAATATGGTTAGCGGTACCATAACCCATATTTTTTTCAAGAAAATAATTAGGATAAATTTGGGCTAAATTGCAAATTAAATTATCTCTAGTAACTTTAGCAACAATTGAAGCTGCTGCTATTGAAAATGACAAATCATCGCCTTTAATTACAGTTTCAGTCTTAAAATCAAGCTTTGGCGCCATGTTACCATCTATTAATGCGATATCTATAGCAAGAGAAATACTTACTACGGCTCTTTGCATTGCAAGTTTAGTTGCTTCTAAAATATTGAATTTATCAATTTCTTGAACTGTTGCTATACCAATACCAAAATGATGATTTTTACAAATATAATCTGCTAATAATTCTCTTTTAGGTTTAAGTATTTTTTTTGAATCTCTAATTCCGTGATTAATAAAAATATCTCTATTAAGCATTACAGCAGCTGCTACAACTGGGCCAAATAAACAACCTCGCCCAACTTCATCGATGCCAATTATTTTTTGTGATGGATATTTATCTTCTAGATCAAAACTAGGCATGCTACGAAAGAAAAAAGAGTGGTGCCGGATGTCGGATTCGAACTGACGACCTACNNGCTCTACCACTGAGCTAATCCGGCAATGATTTTAAATCTAAAACAATTAATTATAATTGTAAATAGCTTTTTTGTAAAAATAGCAAAATTCCTGCCTAAATTTCTAAAATTATTGCTTATTTAATTTTTTTATTCGCTCTTTTCGACGTTCAATTTTCATTGCATCACTAAAAGCTGCAGCCAGAATACCAGCCGGCATAGCTATTAACCCAAGACCAATAATTGCTATCATCCCCCCTACTACTCTTCCAAGAGCAGTAATTGGATATACATCTCCATAACCAACTGTTGTTAAAGTTACAACAGCCCACCACATTGCTCTTGGTACACTCCCAAAAGCCACAGGATTAACATCACTTTCAATCAAGTACAAAAGTGAAGCTGCCAAAATCATAACTACAACTGCAACAGATATTGTTAAAAACAAATCCGGAGCCCTGCTAGTTAAAGCATATTTTAATCTTGAAATAGCGCTAGAAAATCTACCAAATTTTATTACTCGTAAAATTTTTATTAATCTAAACATTCTTAGAAAAGCAGGAGATGAACTTACATATGGAACTATAATAATCAACAAAGTTACTAAATCTAGTAGTGCATAAAAAGAGAAGAGATACTTTAATCTTTTATATTTATATTTTTTATAAACCTCATTTATATCACTAATCCAAAAGCGTAAAAGATATTCAATTAAAAATATCCCAAAGAAAATTTTTTCCATTGTAATAAAGTATAATTGATATTTTAAATATAAGGGATTTTCTGTTTCAAGTATCGCATTAATGAATGACCAAAAAATAAAGAAGCAAATTACTTTACTTAATAACGAAAGTTTACCATGGTTTGTATGTGATTCTATATTTATATAGATTTTATGTTTTATTTTATCTAAAAACATTTACTTAGCATTTTTAATATCTTAAATATTATACAACAGCAAAAGAGTTAATTATTAGCTAATTTATATATTGAACCATTAGATCATTTAAATTTTCTTTGCGGTGTTTTAAATTTATAGAAAATCTCTAAATTTGCTGATAAATCTTCTTATATGAGGATCCGAACGCTCATAAGGAACTTCATCTAAAGCGAACCATTTGATATTTGAAAATTCTTCACGGTCATAATCATATTCAATATTTGAATCACCTTTAATCACATACCACAAGCTAACATCAGTATGACCAGCCGTTTTTCCAACAGTTACTGTTTGAGTAATAAAAAGTGGTTCTTTAGAGTAAAATTCAGCAGCAATAGATAGCTCTTCCATGCTCTCTCTTGTCACTGTATCTTCAGGATTCTCATTTATCTCAACATGCCCACCAGATGGAAGCCATAATTCTGCTTTTTTATGATCAACAAGAAGTATTTTTTCTTTTGCTTGATCAAACATAACAAAATAAGACACAAGATGCTTACGAGGATTTTCAGGCTTACTTACTCTAAAAATTTGCTCGCCACTTTTAATCCATGCGATAGTATCATTAATATGCTGTTGCTCGAGAAAATCATACGGTTTTATGCGCGTAACCAAATCTAAGATTTTATTTTTTACGTTATCTAAAACTACTGTAGTCATATCATTTAACTTAAAAACTTTTTTATCTTATAGTCAGCACTATATTTTAATATATGGGAAAATTTTTAAAATAATACCTTTCACAAATTTAACGCCCCAAATTACCACTAAAGAAGCTATAAAAACCCCAATAATACTAATTACAACACCGATAATTACGGCCAAACCATCACGATTAAGCACACCTAAACTCATAACAAGAATACCTAAACTTGGTATTGCATTACCAAACCAAATTGGCAAAGTAATGGTTATAGCGCAAATTAATACAAAAAAACCTACTACTTTTTCTCCATTTGGAGATGTTAAAGATAATAATCTTGGCCTAGAGAATTTTTCGATAAAACAAAAAAACTTTTGTGATTTTTCAATAGCAAACCTTAAATGTGATATTTTTATAGTTTTAGACCCTATAAATTTTGGTAACCAAGGATCAACTCTTCCAAGTATCATCTGAATCCCATAAAAAATTAATGGCAAACCCAAAATTGTAGTAAACCCAGGAGGGTATGGCAATGGGAGTGCCATTGGAAATGAAAATAAGATTAAAAGCAGTGCAAATCCTTTCTCATGCAAAAAGTGATTTACTTCAAATAATGATAGTAATTCATCATCTTGTTTACCATAAATAAGCGAGTTTAATTGTTCAGATGTTTTAAATTGTTCATTTGTCATTTTTTGGTAATTTTTTCCTTTTTTCTTTTTTCTTTTTTGTCTTTATCAGCACTTTCATCAAGTTCTTTTCTAAAATTTCTTATACCCTTGCCTAGATCTCCCATAACAGAAGGTAGCTTTCCTGCTCCAAAAAATACTAGAACGATTAACAAGATTAAAATTAAATTTGCAAAACTGATACCCATATTGTTACTTTAACGCTAGCTTTTTATGCTTGTACTTTACTATAGGTTGATCAGAAGGTATACCTAATTCTTTTCTCACCGTCATTTCATAATCTTGATAGTTACCATCAAGTAATCTTATATTGTCATCTTCAAAAGCTAAAATATGCGTAGCCACTCTATCTAAAAACCATCTATCATGCGAAATAATAATTACACACCCCGGGAATTCTAGAATCGCTTCTTCAAGAGCTCTTAGAGTATCCACATCTAGATCATTTGTTGGCTCATCTAGTAATATAACATTTGCACCTTTTTTTAACATTTTAGCTAAATGTACTCTATTTCTCTCACCACCAGACAAATTACCAACTATTTTTTGTTGATCAGCACTTTTAAAATTAAAACTTGAACAATATGCACGGCTTTTTACTAAAACTTTATTAATTTCAATTTCTTCATTATTACCAGAAATTTCTTCCCAAACAGTATTTTCCCCATTTAATGCATCACGTGATTGGTCAACATAACCAAATTGTACAGTTTCGCCTATTTTTATAGTGCCACTGTCAGGTTGTTCGAAGCCTGCAATCATTTTAATTAAAGTAGTCTTACCTCGACCATTTGCTCCAATTACGCCAACTATTGCACCTGGTTGAATTTTTAAGTTCAAATTATTAATTAAGCTTTTACTAAAATTCTTTGAAACATTATCAAGCTCTATCACTTGATTACCTAATCTTTGTCCTTCAGCGATTACTATTTTAGCAGTTCCTGGTGCAGATTTTAATTCTTGATCTCTTAATTTTTCATAAGAATTTATTCTAGCTTTACCTTTAGCTTGCCTCCCAGCTGGAGTTTGTTTAACCCAGTCAAGCTCTTGTTTCAGTTGTTTTTGTCTAGAGCTTTCTTCTTTCTCTTCTTGTTGTAATCTTTTTGTTTTTTGTACAAGCCAAGAAGTATAATTACCTTCCCAAGGTATTCCATGCCCTCTATCAAGCTCCAAAATCCAGCCAGTAACATTATCAAGGAAATACCTATCATGCGTAACAAGTATTACAGTACCACTATATTCTTTTAAATAGTTTTCAAGCCATGAAACTGATTCTGCATCTAAGTGATTTGTTGGCTCATCGAGTAGTAGCATATCAGGCTTTTCAAGTAATAATTTACATAAAGCTACTCTTCTTCTTTCGCCTCCAGATAATGTTGCAACAGCAGCAGTTTTATCAGGACATCTGAGCGCGTCCATTGCTATTCCTATTTCGCGCTCTGTATCCCATGCATTTGAGGCGTCGATTTGATCTTGTAAACATGCTTGTTCTTCAAGTAGAGAATTCATCTCATCATCAGTTAATTCTTCAGCAAACCTCATATTAACTTGATTAAACTGCTCTAAAAGTTTCATTTTATCAGAAACTGCTAGCATAATATTTTCAATAACAGTTTTAGTATTATCAAGCTCTGGTTCTTGAGATAAATAACCAATTTTTACATTTTCAGCCGGCCATGCTTCACCTGAGAAATCCTTATCCAAGCCTGCCATTATTCTAAGCAACGTTGATTTACCTGCTCCGTTATAACCTAAAACACCAATTTTAGCTCCGGGGAAAAATGATAAATATACGTCTTTAAAAACGTTTTTCCCATTATAACTCTTACTTAAACCTTTTATAACGTATATATATTGATAAGATGACATAAATTTTACCTAATTCTTTCTAAACGACTTAAAATCTTATATAAGTTTAAGCAGTTTTTGTCTAGCCGGATAAAATTAATTTTGTATTAGGCTAATTAATTCATCTGCATTTAATTGTAATTTTGTTAGTATATACTCTAGCCTTTTGCTGAGTAGTAAAATCTTATAACTTGTATGCTTACAGTTATTTTCTAAATAATTATTAATTCTTATTTGCTTAAAATTCTCATTAGAAGGAATTTTAAATTTCTTAGGAGTTACAAAAGTTTTTGCATCAGAGATATTTCTGTTTTGTCTCGCCTTATTATGCATATAAAATTATTCTATTAGTTATTTATGAAAGTATTTATAACATTAATTAGTTAATAAAATATTAACAGAATGAGGAGTGGTTAATTTTTTATTCATAATATAGTAACATTTCTCTACATGAATAAAATTGCCTATTTTTATATTTTATATTATTACCTGCAAGTAATAGCTTGACAACTTTTGCCTAGAATGTAATATTCGCTAACTTAAACAATTGTAAAATCTATTTTTTATGGCTAAAAAAAGTATAATTTTAATTAAGCTTGAAAGTACCGCTGGTACTGGATTCTTTTATGTAAAAAAGAAAAATCCTAAAAAATTAACTAGGAAATTATCTTTTATAAAATTCGATCCAAAAGCAAGAAAACATGTTGAATTTATAGAGAAGAAATTAAAAAGTTAGGAATAATATATTATGTCTACAAGAATACGCTTAGCAAGAAAAGGTGCAAAAAAGAAGCCTTTTTATAGAATAGTAGTTTCAGATGCAAGATCTCCTAGAGATGGTAAATTTATTGAAATTTTGGGTCATTACAACCCTATGCTTCCGAAAGAAGACGCTAGTAGAATCTCTTTAAAAGAAGATAGAATAAGTCACTGGCTATCAACAGGGGCTGAACCTAGCGATAAAGTTTCTAAATTTATTGATTTAAAAGGTATTAAAAATCCTTTTTCAGAAAAACTTGCTAAAAGAAAAGTTTCTACTGAAAGAAAACCTAGAGCTCCTAAAAAAGAGCAAAAAAGTTAATAATTTAAATTTAGGAAGGGGTATACCCCTTCCTTTTTAGATCTTTATAACAATTAGATGATTTTTAATATCTATGTCTTTGCAATTATTACTTTACCCACACTCATCTCTTAGCACTCCTACAAAATTTGTAGAGAAAATTGACGAAGATACAATATCTTTGATTCAATTAATGAAAATTGCTTTAAAAACCGAGCATGCAAAAGGTATTGCGGCTAATATGTTTGGTATTGATCAAAGCATTATAATAATAGAATACCCTGATAACGAAGAGTGCTTGGTACTAATTAATCCAAAAATTACATATTTCTCTTCACAAACTCAAACAATCAAAGAAGCTTCGATCTGCCTACCAGGAGTAGCTGCTGAAATTACAAGACCTAGCAAGATTACTGTAACTTATACAAATATTAATAATGAGAATATAGAACTCGAAGCTGAAGGAATGCTTGCAACGATTATTCAACATGAAATGGATTATCTAGCAGGCAAAATATATATTGATCACCTTTCTAAATTAAAAAAAGATTTACTAGTGACAAAGTTTAAAAAATTTATCAAAACTCATGTACCTCACGTACATTCTGCTTCTTGCACTCATTAAATTGCATACAATTTTAAATAAAACTTCATTTTTTTTAAATTTGTATTAAAATCTAAATTTACAAATTATTAAGAGAAAGAATTATTCGATGATTATTAATTGTAGCAACTGTAATACTAAATATGACATCAATTCTACCCTTATTAACTCTAATGGCAGAAGAGTTAAATGTTCTAAATGCCAGAATATTTGGCTAGTTACTTCTACGATCTTAGAAAACGACAATAATGACATAGAAAATAACAAGAATTTTTCAGAGTCTTACAATTATATTGAAAAAATACCAGAAGTAAAAATCAAATCAAATACAAGCTTGAGTTATCTACTGTCATGCGTCTTGATTGTTATTACTTTACTACTTTCACTAATTTTGTTTAAAGAAAGAATTACTAATTACTACCCAAAAGCACAAAAATTATATGATAAAATAAACTACTATAACATCAAGAATATAAACCTAGAGAATATTCAAGTAAGCAAGCTTAATTCTCAAGGCGAAAACTTTTTAATTATCAAAGGTGCTATCAAAAATAACTCTGCAAAAGAACAAGCCATACCTAATTTACTAGTATTGCTTGAAGATAAGAATAAAAAAGAACAAAATAAAAAGATTGTGAAGGCTGAGTATAAATTGAAACCTGGTGAATTATATAATTTTGAAGAAATTATCTTTCTAATTAATAAAAACTCTAGTCAACTTACTTTAGATCTTGTAAACGATATTCAGTTATTTTTAAGATAAATTTATGAAAAAGACATACAAAATTTTTATAATTGCTGGCGAAGCTTCTGGTGATTATATAGGTGCTTTATTTATGCAAGAATTTGCAACCCACAAAAATGTAAAATTTTATGGAGTTGGTGGTAACAAAATGATAGAAAATGGTATTAAACTATCTTTCCACTATAAAGAAATTTCAATGATGGGTTTTTTTGAAATACTTCCTCATTTATTTGCACTAATAAAAAAAATTAATAATATATCTAACGAAATAATCAAACTAAAGCCTGATTTAGTACTAACAATCGACTCTCCAGGTTTTTGTTTTAGAGTAATTAGTAAG
This sequence comes from Rickettsiales bacterium UBA6177, assembly GCA_002422875.1. GTDB lineage: Bacteria > Pseudomonadota > Alphaproteobacteria > Rickettsiales > UBA6177 > UBA6177. Next base: position 111,924 of record DITT01000029.1, on the reverse strand, counting down.
ATTCAAAAACTAAGGCTAGCCCAAACTAAATTTATTCATTACGTAGCACCAACTGTATGGGCTTACCAAGAAAAAAGATCAAAACTAGTAGCAAAATTTTATGATCATTTATTTGTAATATTACCATTTGAAAAAGAATTTTTTACCAAAGTAAATTTAGATACTACCTTTGTAGGTCACCCTTTGACTCAACACGTAATTGGAAGTGGTAGCAAGTTTAGAAAAAATCATAAACTATTAGAACAAGATTACTTAATTTGTGTATCAGCAGGAAGTCGTAAATCAGAAATTCAGCGTCTATTACCAATTTTTATCAACGCTATAAATTTACTACTTAAATCAAACCCTGATTTAGTAATAGTAATCCCTACTTTTCACCATTTAAGATCATTTGTTGAAAAAGAAATATCTAAGCTTTATACAAATAAAGTTATCGTTACTGATGATCAACAAGATAAAAAAAATGCGATTGCAGCATGCAATCTTGCACTTTCAAAATGCGGTACAATTACTAGTGAGTTTGCTTTAAATAAAGTACCTGTAATAGCGGCATATAAACTTAATAGCATTACTTCATTTTTCTTAAAAAGAATGCTTAAGATTTCTTTCTTTTCAATAATTAATATTATTGCTAAAAAAAGCATTATCCCTGAATTTATTCAAAAAGCATGTACACCACAAAATTTATATATTGCTATGAAAACATTTATTGATGACAAGGAACTAGGGATTCAACAAGTAAAAGAAAGTTATGACATTATAAATTTACTTAAAAATAATGAGAATATTTCTCCAGCTAAAGTTGCAACACTCAAGACTATCGAAATACTTGATGAAACTGAAGCCTAATAAAAATTTCTATATAATTTTATAATAAATTAAATTACCATAAAGAAATAGACAAAATTAAAACGCAAAAACATATGATAAAAAAAACTCATATTAATTAGCCTAATAAGCCTTTTATTAGTTAGTTGTGGTCTCGACGATGTCGAAGCTGTTAATCCTCCTGTAGAAAATACACCTCCTGATGACACACAAATTGATTAGGATAATTAAAGATGTATAAAACTTTAGCTTAAGTTATCACCATTTTTCATTTTTTTTTAATGCTTACTATATATTATCTTTGACTTTTAAATAAAAATACCTATAATAATCCAGTTAAAATAAAAACAAGTAAATAGGAAAAACATATGATAAAAAACATTATAGCAATAAGCTTTTTAAGCCTTTCATTAATTAGCTGCGGAAAGGGTAATAGCGAGACAAAAACTAACACAACGGAAACAGTAACAACAGATTCAGCTGCAAAACCGGCAGAAGATCAAGTAACAACAGATTCAGCTACAAAACCAGCAGTAGAAGATCAGGCAACAACAGATTCAGCTGCAAAACCAGCAGTAGAAGATCAGGCAACAACAGATTCAGCTGCTTAAATCTACAATAATATACCAATTGCTCTACCATCTAGTAACTTGGAACTAGAGCAATTGGCTAGCGCTTAGCTTGCTTTGATTCTAAATAAATAAAAATAACCTACAAATTCTAGAAATATAATCATTAGGCATGATAAGCTTAATGCATGGCAAGTATACTCTAGCAAAGATTAAGTGTTAAAATCAACATTACTTAATTTACAATAAAAAAACAAAATACAAAGATCTTCCTAAATAAAAAGTAATCAAGTATTAAATTCACTTGAATTTGCTACTTAATATTATTTGTAATGCTTGTTTTATAGTTTAGCTTTGACTTCAAATATAAAAATAGACATAATGTTGGAGTGATTATTAAATTGAATATTATTGGATTAGATAGGTTTTTTTTAAAGATGTTTTTTTTATCATTTTTACTTGTTTTATTAGCTTTAACGAATGTTTCATACGCTTCCGGATGGCCTGTACCTTGGCAAATTAACTTCCAAGAAGCAGCTACTCCACTCATGACAAAATTACATGATTTTCATAATAATTATCTACTTGTTATGTGTTTTGGAATTTCAGCGCTTGTAGCGCTATTACTAATTTATGTATGTATTAGATATTCTGCAAAAAATAATCCAATACCTAGCAAAACTTCTCATAATGTAACTATTGAAATAATTTGGACCGTAATTCCTTTGTTTATAATTATTTTTATGGCATTTCCTTCATTTAAGATTCTTTATTATGCTGACAAAACTGTCGAAACTGCGATGACAATAAAAGTAGTTGGACGCCAGTGGTATTGGCAATATAACTATCCTGATCATGAAATTGCATTTGATAGTTATATCATCCCTGATGCTGAAATAAAGCCAGGGCAATTTAGATTGCTTGAAGTTGACAACAGAGTAGTGCTTCCTGTAGATACGAATGTTAAAATACTTATTACTTCTGGAGATGTTGTTCATAGCTGGGCAGTACCTTCATTTGGTATCAAAATTGATGCTGTACCTGGTAGAGTTAATGAAACTTGGGTCAGGATTAATAAGCCAGGAATATATTACGGCCAATGTTCTGAACTTTGTGGGATAAATCACGGATTTATGCCAATTGCTGTAGAGGCAATACCAAAAGAAGAATTTGATAACTGGATTTTACAGGCTAAAACTAAGTTTGCTTTTAACTTAGGTCACAATAACATATATTTTAATAATTTATTATAGAGAGATTTATGTCTGATACCCCTACAGGCCTAAAAAGATGGCTTTACTCGACTAACCACAAAGATATTGGTACTATGTACTTATATTTTTCTATATTTGCTGGAATAGTTGGCGCTTTATTTTCAGTAATTTTTAGAATGGAATTAATGAAGCCTGGTATACAAATTTTAGGTGGTAATCATCAACTTTATAACGTACTTATAACTGCACATGCTTTAGTAATGGTATTTTTTATGATTATGCCAGCAACAGTAGGAGCATTTGGTAACTGGTTTGTACCACTTATGATAGGTGCTCCTGACATGGCATTCCCTAGACTCAATAACATTAGTTTTTGGTTACTGCCTGTATCTTTTATATTATTAGTAAGCTCAGCATTTGTTGAAGGAGGGGCCGGCACAGGCTGGACAGTATACCCTCCTCTTAGCGACGCTATTCATCACGGTGGACCAGCGGTTGATATGGCGATTTTAAGCCTTCATGTTGCCGGCGCTTCTTCAATTCTTGGTGCAATTAATTTAATTGTAACTATTTTAAATATGCGTACACCTGGAATGACTATACATAAAATGCCTTTATTTGTCTGGTCGATTCTTGCAACAGCTATGCTTATCGTACTTGCAATGCCTGTACTTGGTGGTGCAATCACTATGTTACTTACAGATCGTAATTTTGGTACTAGCTTTTTTAACCCTGCTGGTGGTGGCGATCCTGTTTTATTTCAGCATTTATTTTGGTTTTTTGGTCATCCAGAGGTATATATCATTATTCTCCCAGGATTTGGTATGGTAAGCCAAGTTATTTCTACTTTCTCAAAGAAACCAATATTTGGATATTTAGGTATGGTTTATGCGATGATGGGTATTGGCGCCATTGGCTTTGTAGTTTGGGCTCACCATATGTTTACTGTTGGCCTTAATATAGAAGCTCTAACCTATTTCACTGCAGCAACTATGATTATAGCGATACCTACTGGTATTAAAATTTTTAGTTGGATTGCTACGATGTGGGGAGGATCTATAACTTTTGAAACTCCTATGCTTTTTGCAATTGGATTTATTTTCTTATTTGTAGTAGGCGGAGTTACCGGAGTTGTATTATCGAATTCAGCTATTGATAAAGCATTACATGATACATATTATGTTGTTGCGCATTTCCATTATACTATGTCTTTGGGAGCTTTATTCTCTTTATTTGCTGGATTTTATTATTGGTTTGGAAAAATATCAGGCAAACAATATCCTGAAATCTTAGGCAAAATTCACTTTGTTCTAACTTTTATTGGTGTAAATGTCACTTTTTTCCCTCAACATTTTTTAGGCCTTGCCGGAATGCCAAGAAGAATACCTGATTATCCTGATGCTTATGCGCATTGGAATTTTATTTCTTCTATTGGTTCTTATATCTCCTTTTTTAGCGCATTATTCTTTGTATTCATTGTTTTTTATACTTTACGCTATGGTAAAAAATGCCCGAACAACCCATGGGGAATAGGTGCGAATACTTTAGAATGGACTCTAACTTCACCGCCACCATTTCATTGTTTTGAAACTTTACCAAAAATTGAAGATGGCCAGGATCAAAAATAATGAAGCATTTTGATGCGTCTGATACAAATTTTCAGGACGTTGCATTAGAGTCAACAGTAAAGGATTTTTTTTCACTGCTTAAACCGAGAGTTATGTTTTTAGTTGTGTTTAGCTCACTTGCTGGGCTACTTGTAGCACCAACTAAAATGCACCCTTTAATAGCATCTATAGCTATAATATGTATAATGCTTGGTAGCGGCGCTGCTGCTGTATTAAATATGTGGTACGATAGTGACATAGACGCGATTATGGAACGTACGAAATTAAGACCCTTACCACGAGGTGCAATTAGCCGCGAAACAGCCTTTCATTTCGGCATTAGCTTAGCAGTGATTTCAGTATTAATTATGGGCTTAGTCGTTAATATTTTATCAGCTTGTTTACTAGCTTTTTCGATTTTTTTTTATGTAGTAATTTATACAATATGGCTTAAGCGTTCTACTACTTCTAATATTGTAATTGGTGGTGCAGCAGGAGCTATCCCACCTGTAATTGGCTGGGCTGCAGCTAGCAATAATATTACATATGAATCATTATCGTTATTTTTAATCATCTTTTTATGGACGCCACCTCATTTTTGGGCATTATCGCTAAAAATTATGGATGAATATAAAAAAGTAAAAGTACCAATGTTGCCTGTAGTTAAAGGTGTGCTCCACACTCAAAAACAAATATTGTTTTATAGTATCCTTATGGTTATTAGTACGTATTTACCTTATTTTTTAGGCTTAAATGGTATTATTTATTTAAGCAGTACGACAATTTTAAATATAATATTTATATATCTTAGCTATAAAATATATAAATCAGATAGTCCTAAAATTTATATGGCTTTATTTAGCTATTCAATTATTTATTTATTTTTACTTCTATCTATAATAGTTATAGATCATTTATTTTGGATATAATTTATGCCTTTAAGTCAAATTCATCAAAAAAGAAAATATAAAAACTACACACTACTTGCAATTATGTTTGCTGTAGTAATTTTATTTTTTGCTATTACGATAGTTAAAATTAAATATTTATAAAACAGCGATCTATATTTTGAATTCTCAAAACAAGAAACTACTTTCATATACAATTATTGCAATAATAATAATGTTTTGTATGGCGTTTGCTTCGGTTCCTCTTTACAATATTTTTTGCAAAGCTACTGGCACTGGTGGCACTATTGATATTTCAAAAAGAATTACCAATAAAAAAATTGGTAACAGGATAATTAAAGTAAATTTTGATTCAAATGTTGATAAACATTTACCATGGAAATTTAAACATTTGCAAAATAATGTAATTTTAAAACCTGGCGAAACAGGTCTTGCTTTTTATTACACAGAAAACACTTCTACTAAAGATGTTGTGGGGATTGCTGCTTATAACGTTACACCATTTAAAGCAGCTAAATATTTTACAAAAATTCAGTGTTTTTGTTTTGAAAATCAATTACTAAAAGCTGGTCAAAAAGTCAATATGCCTGTATTATTTCTTATTGATCCCGAAATAGAAAATGATCATAATTTATTAGATGTTAATGAAATAACGCTATCTTATAGCTTTTACAAAGTAAAGGAATAGAATAATGAAAACACATGAGCATGATTATCATTTAGTAGAGCCAAGCCCTATTCCAGTTTTGACTTGTCTTGCAGTTCTTATTATGGCTTTTGGCGCGATAGGTGCTATGCATGATATGTTATTGGGCAAAGCCTTTTTTATTTTAGGACTTACTTCGTTAGTTGCTTGCATGTTTAAATGGTGGGCTGACGTTATAAAAGAAGGAAGAAGAGATAAAGCACATACAGAAATTGTAAAAAAAGGCTTATCTCTTGGAATGATGCTATTTATTATTTCTGAAATTATGATTTTCTTTGTTTTCTTTTGGGGATTTTTTAATGCGTCGCTAAACCCTTCAAATCTATTTGATGGTGACTGGGCTACAATTAAAGCATCTTGGCCACCAGCTAATATTCAAACTATTGATCCTTGGGACATACCTTTTTTAAATACTTTAATTCTTTTATTATCAGGTACGAGTGTCACTTGGGCACATTACTGTTTACAAATTAACGATCAAGCCAACACTGTAAGAGCTCTTAAATATACTATAATATTAGCTATTATTTTTACAGCTTTACAAGGTTTTGAATATCATCATGCTACTTTTAAATTTACTGAAGGTATTTACCCATCAGTATTTTATATGGCCACTGGTTTCCATGGTGCACATGTAATAATTGGTACTATATTTCTAAGTGTTTGTTATGTGCGAGCTAAAAAAGGACATTTTGCAAAAGAATATAATCATCTAGGTTTTAATTTTGCTGCTTGGTACTGGCATTTTGTTGATGCTATATGGTTATTCTTATTTATATTTATTTATGTCTGGGGTAATTAACATTAAGCTTAAACAAAGTGATGTTGTTTTTTTAATTTTTACAGTTTTAGTAGTTATCATCTTATTTGTACTTGGCTTTTGGCAAGTAACAAGAATGAAATGGAAAAACGAATTAATAACTAAAATAGAAAATATAGCTCACACAAATCCAATAATGATTGATAGTTTAGCAAATGAGACTATTAAGAGTTTAGTTTTTCATAAAGTTATAATTTCTGGTAGTTTTGAACCAAATTTTAACTTGTACCGCTATAATAACCAACATAATAAAGCATCTTATGATGTGTTTAATATTTTTAACTTACTTGATGGTCATAAATTTTTAGTCAAAAGAAATTTTGCTGTACCCTACATTAATTTTAAATACCAAAAAGCAAATACTACTATTATTGCTATAGTTCTTTTACAGCCACAAAAAAGTATGTTCACTTTGAGTAATAATTTTATTAAAGACTTAATTTTCAATATAGATATTGCCTCAATTAATCAACATTATAAGATCAATTTAGAAGAAGGCTTTTATCTTCAACAACTAAAAAACGATCAAGATAATGATATTTCTAAAGATATTTTAGCAAATATTCATAATAACCACAAACTATATGCTTTTACTTGGTTTAGCTTAGGGATAATTATAATAATTATGGCGTTAGTAAAATTTAGAATTGATTAGACTTCTTTCTAACTTCGTTACTCTTAAGCATTGAGCAAAGAGTAACGAAGTGTTTTATATTAAACTTGAGCCAATATAATATTATCACCTGCTAAATCAATATTCTGATCAATAGTTTGACTGAAATTAGTATATTGTTGTAAAAATGATAATGCTTTGCCAGGCATATCCATAGCTGTTACAATAGCACTTTCGATTGCTTCAACTGAAGGCTGTATATAACCAGAGTTAATATTACTAGCTGCATTTACTATTTCATTAGCTATTTCAGTATAATCAGCATCCATTACTATGCTTTTAGTTGCTAAAACAGCACTTCCAATTGCTTCAGCTGTAGGCTGTATATAAGCAGTGTTAATATCGCTTGCTGCTTGCGCATAATCATAATTCATTATTTCATTAGCTATTTCAGTATAATCAGCATCCATTACTATGCTTTTAGTTGCTAAAACAGCACTTCCAATTGCTTCAGCTGTAGGCTGTATATGACCTGTGTTAATATCGCTTGCTGCTTGCGCATAATCATAATTCATTATTTCATTAGCTATTTCAGTATAATCAGCATCCATTACTATACTTGCAGCTGCTAAGGTAACATCTTTAGTTGCTAAAGCAGCACTTTCAATTGCTTCAGCTGTAGGCTTTATATAACCTGTGTTAATATCGCTTGCTACTTGCGCATAATTATAATCCATTACTACGCTTGCAGCTGTTAAAGTAACATCTTTAGTTGCTAAAGCAGCACTTTCAATTGCTTTAGCTGTGGGCTGCATATAACCAGAGTTAATATCACTTGCTTTTTGTGCATAATTATAATCCATTACTGCACTAACACCTGCTAAAGCACTATCAACAATAGATTGTATTTCAAATTTATTTGCAAATTTGATAGTTTCACCTAATCCTATAAATAAACTATTGGCAGATAGAATACTTGCTGCGCTTTCAACATAACTTATGCCTTGAATAAATTCTGGCATTTTTATAGTTTCTGGTAAATATTCATTATTTTCTCCAGCTAAACATTTTATATAAGATAAACTTGTTAAAGTTACAGTAGCTGCTAACAATGGTCTTTGAGTGAACATTTGCATCATACTAGTAGGTGCTGCTTGTAATGCACATTTAGCAAATGAGTTTATTTCTATGTTATTGAGAATATTATACTCTTTTAGTACAAAACCTGCTGTTCTTATAAGTGATTCATAACTATCTGTTAAACATATAGTAACTACAGTAGCAGAAGCATGGAGTGTTGTTTTAACTTCAGAAGAAACTGAACTTATAATATAATCACTACCTGAATATTTTGATATTTTATTTGCAAATTCTGTAAAGACACCAATATTTTCTACAACATATGCTACCTTTCCGCTCAACTTAATAACATCATTAATCTTATTGCGTAAGTTTTGAACTTCTAGAGCTTGATCAGGAACTACTTGAGCTTGATCAGGAACTTCTGGCGC
>DITT01000029.1:0-103091 GCA_002422875.1 Rickettsiales bacterium UBA6177 | reverse complement strand
TTCTGGCGCTTGCTCAGGAACTACTGGAGCTTGATCAGGAACTACTGGAGCTTGATCAGGAACTACTTGAGCTTGATCTACATGTTCTTTTGTTATTTGTCTTTCTATTTGCATTTTCTTTTTGACCTTTACTTAATAAATATTTATATAATACGACAACTAGTATAGTATATTATAATAAACGTCAATGTTAAAAAAAGTTCCTTAGTAAATTAATAAATTTAATACAAATATTAAATATTATACCTTTCTTTTAAAAACCAACAAGTGTATATTTTAAGTTACAGTAATCTAGGCATAAATTTTAAAGAGGCACGATAAGCATAGGATAGAGAAATCTAGCCATAGTAATAATTAATAAAGTATCAGAATAATTATAAATCCCTACATAATACTCTTGATCTCTTTAATTATAGAATCAACCCCTTTAAAAAGAGACTCTCCTACAAGGAAATGACCTATATGTAGCTCTCTGATAGACTTAAGAGCAACTATTTCTTTTAAGTTACTAATATTTAAACCATGACCAGCATTAACTGCTAAACTATAGTTAGTAGCATGATTAATTGCTATAATAATATTATCAAGCTCTTGTTGATGTGCATTATATGGATATAGATTAGCATATTTACCAGTATGAATCTCTATAATATCAGCACCAACCTCTTTAGCTGCATCAATTTGCAAAATTGATGGCTCAATAAAAAGCGATACTTCCTGAACTACTTTCTTAAGCTCGATAATATAATCTTTTAAATATGAAATTCGAGCTGCAACATTAAGCCCACCTTCTGTAGTTATTTCATTTCTATTTTCAGGAACAAGACATACATACTCTGGTTTTATTTTTAATATTATGTCTAACATCTCAGTAGTTGCTGCACACTCAAAATTTAGAGGCACGTTAATATTATTTTTTAAATTATAAACATCTTCGTCTTTGATATGCCTTCTATCCTCACGTAAATGAAAAGTAATAATATCTGCTCCTGCTTTTACAGCCATTTGTGCATACCTTATAGGGTCAGGAGTTTCTATACCACGAGCATTTCTGATGGTAGCTACATGATCTATGTTAACACCAAGTTTCATTCTTATTTCCTTTATTTATTTCTTTCAACAGAATGTATACTTTTTTTTGATCTCAAGGAAGCAATAATTGTAGTTAAATGCTTCACCCCCATAACTTCAATATCTAGCATAATCTCATAAAAATCTGTTGATCTGCTAATAATTTTAATATTACTAATATTAGCTCGATGCTTATTTATTACTGCAGCTAATACTGCAAGCGCGCCTGGTTCATTGAGCAAAATTGCTTTGATACTACCTATATGGAAATTGTCATGAGAATTTTTTTCCCATTTAACATCTATAAAATTATTATCTTTTTTATCATTATCATTTAATTTTTCACAATCCACTGTATGAATAATTACTCCTTCACCTTTATTCATAAGCCCAATAATTGGATCACCAGGCAATGGATGGCAACAATCAGCAAAGTTAATAGCCATACCCGGTGACAAACCTCTTACTGGTATTGATTTTTCAATCTTTTTTTTCCTATTAAATCTTAATAAGGAAAGGCCTCTTTTTAAAAGATTTTTACTTTTCTTTTGATCTGTTTCTATTATTTTCATAACTTCTTCTCTGCTAATAGTTCCCTCACCTATTGCTGAGTATAAATCGTCGAGAGTTTTTTTTTGGAAAACATTTAAATTAGCTTCTAATTTCTGTTCTAGAAGAGGTACTTGTTGCTCATTGCCAAAAATTTTTGAAATCAAGCTCTTTCCTAAAGATATATAGTCTTTTCGTTTCTGTAAGCGAATATATTTTGTTATTTCTGATTTAGCCCTACCAGTAATAACAAATTTTTCCCATGATAATGAGGGACTCTGATTTAAAGATTTAATAATCTCAACCTGATCTCCATTTTCAAGAATTGTTTTAAGTGGTGCAATCCTACTATTTATTTTAACTCCAACACATGAATGTCCAATATCTGAATGTAGTGCGTAGGCAAAATCAAGCGGCATTGCACCCCTTGGGAGCGGTACTATATCGCCCCGTGGTGTAAAGCAGAACACCTGGTCTTCATACATCTCAAGCTTACTATGCTCTAGAAACTCTTCAGGATTTGAAGTTTCTAAAATCTCAAGTAACTCTCTAATCCAACGATATTGCTTACCTTCTTTAGAATGATTCTGACCTTGCTTATAAACCCAGTGTGCTGCAACACCAAGCTCATTAACTTCATCCATTTCGTGAGTCCTAATTTGTACTTCAATTCTTTGCTTGTTAGGCCCTACTACTACAGTATGCAACGACCTATATCCGTTATCTTTAGGCGTGCTTATATAGTCTTTAAAACTATTTGGTACCATATGATAAGCAGCATGAATAATGCCTAGCACATAATAACAATCAATAACATCTTCAACAATTACTCTAAATGCTATAATATCAGATAATTGTTCAAAACTAATATTCTTTAAGCGCATTTTTTGCCAAATCGAACATGCAGCCTTCTCTCTACCAACTACTTTAGCTGCAATGCCAACATCATTTATAGTTTTTTTTATATGTGATTCTATTTTATCGACAACAAAACCACCATCTTTTCTAAGGAAATTAACTCTATTAATTATAGATTCACGTTCTTCAGGATGTAATATTGCAAAAGAAAGATCTTGTAATTCATTTTTAATACGCTGCATTCCCATTCTTTCTGCAAGAGGCGCATAAATCTCTAATGTCTCTACTGATATTCTATTTTTCTTTTCTGGTGATACAAAATCTAAAGTCTGCATATTGTGTAAGCGATCAGCAAGCTTTACAAGCATTACCCTTATATCCTCAGACATTGCGAGTAATAATTTTCTAAAATTTTCAGCTTGACGAATATGATCAGGTTGAAATTTGATTTTATCAAGTTTAGTAACCCCATCTACTAACTTTGCAACTTCATCACCAAACTCTAATTGAATAGTCTCTATTGTTAACTCTGTATCCTCTACAGTATCGTGCATTAATGCTGTAATTATTGAATCTTCATCCATTTTCATGTCTGTTAGAATTTCTGCCACGGCTAGAGGATGAGTAAAATAAGGCTCTCCTGATGCTCGAATCTGGTGCGCATGAGCAGCCTTAGAAAGCTGACAAGCTCTTATAATTCGCTCTGAATTTACTTTTGGATTATATTTTCTAATTTTTCTTACTAAACTACTTGCATCCATACTAACTATTTAATTTTTTCTTTAATATTTTTCTTAACATATCTAAAGTATACTACAACCAAAATAATAAAACATTAAATGAGTATGAAAATTATTAATAAAGCTAACTATGAGTTACAACAATTAAAAAAAGACTGTTTAAATCTAGGAATTGAAATTAACAATGTTTTTCCTATTATAAGTAAAATGTTATTTGGCTTTTATCTCAAAAAAAATAGATTCTATCATAATCTAACGCACGTACTAGCCGTAGTAAAGCATTGTAGAAAATATGCTAAAGATCATGAAAATCTTTTAGAACTTATTTTAGCTGCATGGTTTCATGATATTATTTATGCACCACGCTCTCATAATAACGAGGCTTTGAGTGCTAGGGTTTTTGAACGTATTTTTTTATATACAAATATGCCTAGGAGTATGATAGCTAGAGTTAAACAATATATTCTCGATACTAAAAGCCACTTATCTTACAAAACACCAGAAGCTGCTATTCTAATCGATGCTGATCTTAAAATTCTAGCAGCAACAAATATAAAATATTTAGAATATAATTTAAACATTCAAAAAGAATATGATCACCTTTCAGTCAGTAATTTTAAGAATGGACGCATAAGATTTTTAAAATATTTTTTAGCTCAGATAAAAAATGGCAAGATATATAAATACTTACCTGAAACCTACAATAAGAAAGCTATTAGCAATGTCAAAAAAGAGCTAAAAAGATTAACCTATTAGCTCTTTAAATTAATTATACAATGAATTAACTATCATAAGAAAGCATTGGGCGAGCAGCACCTAATAAGAATTCATTATGATCTGTTTCATTTTCATTTGGTATATTTGAAATTGGTACTTCGGGCACTCCAACCATAAACCAATGAGCAATATCTGCAAATATTTCTTCTATTATTAATTTAGCCGCAGCAGGAAGAGCAGCTTGGTCATTTATAGCTGGCTCATCACCTTCTGCAGTTACTAATTCAGCTACAATAAGAGTATCTTGATATTCTAAAGCTGCTTCACTGCCTTCTGCTGTCACTGGCTCATCTACAGTACCAGCATCACCTTCTGCAGGTACTAATTCAGCTACAACAAGTGTAGCTTGATATGCTAAAGCTGTTTCACTATTTTCTGCTGTCACCGGCTCAGCAGTAGTAGCAGCTTGATCATTTTTAGGCATCTCTTCCGCTGTAGTATCTTCTACTTGAAGAGAGACATCTTCAGAGCTTGGAGGTGCTGTAGCTGTTAAAGGTTGTGGTTGAGCTTTTGCTACATCAAGCTGCTCACTCTCTCCTTCGCCTTCTATTGTATCGCTTTCATCCTCTTCAAACACTAGTGGCCTTGCATCAGCATCTTCTGGCGATAATCCATATAATCTTAAATATCCTGGTCTATTCTCGTGCTGATCAGCTGGCGTTTCTTCTAGGTGTTTAGCTGCAGCTATTACACCATTATCATGAGGTTCCTGTGATGTAGAAACTTCTCTTATTGTACTATCATCCATATCAGATTCTTCATTAGATGTTGTTGGACTACCTTCTTCAGTATCGGAATCGAGCTCTTGTATTGTAGGAATTGATGCTGGAAACAAATTATACATAATAGTTAAAAATACTAAACTTGCACCATTAAACAAAATTAATAGAGTAGTAAAAGCTGAATTGGCAATGCTTAAAGCACCTCTAATAAATATATTATTCTCGGTAGTTACCACTGCTGTTTCATCATCATCAGAACCACTGTTTACTACTGTACCTTGAGAAAACACAGACTCTGTACTATTAATAGCTGGAATATCACTAACTACATCTGTATTTGCTTGAGTATCTGAATTATCTACAACTCTTTCAACAGTGGATGATTCATCTGTCACTTGTTGCACCCGAGCAGTAGCAACTGCTGGAATATCCCTAACTACATCTGTATTTGCTTCAGTTTCTGAATTATCTACCTGTGTTACAATGATAGCGACATCATCATTCCCTTGGGGTTCTAGTTCTTTTTTCATATTCTCTCTTCCCTAATTAAAACAAGGTTCTTAGATTATTATAGCTAAAATAGAATTGCAACTAATAGATGAAGGATTGATATCTACTTTCAAGAAGAATTTTGATTAGGATTAAGTAAATGGTGATCCGGGCGGGATTCGAACCCGCGACACCCTGATTAAAAGTCAGGTGCTCTACCAACTGAGCTACCGGATCATGTTAAAAAGTATTTTTCAACAGAAAGTTGATCTTAATGTTTTTTTTGCTAAAATCAATATAAAATTTCACTAAAATTACTAAAATTACAACTTTATGCTTACAGCCACCTTGTTAAAGCTTAGATTTAATTAATAAACTGTTCTTTTATTAGCCTTTCTTCTAAACAATGACCATGATCAAACATTATTAGAATTTTCTTATTAGGATCGCGATAAATTGTTACTGACATTATATTTTTGACCTCATGAAAATCAGATACTGAGCTTACAGGCCTTTTTTTAGGTTCATGAATTTCTAAAGTTACCTTTGTATCCACTGGTAAAATAGCCCCCTTCCATCTTCTTGGTCTAAATGGGCAGATAGGAGTAAGAGCCAAAATATTCGCACTAATAGGAAAAATTGCTCCACCCGCTGAATAATTATACGCACTGCTCCCTGCTGGGGTTGCAACTATGATACCATCAGCTATTAATTCATCTAGTTGTAATGAGTCATTTATTATAATGCGTAGCTTTGCTGCTTGAGTTGAAGAGCGAGTAATTGAAACTTCATTAATTGCTAATTTTTTATGAACATTACCTTCATAATCTATTGCTTCCATCACTAACGGATTAATAATAACTTTTTTAAGATTATTTACTCTTGTAAATAAGTCCATTTCTTTATACTCATTGAGTAAAAACCCAATATTACCAGCATTAATGCCAAAAAATGGGATTGATAAATCCATATATTTGTGGATAGTATGAAGCATAAAACCGTCGCCACCAAGTACTACTATCAGATCTAAATCTTGCTTATTAGTATCATTTACTCGATGAATTTTATGTAAGCTGCCTTTTAAAATTTTATCTAAAATTTCTTCAGCTTGAATCGAATTATCTGCTACATAGCCTATATTGTGATATTTCATTTTCTTTTACTATTAATTTATCTATTATTACGAATAAATAGTTAGTTGCCTTTCATCGAAGACTATACCAACTATTCTAAAGTTTGTACAATTTTTATCAACATTATTATCCACGAAAATTGTGGATAAAGTTAGACATAATAACTTTATGCAAAACAACGGAGAGCTATTGCACGGCATTAACATTATTAAAAAGTTCCTCCCTTCAGCAACAACTAGGGCTGGAGTCTATCGTATGCTTGATGAAAATGGCCAAGTATTATACGTAGGAAAAGCTAAAAACCTCTTTAATCGCTTAAGCAGCTATACTCTAATAAATACATTCAGCAGAAAAACAGCCTCAATGATTAGTAAAACTAATAGCCTTGAGATAATTGTTTGTGAAACAGAAAAGGAAGCTTTATTACTTGAAGCAAGCTTAATTCGCGCCTTAAAGCCTAAATTTAATATTTTACTTAAAGATGATAAATCATTTCCGTATATTTTAATTAGAACTGATCATGACTTTGGCCAGATCTTAAAGCATCGTGGACAAAAAAAGGAAAATGGCATTTATTTTGGCCCTTTTGCTTCAGCACATAGTGTGAATAAAATTGTGGATTATTTACAAAAAATCTTTCTAATTAGACCATGTAGCGATGCATTTTTTGCCTCACGTAAGCGCCCATGTATTCAATATGACATCAAAAAATGCTCTGCCCCTTGTACTAATAAGATTAATAAACAAGATTATGATCAAAATCTGCAACAAGTTATTCTATTCTTGCAAGGAAAAAATAAAAAGATTCGTGAAACTTTAATTAATGATATGAACGAAGCAAGTGAAAAGCAATTATACGAAAAAGCTGCCAAATACCGCGACCGCATCGTTGCTCTTAATGAAGTGCAATCAAGACAAAATATCGCTCTTAATGGCGAAGACTGTGATTATATAGCTATAACCAATCAAGAAACTCTTTACTGTGTACAAATCTTTATGTTTAGAAATGGTCAAAATTATGGCAATAAATCATATTTCCCTGAGCAAACTGAAGATCTAAATGAGCAAGAAATACTCGAAATATTTTTGCTTAATTTTTATAAGCAAGTAGATTGTCCTAGGAAAATATATCTTAATGTTAAACTTGATAATAAAAATATACTTGAGGAAATATTATCTACAAATATTGTTTTACCTCAGAAGCAAGCACAGAAAAATATCATGAGTTTTGTCCATGATAATACAACAAATACTTTAATTACCCATCTAGCTCAAGGTAAGAAACAAGAAAATACTTTTTTTGCAATTAATCAGCTTTTAAATATTAATACTGAGATTAAAAGAATAGATGCTTTTGACAATAGTCATATTTCAGGAAAATTTTCAGTAGGTGCAATGGTCGTATGCACAACTCAGGGGTTTTCTAAAAATGATTATAGACTTTACAATATCAAAGAAAATTCTAATGGAAATGATTATGAAATGATGCGTGAAACCTTAAGCAGAAGATATAAAAAAATGCTAAACGAATATCCTACCTATACTGAACTTGCATGGCCTGATTTAATTATTATTGATGGTGGACCCGGGCACTTATCACTAGTGCAAAATTTATTTAATGAACTAAATTTAAATATTCCTTTTATTTGCATCGCAAAAGGCGAAACACGAACTGGTGGTAATGAAAAAATATATACTCATGATCATAAAATTTTACAGCTAAGTAACAAAGATATAGCTCTACAATTTATGCAACGCCTACGAGATGAAGTACATCGTTTTGCCATTACAGCTCATCGTAAAAAAAGGACTAAAGATAATTTCTCTTCTTCACTTACCGAAATACCAAATATCGGAGAAACTCGTAAAAGAAACCTGATCGAGCATTTTGGCTCTCTAGAGGCTATCACACAAGCATCCCTAACTGAGCTAAAGCAAGTCAAGCTTATCAGTGCTAAACTTGCTGAAGATATTTATAATTATTTCAAGCAAAAATCATAAATATTAGCTTGCATAGTAAGTATTGCAGTATCTATTGCAGTATCTGTAGAAATACGTCTATTACTGATATAGTAAATCCTAACGAAAATTCTAAGCAATACAACCAAGAGCCTATACTCTATACTAACCTTAAAATATAAACTATTACCTATTCATAGAATTAGAATATCTCACCTTAGAAAGTGTTACTTTCATCTACTAATGGATTCACATGATATAGCTCTACTTTTTGTCTGTCCATCACATCTTATCCTAGAAAGTGTTACCTCATCCACTACTGATTCACATGATATAGCTCTGCTTTTTGTTGCTCCATCACCTCTTATCCTAGAACGCGTTACTTCATCTACCCAACTAGTTACTGATTCACATGATACAGCTCTACTATTTGCTCGGTCATCATATATATGTTCTGATCTAGATCTTTTCCTAATAGCTCTACTTTCTGAATGAACTTCGGCAGGAATTGATTCATCATCTGTAATACCTGTTGAACTATTTATACCGTTACTTGAGTCGCATTGTAGCTCATTGATCCTATTAATAAAGCTCTCTGGCAAACTTCTTAATACTCTACTTTCATTACTATTTTCTTCCCCAGTAAGAGCACTTACTCTTTTTTGAGTAAGTCTCAAACTCTTTCTTAATGGAGATTCTGGCAATGCTTTACCTTCAATAAACTGTTTAACTGGTGTAGTAAAATTTTGTATCCTATAATTATCTATCAAGCCTATTAATGCTTGATTTGCATTATTATTTTCTGCAAACAATAACAAAGATTCATATCCTCCATACTCTACAAGATTTGTACCTGCTTCAATGCAACGTAATACTATATCTTCCTTATTAGCCAAAATTGCAAAATGTATTGGCAACATATTTACACCATTAATACGGACTTGAGCATTTATATCAGAATATTTCTCGCTTATTATTCCTGAGTCTAAAACTAAATTAAATATTTCTAATGTAGAACCAGCTGCATAATGAATAAGTTGCTTCCCTTGATATCCTTCTTTATTAATTTCTGTTGATTTTTTTTTTGGTAATCCTTGACGATCTAAAGGTACAAAATACTCCTTTGACTCTGACCACCTCACAACTGTAGAAGGAGTTTGTCTTTCATCATTAAATTGATGCATATCCTGAAAAGATTTATATGTAACTCTTTCTTGTTCTAACATCATTTTTAACTTATCAAGATTTTCTTCTTTAATAGTTTTTAGATGTTTTTGAAAGTTTTGTTCTCTTTGTGTTAATTTACTATTTGGCATTTCTCTTCCCCATAAAATTTCATATCAATCAAAGTCTTTTTATGAACTTTTTTAGTTATTAATTAAAATTAACATTTTTTACTTATATGTCAATTAATTTCTGAATTTTTATTATATTCTGATAATGGTTATATTAAACAAAATTTATTTGTAACTTTATATGCAAGAGGATTAAAATTGATACGTGGAATAAAAAAAATATGAAGAATAAATTATTGACTCTAAAAGATAAAATACTACTTCAAAAACGGAATTTAATTGAAACAGTTTTTGGTTATTTAAAAAACACGTTGAATATTGAACATACCAGACACATGACCCCTATTAATGCTTTCGTCAACATGCTAGCTGCTTTAGTTACTTACTCTTTAAAAAAAGTTAAACCTTCAGTAAAATTTGACTTTAATATCGCCTTAAGCAAATCCATTATCCCGAATTAGCGTTATAGCTAAAGCCTAAAAATTTTATCTTTTATGCAACTATCCGACTCTAAACACAAATAGTTTTTAAGAAGCTTTTCTAGAGATTAATTTTTTTAATAAAATCAGCAACTATTATTTCTAAACCTTGCCTAATCACTATTATTTTCAACATTACTCATACCTGTATATGGTTCTTGTTTAGGAATAGGAATTGCTGGCATAAGCCTTTTAGTAAAAAACTTATCTTCATAATATTTAATCTTTTTAGATTTTATTGGTGGTGAAGATTCAATAAGCACTATTTGCTCATCTCTAGGTAACATTAAAACCTCTTGCGGAAGCAATAAAGCTCTCTGTACTTCTGAAACTTGCTCCGTTCTTGAAGCGGGGTTTAGATCTAAAAATTTTGGTTTATTTCCTGATACTTGTTTAACACTTTTATTACCACAGAGTTGTGAAATAAGGTTTGCTGTTTCCACGTTATTTGCAGCAAATGTAATACGATAAGTTGAATTTGAAAGAAATGAGTTCATTCCAGCTTCCTCATATGTCCCTTTTAACTGTTGTGTATCTTGAATAATTAAAAATAATCTTACACGATACCCCCTGAAGTATGCAATGCCAGCTTTAATTTGCTCCATTTTACCAAGCGTTGGAAACTCATCGAGAATATACATCACTCCATATGGTTCATCATCTTGAGGGATTTTCCTACTTAAAAATTCCGAAGATTGCTGATAGAAAATTTGCATTAATGGTTGTAGTCTTTGAATGTTATCAGGTGTTAAACCAACATAGACGGTAATTTTTTCTTTTTTCATTAGCTGCACATTAAAGTCGCTTTTTGCTGTAGCAGAATCGATTAAAGGGTTAGCCCATAATTCTAAGGAAGAGTTAAGTGTTGAAATTACGCCTGATCTTTCCTTATCAGCTTTTTGTAAAAATGCCGCAATATTCATATAAGCTACAGGATGAATATACTTTCCTACCGTATCAAGAGCTACTGCTAGATTATAAACTACGTCATCGCTACGCATTGTTCTTACTACTTCACCAAAAGATTTCACTCTTTCAGGTACAGCAAGTAAATATAGTACAACCCCAACAAATAAGCTTCGTGCTTCATTGTTCCAGAATTCTTTTTCAGGTAAGATTAAATTTGCTATTTTCTGTACGTCATCCACCATTTGTCCTGGTTTATTACTTACCCAGTCGATAGGGTTATAACAATGAGTAATACCATCTGGATTCCCTGGTTCCCATACAAATACTTTCTGCCCTTGATTAGCTCGCCAACCACTTGTAAGCTCATAATTTTCAAGCTTAATATCATGACAAATTACTGAATCTTCCCAAAACAATAAATTTGGTATTACAAATCCTACACCCTTACCAGACCCAGTAGGTGCAAATAATAAGCAATGCTGAAAGCCATCAGCAATAAAGAGACCTTTTTTATCTTTACCAAGTAACATTCCATGTTTAGATCTAAGACCTGCTTTTTTTACAGTTTTTTCATTAGCCCATTTAGCATCGCCATGAACATTTTCTTTTGGTTTAAATGGTTCAAAATCTGATATCTCATCTCGAAAATAATAAACTATGAGGCCTACGACTGAAAAATTTAAAGCAAAACTAGCTAAAAACTTATATTTAATATAGCCACTATAATTAGCCGGTATTAAAGCCCAATTTTTGTATAAATATAATAACCACTGCATAAAATAATTATAAATTATATTATAATCACTAATTACTTTACCCCAAACTAAATATATAAAAAAACTCGTGCTAGCATAAAGCGTAGCAATTACTCCTAACATTATAAGTAGTAAATATACTATAAAATTTCTAATATTATCCATGCTTAACTCCCTGCTAACTCATTGCTTTTATTTTTTGTATGCCTAAAGTAAATATGCGAAATATATCTTTTTCCCTTTCCTGCTCTGCGTAATTGTACTACCACATCGACTACAGCCAGAATATAACTTCTAATTTCTGAAGGTGGCATACCAAGACCCGCCTGCATCACCATAAGCTTAAGTTGCTCAAGAGCCATATGAGGTGTGTCAGCATGCAGTGTAGCAATTGAACCTGGATGACCTGTATTAATAGCTCTTAAGAAGCTAAAAGCTTCTGCACCTCGTAACTCGCCAACAATAATCCGTTCTGGCCTTAATCTTAAGCAAGCCTCTATTAAATCTTGTGTAGTTACATTAGCCCTTCCTTGCCCACCTTTAGAAGCAAGTAAATGCACCCTATTTGGATGATAAGGCAACAAGACTTCACGTGCATCTTCTACAGTAATTAACCTTTCTTCATTTGGTATTTCAAGCAAAGCAGCATTTGTAAAAGTAGTTTTACCAGTCGAAGTACCACCACTAATAATAATATTTTGCTTTGACACAATTGCTTTTGTTAAAAATTCTCTAATTTTTTTTTGTTCTAATAAATCACGCAAAATAGGAATATTTTCGTCTTCAATTTCTTCAATTGCTGTAGAGTCAAATGCACCAAATTTATCATATTTCTCAAAAGTAAAAATTTCTTCTGCACCTTTTCTAATCGACATACAGACAGTACCTGCCTCGCATGCCGGAGGGAAAACTACTTGAATCCTAAAACCATTAGGTAATGTTGCAGACAATAAAGGCTTTTCTTCACTAACTACTTGCTCTGTTGACTGAGCAACTAATCTGCCTAAGCCTTTTAAATGCTCGAGTGTTAATTCTGGTACTTTTTCGCAGCGCATTTCACCACGATTTTCAATCCATACTTCACCTGGAACATTAATAGAAACTTCAGAAACACCAGCTTCAGCAAAGATTTTTTGAAGAGGTTTTAAATATGCCTCTAATGCCGCATAATTTGTCATCTTATGATCTTAACTCCTGCTGTACCAATATTTGGAAATACTAAATCTTTACTAACAAAAACTCTAACTCTTGCACCTTGATGTAAAACAATTGTTGGCTTAACAGCTTCAATTTGTTTTTTTACAATATCATTTGCAAACTTTCCTGCGTCTTGCCCTGCTGTTTTTATGGCAGCATCTGCAGCAGTAGGAGTCTTAACCTCACCTACTGGTTTTGTATAATATTGTACTTTTCCATTAGAATCTAATAAAGGTATGGTGCCTATAATATTTCCATTTTTATCAGTTAATGACTGCATTATCACTTCCTGAGTTGAAGTAGCTGACGTTGTACCATTAGCTTTATCTCTGATATCAGTCCAACGAGCAATACCAATATTTACGATGCTAGAGAGTATTGAATTAGAAAACATGGTTAAATATTTATTATCTACAATACCTTGAATACCGCTACTTCCTAATGGATCAGTGCTTGATGATTCTAGATTAATATCAATACCATCTGGCCTTATAAGTCTGGTCCAATTTATTTCAATACGTTGTTGTCCAAGCGCTACACCAGATTTATACTCACCAATAAGTCTAGTTCCTTTAGGAATAAGTACATTGACTCCTGCTTCTGAGAAAACATCTTTAGAAACCATTCCACGTACCATTCCTGGCAAGTCAGAATTAACAGCTGTTTCTAAAATTGCATCAATCATTTTTCCTTGAGCAACAATAGTTTTTAAATCACCAATTCTAGTTGCAGTCACTCTATTTGATGTAAGTGGTATGGCATTAGGCCCTGCAAGCGTACCATCATAATCAGCTTCAGGTGTTTTACCGCCATTAAGTAATGCGATATTTGATTTAAGTCTTTGAGCTTTTGTATCATCTGGTGTTATTGGTATCAGAGCGTTAAAACCCGCATCATATAAAGTTTTACTAACATTTTGTACAGGTGGTAACTCTTTATCCTTATTATCCATTCCTAGAGGTAACTCAGGTAGATTAATTTTAGAAATATCAGGCAACACTGGTAATTGCGGCTCTAGATTATGATCATCTGGAAGTTCTGTTGGTTTTTCAGTTTTAACGTTTTTATCTATTTCAGATTTAACATTTTTAGCCTTATCCTCATCTGATTTAGCAAAAATAAACTCATATGCTCCATATGCTATACCAAGCCCTAGAAGAATTGATACAAACATTTTAGATTTTTTATTACCAACTACTTCAGAAATTAACTGTAGTACAAGTTTGATCTCTATATATTATAAGAGGGCTATCAGGACTTTTATTAATATATCTACTAAACACTCCAAATACATCGTTTGCAGAATATGATTTTACTATCGTAAAATAATTATATTGATAATCAGTAATACAATAACCTTCACGAGACCTAATATATTTCATAATAAAATATTGATTTAAAGCCTCATTACTTATCATATCTTTAGCTGCAAAAGGGTTAACTATATTTGTTAAACCAGTCTTCTTATCCGTATCGACCACAAAAGGTTGGATTTTATATAAGCTTGATATATCACTAACTCGGTACACTGAATATAAAACTATACCTAGTAACAAAAACAACAGAAGAAATAAAATATTCCTTTGTACTAATAAATTAGTATATCTATCAGCATACCAATTTGCTACATCTGCAACTATATTTTTACCGCTTGATGAAGGAAAATTCTCATCATTAGTTGAATTTTTACTTTTAAAAATCGATTTTAAATCCATAGAAAACCTTTAGCTTTAAGCTTGACTAAAAACACTTTACAACTAAAATAGTTAATAATTTATTTATAATAAACTAACTTCCCTGCAGGTAAGCTTAATTCAATAATTTTTCATTATCAACAAAATTAAAGCTATTCTTCTTCTAAATAATCTGTGTTTAAATTTTTTGATTTGATAATTGTGCTAAAAAAGAGAGCTATAGCCCTAGTAAAACCTAGCCAAGCAACGATTAACAATGAGTTAAATAGAGCTGAATCTACTATAAAAAAAAGCCTTACAGATACGAATATCATATAAGGCTTTTATATAAAGATAATCAATAATTTAAAATTAATTATTTCTTGAATTTCTCTTTCTTTCATTAGGATCAAGATATTTTTTTCTAAGTCTTAAAGCACTAGGTGCTATTTCTAGCATTTCATCATCTTCAAGATATGAAATAGAGGCTTCAAGAGTCATAACCTTAGGAGGTCTTAGCTTAATAGCTTCATCCTTCATTGTAGTTCTCATATTAGTAAGCTGCTTACCTTTAGCAGGATTTACTTCAAGGTCATTACTTAAATTATGCTTACCAATAATCATTCCTATATATATTTCATCTTGAGGATTAATAAATAACTCGCCCCTTGGTTCAATATTAGCAAGAGCATAAGCAGAGGCCACACCATCAACCATAGATATTAAAACACCATTTGGTCTTTTAGCTGTATTTGCTTTAAAAGTATCATATTTTAAGAAAACTCGGTTCATTACAGCAGTACCTCTAGTATCTGACATCAGATCACTTTGATAGCCTATAATATTTTTTGTTGCGATATGGAAAATTATTCTTTTCTTAGCAAGACCAGTTGAGTCTAAAGTTTTAATTTCACCACCACGAGAAGAAATTTTTTCAATTACTACTCCGCTATGCTCTTCATCTACATCGATTTGTATTTCTTCGATAGGTTCTAATTTTTCACCTTTTTCATTATGCTGGAATAAAACTCTTGGTCTTGAAACACACATTTCATAACCTTCTCTACGCATTGTTTCAAACAATACTCCAAGCTGTAATTCACCTCTACCGCCTATTTCAAAAGCATCCTTATCATCTGACTCATTAAAGGTAATTGCAACATTACCTTCAGCTTCTTTGAGTAGCCTATCTCTAATCATTCTAGAAGTTACTTTATCACCACTTTTACCTGCAAATGGCGAAGTGTTAACTGATACAGTAATTGACATTGTCGGTGGATCTACAGGAGTTGAAGTGACAGGTTTTAGATCAGAATCACCTGCAGCAATCGTATCTGATACTTTTGTTTTTTCAAGTCCCGCAATAGCAACTACATCACCTGCATAAACTTCATCAACTGCAATTTTACTTAAGCCTTCAAAAGTCATTAATTTTGTGATCTTAGCTTTTTCAAGTATTTTACCATCCAAATCTACAGATGTAATGACTGCATTTTTAATTAACTTTCCTGAATAAACTTTACCAACTAGAACTCTTCCTAAAAACTGATCCGAATAGATCATTGTAACAAGCATTTTAAATGGAGCATCAAGATCTACATTTGGAGAAGGTACTCTATCAACTATTACATCAAGAAGTGGGAAAAGATTTTCAGATTTTTTTGCCACATCATCCGTAGCCCAACCTTCTTTTCCTGAAGCATACATTACTTTAAAATCTAACTGCTTATCATTTGCACCAAGACTTACAAATAAATCAAATACTTCATCTAAAACTTCATCAGGCCTTGCTGATGGTTTGTCAATTTTATTTAACACTACAATTGGATTTAAACCAAGTTGTAATGCCTTAGTAAGTACAAATTTTGTTTGCGGCATAGGACCTTCTGAAGCATCAACAAGTAATAGAACACTGTCTACCATTGATAATACACGCTCTACCTCTCCGCCAAAATCAGCATGTCCTGGAGTATCGATAATATTTAGTTTATAATTTTTATAATTAATGGCAGTACATTTTGCCAAAATGGTAATTCCACGTTCTTTTTCAAGCTCGTTATTATCCATCATTCTATCATGTAATTTTGAATCAGCCACCTGGCCAGATTGTTGTAGCATTATGTCGATTAAAGTCGTTTTTCCATGATCTACGTGCGCAATAATTGCGATATTTTTTATGATGTTCATTTTAATTCTATTAATGTTAAAGATTATATATAACTTCATACTTTCTAAAGAAATACTAGTATCTTTTTAAGTTTGTTAAAGTTTAAGCAAGCATTGTATGTTTTTTTACCTCATCTGTAAAGCACCTTTAGTAGATTAGGTATAAAATGCAAAAAGCCAACCCGGAGGTTGGCTTTTATACTTTAAATTTTTATTGTACTTAAAATTAAATACTTCTAAAAACTATAAAGGCAATCTGATTGCAGCTAAAACTTTATGAGCTGTAGGTTTTACTGTTACACCAGTAGCAAGTTTAACTTTACCAGCGTAAGCAAATCTATAACCAAGATCAAGAATTATTTTGTCAGACATTTTTGAAGAAATACCAACACCTGCTTGACCAACTACGTGATTCTTTTTGTAAGCAGTACCAGCAATAGTTACTTTGTTCTTAGCATAACCAAGACCAGCAGTTACATATGGAGAAACAGAAGCCATATCATCAAAGTGATAGTAAGCATTAGCCATTACTGCCATAGATTGGTAGCTATTAGTACCTGAAGTTACTTTAGTATTACCTTCTAAAGTAATATCAGCACGTACTTGATTGTCAAATTGCTTACCAAAACCAATCATGAAAGATGGTTTATTTTTTTTGAAACTAACAGCATCTTTAACTCTAAACTGACCATAACCAGCACCAAGAGTAGCGTAGAAATCTGAAGATGTTGACGCATCATCAGCAGCAACAGCTACTGCTTCAGTTTTAACTTCTTTAACAGCTTTATAATCAGCAGCAAAAGCAGAAGCTGATAAAGATACAGCAGCTACAGTAGCTAACATTGTGAATTTATTCATTTTTATTACCTTTTTTTAAAATTTAGTTAATAATGTAATCATTACTTACTTTTCTAGGATAACTAATATTCTCTACGGTGTAAAGATCAATATGAGTGTCATTTTTACAATATCAGACAGTGTGACATTTATGCAACAGCAACATAACCCCGCCAAATTAACCATCTACACAATTACTACCAGCTTTAATCTCATAGTAATTGAGTATTGGCTTTATCTAGCAAGTATTATTTGGCTACTACCACCATTGCTGGCCTTAATAATCTATCATAAACTTTATATCCCACTTGCATGACCGAAGCTATACAATTTGCATTTACTTCAGGAACATCAAGATGTGCTACTGCTTGATGTTCATTATGATCGAAAACATCTCCAGCAACTGGATTAATTGCACAAATTGCGTGCTTCTCAAAAATAGCATTTAGCTCTTTTTGAGTCATCGTAAGGCCAGTCTTAATATCTTCAATTAGCTTTTCATCTAATGATATATTAGTTAACACCTGCAAGGCTCTATCTAAATTGTCTGCGACTCTAATAATATCTTTTGCAAAACTAGCAATTGCATATTTGTTATTATCTTCAAGATTTTTTTCAGCTCTTTTGCGGTAATTTTCTAAATCAGCGAAAGATCTTAATAATTTATTCTGTAATTCTTGATTAGTTTCTTTTAAGCCTATAATTTCTTGCTCTTTAGTTTCTTGTTCCAGAACTTCAACATTACTTAATTTTTCTTCACCTAACTGCTTATCATTTATAAGTGTATCTTCATTTAGATTGTCCTTGTTATGCAAATCTTGTGTCATAATATTTTACCTTTCTAATAATTTATTATATATCTATATTTACAAAATGGAATTTTCAACCCATAAATACTAAATTAAAATATTATCAAGATTTTTATGCGCATCTCAGAAAGACAATTTAATCAATTACGTGATATTACGATTACTCCTAATTATAATAAATATGCTGAAGGATCATGTTTAATTGCATATGGCAACACTGTAGTACACTGTACTGCTACTATAGAGAATCAAGTACCGCATTTTTTAAGAGGGAAGAATACCGGCTGGCTTACTGCTGAATATTCAATGTTACCTAGGGCTACTCATAGTAGAACAAGAAGAGAAAGTTTGACTGGGAAGGTATCAGGGCGAACTTATGAAATTCAGCGCCTTATTTCAAGGTCGCTTAGGGCAGCTATAGATTTAAGCAAAATCCCCGACCAACAATTAATTATTGATTGCGATGTATTACAAGCTGATGGCGGCACACGCACAGCTTCAATTACTGGCGCTTATGTTGCAGCAGAGCTTGCTATACAAAAATTACTAAAAAAGAAAATAATATCTACATCTCCTTTTTCTACTCAGGTTGCTGCGTTATCATGTGGGATTTTAAACGGAGAAATTATTGTAGATCTTGATTATATAGAAGATAGTAATGCAGAAGTTGATGCTAATTTTATTTTAAATAACAAACTTGAGCTCATCGAAGTTCAAGCAACTGCTGAAAAAGCAGCTTTTAATAAAGATCAATTATTTAAAATGTTAGAGCTCGCAGAAGAAGCATGTAAAACGTTATTTAAATTACAACTAGCATCTATAAATAACTCTTGATGTAAACATCCTAATAATTTAACATCAAGTAGTTAATTTATTACTAAAGGTATCACATGGTTCAAATAACAGCTTTTGAATACGCTCAGTTTGCAAATTTAGCCTACGAAGATCAAGATTCTTTCAAGACTTTAAATAGCAGCCAAATCCCTAATAATTGGGAAGCACTTACTTTATTTAAATATCCAAAAGACTCAGCTATTAGCGGTTATTCTGGCACAGCCTTCAAAAGAGACAACCATATTGTAATAGCGCATAGAGGCACTTCGGTTATAAAATCACTTAAACCTGATTCTTTAGAAATTAAAGAAGTAATTGATACAATTGACGATTATATAAGTGATTTACAGCTTTGGCTTAATAAAAAACCACAACAATTTTTAGCAGCTCAAGAATATGCAGATCAGGTAATCAAAAAATATCCAGATTGTACTATTTCATTTACCGGACACTCTTTAGGGGCTGTTCTTGCTCAGCTATCAGCTGCTCATTATCGTACAAAAGCGGTGGTTTTTGATTCTCCTGGAGCAAAAGAAATTATTCACAGAATAATCAAGAGCGAACCAGAAGAAGTTATAATTTATAATTCTCATCCAAATATAATTAATTCAGTAAATAGTCATTATTCTAGTCCATTTTTACTTAAAAATATCATTATTTGCTCTAAGAAGCCCAGTGTTCCAGATTTTATTCTGTTAACAACAAAATTTCATAATATGTATAATATATTGCAGCAATTTAATACTACTAATTCTTTAGATACATATGCTACAAAACTAGAAGCTTGGCCTAAAAATATAAATGAAGCATATCGATATTTTATTTCTTATGATCAAAACAAAATATTATGGGATCAATGCTTATTACAACAATGGCAACAAAGTCCAGCTTTAGTAAAAGAATATAAAACACTAGAAACATATAAAAAAAACTATATTGCAAAAAAACTATATTCAAAAGATTCTGATGTTATTGCAATAACATCAAAACTTTTTAAAGAATTTGAATTAATAAAAGAAGGCAAATTAGAACTAAAAGATTCAATTTTACATAAACTTTCAACTCAGGAATCTAGCGAAATTTTTAGTTTAAAATCAGTCATGAAGTCAGTAAAGACTTTTGTTATTGATAAAGTAATAGAACTTGGGAATAAGATGTTATATAAAAATATTGAAAGTAGATATGACAAATTCACATCTGAATTAAAAGACTTGCCAGGCTCAGACAACACTGAAGACACCACAGAATTATAATTCTTAACTCAAGCATTGTTTATGATAGATTTAAAAAAAGTTTTTATAGCAACTAGTAACAAAGGCAAAATTAAAGAGTTTAATGTGCTTTTTAATCTTTTAGGGGTTGAAGTAATTCCAGCGACTGACTTTGCTATAACACCACCAGAAGAAACCGGCGCAACATTCCTGGAGAATGCTATTTTAAAAGCAAAATATTATAGTCAATTCGTATCATATCCATGTTTTGCTGATGATTCAGGTTTATGTATTGAATCTCTTGATAACCAACCAGGCATTCATTCTGCAAGATGGAGTAAGAACGGAGATTTTATTCCAGCTATTAATCAAATCAAAACCATGCTTAGTGAAAAGAACTTAACTTCTAGCAATGCAAAATATGTTTGTAGTTTAGCTTTATATAATGAAGGTAAACTTTTTACAGCCGAAGGTTTTTTGAGCGGCAAAGTAAAATTCCCTTCTAGTGGCACTAATGGGTTTGGTTATGATCCTATTTTTATCCCAAATGGCTATGATCAAACACTTGCGGATCTTTCTATTACAATAAAAAATCAAATTAGTCATAGGGTCAAAGCTTTCAATAATTTATTTAATCAAGGATTATAAATAATATTTTTTTATTTTTATAAGTTACAAAAGTTTGATAGTAATTAATTGAGCTATTGATTATTATTCTTTTCTAATTAAAAAAAACTTATCATTTTATGAAAAAACAAATTTCTATATATATCCATTGGCCTTTTTGCTTAGCTAAATGTCCATATTGTGATTTTAACTCTCATGTTAGAGAAAAAATTAATCAAGAAGATTTTAATAATGCTTATCTGAAAGAAATTGATCATTACCAGGAAATATTATCAACTTCTGTTATTAGTAGTATTTTTTTTGGTGGCGGTACGCCTTCACTTATGGAGCCAAGGCTTATAAATAATATTCTCTCTCACTTACACAAATTAAGTAGTTTTGAGCCAAATATTGAAATAACCTTAGAAGCAAATCCTACCTCTATTGAAAGTAATAAGTTTAAAAATTTTAAAGCTAGCGGTATAAATAGAGTATCTGTAGGGATTCAATCCTTAAACGAACAAGATTTAAAATTCTTAGGTCGCAAGCACTCAAAGTATGAAGCCCTTAATGCTATTAATCTAGCTGCAGAAATTTTTAATAACTATAGTTTTGATCTTATTTACGCTCTACCAAACCAATTACCAAGCACTTGGGCACAAGAGCTTGAAACAGCTTTAAAACTTGCAAAGCATCATATTTCTTTATACCAGCTAACTATTGAAAAAGGCACCAAGTTTTTTAATGATTACCGCGAGAAAAAATTTAGTTTACCAAATGACATAAAAGCTACTGAAATGTATAATTTAACACGTGCAATTACTAAGGCACATGGATTTAATGATTATGAAATTTCTAATTATGCCAAAGAAAATTTTGAATGTAAGCATAATTTAGCTTATTGGAATTATGAAGATTATATCGGTATAGGCCCGGGAGCACATGGAAGATTTCATAATAATGCAACTATGACTTTTCACTCACCAGAAAAATGGTTAGAAAAAGTAAATTTAAACGGCAATGGTATTCAGAATTTTAAAGAATTAAATGCTCAAGAAACTATTCAAGAATTTGTAATAATGAATATAAGAAAAAACCAAGGTATTAATAAAAATCATTTAAGACAAAAACTTAATAAAGATTTTTTAGAAGTCTTTTCAGTTCAAAAAATTCAACAATTAAAACTTGAAGAACTAGCAATAGAAACATCAGATCACTTTATGCTTACCAATAAAGGAAAATTATTACTTAATCAAATAGTAAATTTTCTGCTTTAAAGTTTATTGTATAATTTTCTAAAAGTTTCGCCTCGTTCTGCAAAATTCTTAAATTGATCAAATGATGGAAACCCTGGAGACATTAAAACCACACCTTTACCTAAAGAATAAGTTGTAGCATCTTCGAAAGCTTTTTTTAGATTATCACATTTTTTATAAGGAATTTTATATTTGTCTAGAAATAGCGCAATTTTTTCAGTTGCTTCACCAATTAAAAAGGCTTTTTTGATATTACTTAATTTATTTTCAAGCAAAGAAAAATCAGCCTCACCTTTAGCCCAACCACCAGCTATCCATGAAATATCTTTAAATGCATTAATCGCTTTTTGTACTGCTATCATATTAGTAGCCTTACTATCATTAATATATGCGACCCCACTTTTTGTTCCTAAATATTCCATCCGATGTTTTAAACCAACAAATGATTCTATCGCTTTTATAAGTGATTTTTCACTATCAACACCAACACAATGAGCAGCTATAACACTTGCTAGAATATTTTCCTTATTATGCTCTCCTTTTAGAAACCAATTATTTGGCAATTTAAAATTTAAAAACTTCTTATAATATAATTGCCCATTTTTTATATAAGCACCATTACTAAGCTCTGTTTTTACTGAGAACGGAATTACTTTCTTAAACTTTTTACTACTTAAAAGTCGATAATAGATTTCCCTAGTTAATTCATTATCATAATTAATTACTATATAATCATCCTGATTCTGATTACGGAAAATGTTTAATTTTGCATTTATATAATCATTTAAATTTTTATACCTATCCGTATGATTGATTGCTAAATTTAATAACAGAGCAACTTTTGGTTTAAATTTATCGATAAGCTCAAGCTGATAAGAAGAACATTCTATTATATATTTTCCACCTACTCTAAGTCTACTTAAAGAGAGAGCAGAATTACCTATATTCCCTCCTACTTCCATTGGTATCTCAGCAGTTTTTAAAATATGACTTGTTAGTTGGGTAACAGTTGACTTGCCATTAGTTCCTGTAATTGCAATAATATCATTATAAGGATCACTTTGTGACATAACTTCAATATCACAAATTATTTTAATATTATACTTTTTAGCAATTTCAACTAATTTATGAGGCTTAGGGAAATTAGTAGCTATGCCAGGGCTAAAAATAATATAATCTAGATCATGCCATAAACCTGAATTAGTATCAACAATGCTATTTTCAACTACGAGCCGATTAAACTTATATAGCATTTTACTTAAAAATTTTGCTCTGGATTCTTGATTTTCATCCCATACGATTACTTTAGCTCCTGCTTCTTTTAAAGCAATATAGCTTCCAATACCTGAGATTCCTAAACCTAGAATACCTATTCTTCTTCCCTTCAGACTACTCGCTCTCATTGACTTCCAAACCTTTAATAAAATAAAATTGTAGAATTGTTCTTAATATGTTATACCCAGCTTAAAATATATTGGAGTGGCGTTGTGTCAACCCCCTATTTGCAAATATGTATGTCGTGTATTTTTGTTATTACATATTTCCAGCCAGATATATTAAGTATTATATACCCAAGCTTGCTTTTATACTACAAAATCTCTCCTGAATCTTTACATTATTGCACTAGTTTCTTTTATTATGGCTGCGCATTCACAGTCCTTATTACTGGGCCAGTCTCTGAATATATTGGTATAAAAAAAACCTTTTATATAGGTCTTTCTTTAATTCTTATAAGCACCTCTATTATCTTCATTTCAAAATCAGTACTAATTTTTACTATTTCACGCTTTCTTCACGGTGTTGGAACTGCTATTCCTGTAGTACTTGGTGTTAGTATTTTATTTAATAATCTTGATATACACCAATTTAAAAAAGCTACCTATTTTAATAACTCTATTATTATGCTTGCCAAAGCTATTGCACCTCTAATTGGCACTTATATAACTGAAAGATATGGCTGGAAATATGTTTGTTTTTTAATATTTATTTTTACTGTTTTTGCAATATTTTTGATTCATTCGCTAAATTTCTCAACCAAAACTAATAAAGTTACCTATGATGTCATTATTAAAAATTATCAAAAAATAACTCTATCAAAGCAGTTTATTTTTTGCTGCATTATTTTAGCACTTCTTGCAAGCCCACTAACACTCTTTATTAATACTACACCTATTATTTTTATTACTTATATAAAAATTGATCCATTCTACTATGCTTACTTAAGAGCCATAATAATGGCTATATATGCTTTATTTGGATTTATTGCTAGCTTCTATCTTAACAAAATTTCTGTTAATAAGCTTATTAATTGGGCTTTTGCCTTCCTAAGTTTTGGGACAATTTTAATGAATTTACATTATGTTTTTTCAGGACCTCAAATAGTAATCCTCTCAACTATTGCGATTATTTTTTGCTCTGCAAGCTACGCGATTCTTGTTCCTATTTATATGGCAAAAGCAATGAGTATATTGCCTCATTTATCCAATTATAGCTCTTCAAGTATCTCTTTTGTACGGTTATTAATTGTTGGCATATTAACCACCATAGCTGGTTATTTCTTTACTGGCACTTTAAGTACACTTGCTATATTTAGCTTATTATCTTTTATAGTGATTTTAGTATTGAATCATCTACTAAGAGAATAGACCTTTTTGCATATATAGTAAATTCTTTTGGATTTTGTGCGTTCTTCTAATCGTCCTAGTTTTAGATATTTATCTAGTATAATTAGTACCTGCAGAAGAAAGAATTGTCTTAGCACTCTTACTAAATCCTTTAAAAATACTTAAATTTCTTAAATCTGTACTAGCAGCAAAATTAATATCTTGCATAAAACTAAATGCACCTTCCAGGCCTTTAATTCCAAACATTTGTAATAAATTTGAAACCATTGCTGAAGCATTTGGAGCATTTCTTAGGATATCACTTGTTTTTTCAAGAGAAATAAAATCCATTGAGAAAATACCATCACTTAAATTCTCATGACCTCCTCTGCCACGTCCAAGAAAAGCCGCGCGATTAATTGAGGCAAATTTTGCTACCATATCTGGTGGCCTTGAATGAGTTTGGTCAGCCATAGAAAATAACCTAATGCTAATATGTCAAGGGGGGTAGGAACCAATTTTGCCGTCAGTTTCTATTATCCTCATGTGCCTCTTTTGCACAAGTGGGTGCCATATAATTAAGCCACGACCTAATCAGAGACAGCTCCCTAGATAATTTTCATAGCTCATGGGATTAATTAAACTACAACAAACAAACCAGCAATCTACCCTGATTTTACTCTACAGCTTTTCAATTTTCTTTGCAAGCTCTTCTACATAACCAGTAATAGTATCCATTGCCATGCATACAGCAGATTCATCAAGAACATTTGTTTGTTGTGATTTTTTATTTTTTAAATCCTGCAGAGTATCTTCCATCATAAGGCTATTTAAAATCATTAATTTAGCATTACTAACGCCAGGATATGATTTATTTAAATTCTCAAGTTTTTCATGAACAGCACTTGCGACATCAATTAATTTCTGCTCCTCATTTGGATTACAAGATAATTGATAATTTACACCCAGAATACTAACTTCAACTATTGGCATTTTCTTCCTCCACTAAAGTAGTAATTTTAGCTATAGATTTATCTATAGCTAATGAGATTTCTTGTAATTTTTGTTGAATTTGAGAGTTTTGAACACTCAAACTAGTTATTTTTTGTTCAAGCTCTGAAAACCTATTACTTTCTTCTATTTTTTCGTATATTTTTTTTTCTACTAATTTTTCAAGAGCTTTAAAAGCCGAATCCAAACGAAGCCTACTAGCCTCTAAACTAAAATTTTCTACCATAATCTCATCATTTAATCGAATATTAAATTTAGTTTACTAAATTTACGTTATTTTTCAATATCTTTCATATTCAAAAATTGTTTTATTAAAAATCGCTTACGCGGCCCTTTTTTTCCCACTCTGGACTTTCTCCACCATATCTTGTAGGTTCTGGCCCTTTTGGACCATTGATTTCTTTTATAATATTTTTATCTATACTATTTATCTGATGTTTTATTTGAGAATTTTTATTGCTATAATTACTCATGATTAGTTAAAACCCTTAAAATTAAAAAAATGAATTTAAACAAATTACCGCGTATATTAATAGATGTTACTCTAAAAACAAATGAAAATTTTATACTTTCTGAAGAAGATAGTCATTATCTTACAAATGTGCTGCGATTAAAATTAGATCAGCAGATTTTGCTTTTTAATGGCTTTGACGGCGAATGGTTAGCAATAATTGACAAAATAACTAAAAAGCAAGTATCTGGTAAAATATTATCTTTAGTAAGAAGCCAATCTGTTAAAAAAATAAAATACACTTTAGCATTTGCTCCAATCAAAGCAACTCGAATGCACTTTATCATTGAAAAAGCGACTGAACTTGGCATAGATTATTTCTATCCTATAAAAACAATTTATTCAGTAGTTGATAAAGCATCAACAATAAAATTCTCTAAATGGATTAAAGCAGCGCTTGAGCAATCTAAAGGCCTTATAGTTCCAGGTATTGATCCGCTGAATAACCTTAAAGACTTTCTTTTAGCAAAATCACCTTATGCTAATATTATATTTTGTAATGAAAGCGAAGGTGATAATCATATTTTAAAAGTGCTTAAAAATGTAGATTCCTCAAAGCTAGAGAACATTATCTTAATTGGTCCAGAAGGCGGTTTTTCTCCGGAAGAAAAAGATTTTATTTTAAACATACCAAATATCTATTCAGTTTCACTCTCAAATACTATTTTAAGAGCAGAAACAGCAGCAGTAGCTGCAATTGCTTGCTGTAAGAATTATTGCGATATAGTCTTTTAGATTAAATTAACTAGGGGCGCACACTGCACCAGAGTAAGACTATAATGATAGGATAGCGAGGTGTATATTTAGAGATTTAAGTTGAAGTTTGTGCTAAGGTAATGGAGTGCGTACCCAGTTAAATCTACCTAAAAGACTATTAACCACTCACAAAATCTAACTAAATTAATATAGCTTCGTTAAGCTCAAACTTTCTAGTGGTGCGGTCAAGAAGAGTTGAACTTCCACCTCTGTTACAAGACAGCGACCTCAACGCTGCGCGTCTACCATTCCGCCATGACCGCATTCATTTATATATCTACAAGATCCTTTAAAAAAATTCAAGAACTTTAAAACATTAAGGGGTAATCAATATACCCTATAAAAAAAATAGCTTATGTCCAACTAGAGTTCACTATAAATATTAGCAAGCTCCTTTATGAAATAGCTTATGCGTAAGGATTCTCGTTTTTTTGCAAAATAAATCTAATAGGAACGCCTGTCATTTTAAAAGTTTTCCGTAAATTATTAATCAAAAACTTTTGATATGTTGTATCAATATCTTCAGGGTAACTACATTTTAAAGCAAATGAAGGCGGTCTTGTTTTATGCTGTGTAATAAATTTAATTTTAGGTCTTTTTTTCTGACTATTAAGAGGCACAGGATTATTTTGCATAATCTCTCTTAACCACTGATTTAATTTTGCAGTAGAAATTCTTTTATTCCAAATTTTAAAAGTCTCAATAACTGATTGCATTAACTTTTCTAAATTTTCAGCTTTTAATGCAGATATATATTCAATAATTACGCCATTTACATTATTTAAAGTTTTTGCTACTTGATATTCAATTTCTGCCTTTATTTCTGCTTTATTCTTTACTAAATCCCACTTGTTTACAATAACAACTAATGCTCTACCTTCATCTATTACATAATCAATGATTGATAAATCTTGTTTTTCTAAAAAGCATGTTGCATCTAAGAGCACTACTACAACTTGTGAAAAAATTATTACACGTCTAGTTTCATCTGCTGATAATTTTTCTATTTTATCATCAACTTTAGTTTTTTTTCTAAGACCAGCTGTATCTATAAGCTTTATTTTATAATCACCATAACTCCAATTTACAGCAACACTATCACGTGTAGTGCCTGCAATCGGACTTACAAGTGCTCTCTGCTCATTTAACATTGCATTTAGTAAAGTTGACTTCCCTGCATTTGGTCTGCCAATTATCGATAATTGGATAAAATCATTATATAATTCTTCTTCACCTTCTTCAGTGATTTCCTTTTTTTCAATTAAAGGAGCAATATATTCTAAGAAATCTATGAATCCAAGTTTATGTTCAGCTGAAATACAAACAGGCTCACCAAGCCCAAGCTTGAATGAATCGTGATAAGCAAAATCAACTTTTTTAGTGTTTTCACATTTATTAATTAGTAAAACACATTTATTTTTATTTTTTCTAAGTTCTTTTGCTAAAAACTTATCATCTTCTGTAACACCAGCAAGACCATCTATTATAAAAGCTACTAAATCGCACTCACTAATAGCTTGTTCGGTTTGAGCATTCATGAGTGTTTGAAATTTATTACTATTGTTTTTAATATAATCAAGCCCGGGTGTATCAATAACTTTAAATTTATATGATCCAATATTAGATATCGCTTCTTTACGATCTCTAGTCACGCCAGGTTGATCATCAATTAATGCTAGTTTTGTTCCTACTATTTTATTAAAAAAAGTTGATTTACCAACATTTGGTCTACCAACTAATGCAATAGTGAATTCTTTATTCATATTAGCCATAAAATTCTTAAAATTAAAATTCTAACTTAAGCAATACAAGTTTGTTATAAAACTTATATTCTAATATTATTATTTGCTTAAATTAATTAATTTGTAATACACGACATTATCTAATAATATTTGTGCATCTTTTTTAATATTTTCAGTGATAAAATCGCTTTGTAAAATATTTTCTAAAATAGTTTCTGCTTCGCTATAAGCTTTATTATTTACTAAAATTGTAGCTCTTAGTAACTTAGCTCTATAATTTACTACACTTACTTCTTCTGAAAGCCCTTCAAGCCTAATCAAAAGCTTATTATTATCACCATTTAAATTAATCGAGTTATTTATAGCTAAATACTCTGCAAAAGCGCTGATTATTTTATTACATTTGTTTTTGACTATATTACTAAGAACTTTCTCTCCTTCTGTAATATTTCCTAATTTATAATATTCTTGTGCTATTGCAAGGCCTGCAATCTCTGAAATAGCGCATTGCTGGTGATTATAAATCTTTTTCAATGATTTTAAGTATTCTTCTGATTTATTCTGAGCTCTTTGTTCGTAAGATACATAATATTCATTTACGAGTTCTGCTTTATGTACATTTTGCTTGTTTTCATAAATAGGGTAAATTACTGCAATTATTATTAAAGTAATTACAACTATAATTAGTTTCAACATGTGTTTATAAAAAAAAGCTAGAAACTTTTCACGGTTTAACTCATTTTCTATTTCATAAAATAAATCAGACATTTTACAATATTAATTATCTTGTTATGCGCCAAAGAATACATAACTTTTAAAGGAAAGTAAAGCATAAGGGTAAGAATTGATTTTTAAATCATTACACACTTACTAGAAGATTTAGAATGGTTTTCTGCTTGTGATAGCATTACTTACTATCTAATATAGAAAGTAATGTCGTTCTTAGATTTAGCAGAAAATTTTATATCGATATTGTTCCTCTCCAAAATGTAATTTTCTTTACTTAAGCACCTCTACCTTTGCTGTTAGTTTTGGAATTTAAAACCTGATCTGCATGGCGATGATTAATATTATTCTCAGCTTCATGTGCTGCAGCATATTTACTCATTCCTGTAGAGCCAAGCCTATGAGCTTCTCTCTTAAGTTCAATATTATTAACGATACCTGTTGGTAATTTTATTTTCTCTTCAGGATTATGGCTATGAAAAGCGCTATATAAATACTGCGTGTTTTGACCTTTTTTACTTACTATATCTTTTAAGATCTTAGCTTGCCTAGTTTTTAAATTATATTCAAGCCCACTCTTTGCAAAGGATCTGCGTTTTAACGAAGTTAAACTTGCATCTACAGATTTCTCAGTAACATTGGTCATTCTATATCTGTTCAATGCTCCTTCTATTAAATTCCAACCAAAGAACCTCATTGTTCTTAAAAAAAGATTTTCTTTTTTATGATTCCTTTTCACTTGCTCTTTTATTTTAGCAGATATCTTTTTTTTATTTTCTAAGATTTTTTCAATTACCAACTGAAAATATCTTCCCTTTAAACGGGAATTTTTTTTAATATTTTCCCTTACTATTTCAAGAATTATTTCTTTATCCTCATAAGAAATTTCCCGGACTATTTCGCGTGTAGCAGATTCAGCAATTATTCCTGAAAATTCTTGTTCTTGGTCTTGTTCCTTATTTTGTTCAAGTTCTTGACTTAATAATTTCTCTTCTGGTTTACTTTTTAGATATAAAAACGAAAGAAAATCTACCCAATCATTAAAATTACTTCTAAACGAAAATAGTTCTAAATATTCTCTTACAGCTCTTGCATAATCAACGGCTCTGCTTTCTAATTCGTTTATTTCAAATACACTATATTTATTGAGATCATAAATAGTTATAATAGTAGCGAGTGATTTTAGAATATTAGTATTATGTTCTTGATTAATAGCAATAATTTCCTTATAAATCACAGGCACACTTAAATCAAAATTGGCGTATACTTGGCTTGGACTAATGCTTATTTCTTTGACTTTGTCTATAAACAACTTAAGTTACCTTTAATTTTCTGGCTATCCTTAATAAAGTATAACCTAAACAAGATTAAACCGCAAATATGAAAAATTTATTTAGCTTTTTAATAAGTCACTTAAATGAAAACCAAAGTAATTTTTTTTATTTTATTCCAGTTTTTTATGGGATAGGTGTAGGTATTTATTTTGCTCTACCATTTGAGCCAGATTTATATGCAACTATACTTGCTCTTTGTAGTAGTATTTTTGGCTATTTTTTACTAAGTAAGAACAACCATATAAAAATATTTGCACAAATTACAATCATCTCTTTATTAGGATTCACTATTACAAATTTGCACACAATTGCACGTTCTAGCGAAGAATTTGACTATAATGATCAATTCGTAATAGTTAATGCTGAAGTAGTAAACATTCAAAAGACTCAAGATAATTATAGGGTAATATTTAAAAATCTTGATTTTAAGAATTTAGAATATTTTACCAATAGTTTTAAGATTAGAGTCAGATTTAAAAATATCCCTGATAACTTAAATGAGGGTGATATCGTTGACTTTAAGGCCATATTATCAAAACCTGCTGAATCAATTTTGCCAGATCATTTTAATTTTGCTAGATATGCATTTTTTGAAAACATTAAAGCAGTAGGATATGCTGTTTCAAATCTTAAAATCATAAAAAACACTACTAATATCTCATATCTTGCTAAGCTTAGGCAACATATGCTAAAAACTATCCATCAAACTTTAGATCAAGTTAATGGCAGTATTGCAAGCGCTCTGATTATTGGCGAATATTCACAATTACCAAGAAATATTTTAGATGAAATGCGTATTTCTGGCCTTGCTCATATTTTGTCAGTCTCTGGTCTCCATATGACTGTTATTAGTGGGATTTTTTTCTTTTTGTGCCGGCAAATTCTTGCATTTTCAAATACCCTAGCTCTAAATTTTAACCTTAAAAAAATAGCAAGTATCACAGCTATCATCGGTGGCTATTTCTATTTATTGCTAACAGGATTACAAATTGCAGCTATTAGATCATATATCATGACTAGCTTATTTTTATTTGCTATTTTAATTGATCGCATCCAGATAGGCATGCGCTCTATTGCAATTGCTGCACTACTTTTGTTAGTATTCTGGCCTGAATATATTATCCATCCAAGTTTTCAGATGTCTTTTGCAGCAGTACTCGCATTAATTTCAGTGTATGAATTGCTAGCACAAAAAAATATCTTTTTTAAACATCAGAATTTTGTACTAAACATTATTCTATCAGGTGTATCATTATTATTTACTTCTCTTGTTGCATCACTAGCGATCGCACCTTTTGCAGCTTACCACTTTAACCAAGCTTCGTATTATAGCATGCTGGCAAATTTATTTGCAGTGCCACTTATTTCAATTTATGTAATGCCTTTAATGATTATAAGCATGTTTTTATATCCATTTGGAGCAATGCATTACCCACTTAATCTTGCTGATATTGGTATTAGTTATGTAGTTAAAATCTCAAGCTTTGTAGCCAAGCTACCACACAGCTATAGCACTATTAGGCACCTTGATACTTACTCTTTTATTATTATCATTATAGGGGGCTTATGGTTTTTGCTTTGGCAAAGCCGCTCGCGTTATTTAGGCTTTGTTGTAATCATTATAGGTATTATAAACGCTTATTTGACTCCCTTACCTGATGTTATCATTGATCAAAAAGGAGCTATTATTTTAAAAGATAACAATAATAGAGTCATAT
The DNA here is from genome assembly GCA_002422875.1 of Rickettsiales bacterium UBA6177. Lineage (GTDB taxonomy): Bacteria > Pseudomonadota > Alphaproteobacteria > Rickettsiales > UBA6177 > UBA6177. Next base: position 70,365 of record DITT01000029.1, on the reverse strand, counting down.
TTTTTGATACTATATATTCAAGAATTAAAAAAGATATTTATAGTAAATATTTTGGATATGAAAAGGGAATTACTTTAAGAGAATATTTCTATAATGATCTAGATTTTACCTGTGATCCCCAAATGTGTGTATTTAACATAAGAAACAAGCATGTCGCAATCATACAAGGTGAAAACCTTACTTGTCCAAATGTTGATGTTATCATTGCTGTTAAACTTGATTATACCCCGTGCAAAGCACAATTAGTAATTACCAAAGCTAATTTACAAAACCAAGGTAGCCATTTACTATTTATAAAAAGCTACAATGCTAATATTTACTTACAAACAACAAATAGCAGTAGAACTAATAGGTTGTGGTCAATAAAAAATTAAGGTATATTAAACATAATTATCAAAACTTTATTTTAAGCTCAATGAAAAAAACTACAATTACCAGACAAGATTTATCAGAAGCTGTTTATCATGAGGTAGGAATTTCACTAGCTGAATGTAGTGTTATTGTTGATCTTTTTTTTAGTGAAATTGCTCTTGGCATTAATAATGAAGGCGCTGTTAAATTACCATCTTTCGGCAGCTTTGAACTAAAAAACAAAAGTGCTCGTATTGGTCGCAATCCAAAGACAAAAGAGGAAGTAATGATTTCTAACCGTAAGGTAGTGAAATTTTATGCCTCTAACAAATTAAAACAGCAACTTAATTCTTAAAAAATTATTTATGAAATATGCTTGAAGATAATCAACTCTTACCACTTTCTAAAACAAAATCTAGCTCTGCCTATCGTACTATTGGTGAAGTAGCTAAAATAACCAATATACCTCAACATGTTCTGAGATTCTGGGAAAGTAAATTTCCAACTATTGCTCCTCAAAAAATAAATGGCCGCAGATATTATCGGCCCACTGATATTGAACAGATAACGACTATTAAACATTTATTATACAACAATGGCCTTACTCTTAAAGGAGTAGCACTAACTCTTAAAAATAATAATACTATCTCTAAGTCTATTAAAAATGAGCAAATGCCTGTAATTAAAACTAGCGAAACTTTTTCAAATACTAACGAACTTAAAGAGATTTTGAATCTACTTAAATTCTGTAAGCAAACATTAAGTAAATTATTATAAAATAGTTAACTTTAAACCACACCTATTAATTGAAACAATTTTTTGCTCTTTAAAAAACATGCTAGATATAAGCATAAAGGGCATAGACTTATATCTATGCCTTTGTCAATATTTTAGCTGCTCTAGAGTTATAGTAGATTCATTTGGATTTGTTTGTTAACCGTTATTTAGCTAGATTTTTGTGGCCTGCATTCCTACAAACCTCAACTATAATTCCTATACTTACTCTTAACTTAAAAAGATCTATTATCCTGTAGAGTTATAATAAATGAAGTGTATGAATTTCATACACTTCATTATTAAATTATCACTTTGTTACTTAATTAACTGCCTTAATTGCAGAGTTCCTAACAAACCAAACTCCAACACCACTTAAGATAGATACAAACATTGCAACTAGAGTACCAGAAAATAATGACTCTTTAACTTTGTCTATGCCTTCATAATATTTATTATCCTTAAGATCAGCACCAATAACTCCTATAAACTCTTTTTTACTGTTATAAATAGGCGCATAAGCACTCAGGAATGTTCCCAATTCATCACTATAAAGCTCATTTTCTACCATTACATCTTGGGTAGCAAAAGTTGAATCTAATATCGGAGTTGGGCCTTTATATTCTGTCATTACAGGAATCGTATTATTAGCTTGTCCTAATCCTGGAATATTCATAATAAAATAAAATTTGTTATCTTTTTTAACAAGAGTATAAATTGAATCAATATTTTCAAATCCTTCTAGGATACGATTTAATGGAGCTTTAACTTTGTTATAGTTTTCAGATGACATATCATCAGAAACTAAAAGCTTTTCATGGAGATCTCCATCTACCAACCCTGAAGTGCCTTTAACAAAAAATGATAAATTGCTTTTCACCTCTTCTTTAAAAGCCGAAGCAGCCTTTAAATAAATAGCATAACCACTTATACTAGATATAGATACTAGTGCTACGGTAACTATTATTGCGTCACGCAACGCAACATTTAAACAAAATTTACTAGTCATAAAAACTTCCTTTTCTATTTTTAAATTACTTTTTTTACATTACTTATTGTTTTTACAATTATATTATTAAAAAGTAGTTAATAATATTACTATTATTGATACTTCTAGGGGCAGATCTTTTAGTTGTAGAAATAAATATGCTATATATACAAAATAAAAATTTAAATTATCCTAAATAGCACTTGATTTAAATTACATTACACTATAAAAATAATTAATATGTTTTGCCCGCGTGATGGAATGGTAGACATAACGGACTTAAAATCCGTGGAGCGTTAGCTCTTGCCGGTTCAAGTCCGGCCGCGGGTACCATTCGAATGTTCCTCTTAAGCCATCTAGCTAATAATTTTAAATTATTTCAATCACTGTGAGCACAGGCTAGAAAAGCCTGACTAAAATAATAGTAACAAACTATTAAAATCACCATACATTAAAAGTATAAAAGCTATTTCTTACGGATAAAGTTCTCAAGCAGACGCTTAACCCCAACATTATCAAATGAAACTTCTACCTGATCATCAGACATTGAAAGTACATATCCTTCACCAAATTTACTATGGATCACCCTATCGCCTATCTTGAAGCTTCTGTGGCTTGCAAAATTATATGTAGTTTTAGGCGTATAACTCTGATAAGAAGAATTTCCATTATAATTATTATAAGCAACTTCAATCTTTTGCACAGCAGTGTCCGGTAGCTCATTAACAAAACGTGAAGGGATTGTTGTTTGCCACTTGCCAAATATTTTACGGCTTAAAGTTTTTGTTATATATAAATTTCTTTTAGCACGAGTAATTGCAACATAAGCAAGCCGCCTCTCTTCTTCGATCGAACCATCTTCGAGTGAACGTTGATGAGGGAATATACTTTCTTCAAGACCTGGTAAAATCACTGTTTCAAACTCCAACCCTTTTGCAGCATGAATTGTCATTACACTGACTGTGTTTTCATTAGTTGAATTTTCATTATCAGTAACTAGACTTACATGCTCAATAAATTCATGTACAGTATGGAAATCGCGCACAGCATTGAGTAGCTCTTTTATATTTTCAATTTTTCCTTGTGCTTCAGGTGAATTAAGAGTTTTCCACATTTGCAAATAACTAGATTCCAAAATAATACGTTCTATCGCTTGCTCAATTGGATTATGCATTAAAAAACCACGCCACTGCTCGAACTTATTAAGTAGTTCATTGAGCGTCTCTGCTGTTTTACCCTTTAGCTGCTTATTTACAAGCATTTCTTTAATAGCATATTGCATCGAAATATTATGACTTTGAGCATAATAAGCAATCTCACGCACAGTAGTAGGACCTACACCTCTTTTTGGTACATTAATTATGCGCTCTGTAGCGATACTATCATTTGGATTAATACTTGCTCTGATATAGGCTGTAACATCTCTTATCTCTTGCCTATCATAAAATTTAAGCCCACCTATAATCTTATAAGGGATTGTATAATTTAGCAGAGATTCCTCGATATTTCGTGTTTGGAAAGTAGCACGTACAAGCACTGCAATATCATTATACGACCTACCAAGCCTTACTTCATCACTAATAGCTTTGGCTATATATTTTGCTTCAGCGTTTTCATCCCATAGAGTTACAAGCTTTATTAGTTCACCATCATCTGATGCTGACCATAAATTTTTTCCTAAACGCTCACGGTTATAAGCAATTAGGGTTGATGCACTATTTAAAATATTGTTAGTAGAGCGATAGTTTTGTTCAAGTCTTACAACTTTAGTATTATTAAATTCCTTTTCAAAGCGCAAAATATTACCAATTTCTGCACCACGCCAACCATAAATTGATTGGTCCTCATCGCCAACACAACATATATTTTTATCGCTATTAGTAATAAGACGCAGCCACATATACTGCGCTACGTTAGTATCTTGATACTCATCAACCAAAATATATTTAAATTTTTGATGATAATATTCTTGAACTTCTACAAAATTACTAAGCAAATCTATAACAAGCAACAAAAGATCCCCAAAATCTACTGCATCAAGCATTTTAAGCCTATCTTGATATAGCTGGTAAATAAATTTAGCCTTATGATGTGCAGGCTTTTTAAGATCATTTATCGATAAATTTTTTGGCTTAAGACCCAAGTCCTTCCAGCGCTGAATGATTCCTAAAACTAACTTAGGAGGGAAATCTTTGTCATCAATATTATTTTCTTGCAGTAGGTTCTTTATTACTCGCAGCTGATCATCAGCATTAATTATGCTAAAATTAGGACTCAGTTCAAATTTATCAGCATGCTGCCTTAAGATTTTAACTGATATTGAGTGAAATGTGCCAAGCCAGTGCAATTCATTTTCAATATGTCCTGAAATTCGCACTACCATTTCGCGTGCTGCCTTATTGGTAAAAGTAACACCCAAAATTTGACTAGGATACGCTTTACGAGATGCAACTAATTGAATAATTCTACTAGTTAGCACTCTAGTTTTACCAGTACCTGCACCTGCCAAAATTAAGATTGGACCATCAGTATGCAAAACTGCTTCTAGCTGTTTGTCATTTAAATTTTGTAGATGATTTTGTTGCTCTTCCAAAAGTAAACCTTATTTAAAATTATCAGAATAAGACCGAATTATAAGCTTCCTTGCTTGTGGTTCATATACTTTATAATCTAAATTATTTTTTTCTGCAAATTTAATAGCATTCTCCTTTGAAGAAAAAGTCATTTTAACCTCTTCATTCATATCACTTGATCCTTTCCATCCCATTAATGGATCTATAGTTTTAGGAGATTTACTTACAAACTCTATAACCCATTTATTATTACCTTTACCAGATTGAGTAACACTCTTCGTAGGCTGATAGATATTTACATGCACGATAGTTATCCTTGATTTTAGCTTATAAACAGTTAGTATAATTTTATTTGATGAGAGGTTAATATGTCAAATAAATACTACGAAAAAATTAGTCAAATGACTTTCGAACAAGCCATGCAAGAACTTGAAAAAGTAGTAAATAAGCTTGAAGGTGGTAATGGTGCTCTTGAAGAAGCAATTATGGAATATGAGTATGGTAGTGAACTACAAAAATTCTGCGAAAAAAAATTACAAGAAGCTAAACTTAAGGTAGAAAAAATTACTAAAGATAGCTCTGGTGCTATTATAACAGAGCAAATTGAATTAAGTTAGCTATTTAAGAAAGATTAAGGTCTAAAATTTTATTTTAGACCTATATATAAAGTTTGCACCAGGCACGAACATTACAGGCCAAATATTCTTATGCTTTATCAATCCCCATATAATTATATATATGCGGATCATCCATCCAATTTTCACGCACTTTAACAAATAAGAATAAATGAACTTTTTTAGCAAAAATATCCATCAGCTCATGCCTAGATTTACTACCTATTAATTTTAACATCTGCCCTTGCTTACCAATAATGATCTTTTTATGATTTGCCTTTGTTACATAAATTAGCTGATTAATTTTGATAGCAGTATCAGTTTCTTCCCAATTCTCAGTTTCAACAGTTAAATTATATGGCAGCTCTTCACCAAGCTCCATAAATAATTTTTCACGAGTAATTTCTGAAGCTAAAAATTTTGCAGGTACCGTCGTTACCTCATCTTCACCATACATCCATACAGATAAAGGTGCATTTTTATTTAAGTAAGTAATAATATCTTCAATACCATCTCCTTTAACAGAACAAGTCATAAATACTTCCTGGTACATACCGCTATTAAATATTTCAGCTGCTAAAGTAATTAGTTTTTCTTTAGATACTCTGTCAATTTTATTAATGACTGCTAGATTTATAGCAGAACGACTTTTAATTACTTCCATAATATTCTGATCATATTTAGTAATACCTCTAGTTGCATCAAAAATATGAAAACAGTAATCCATCCCCTCTTCAAGTCCAGCCCACGCAGCTCTTACCATCGATCTTTCAAGTTGTTTATTTGGCGTAAAGATACCAGGAGTATCAATAAACACAGCCTGCAAGTGATCTTTGGTTAAGATTCCTCTAATTAAAGTTCTAGTAGTTTGAACTTTGGGTGTAACAATCGAAATTTTTTCACCTAATAACTTATTTAATAAAGTTGATTTACCTACATTTGTTTTGCCAACGATTGAACAAATACAAAACCTACGATCTTGATTCATTATTTTCTCTTTCTATAATTTTAAGTAATTCTTCAGCTGCTATATTTTCAGCAATTTTCTTTGACGATCCTTTACCACTAGCTCTTAAATCTTGATGTATTGATACTTGAATTTCAAATAGTGGATTATGAGCTTCACCTTCAACAGACATTAATTCATATACGGGTATACCATGTTTTTTTGCCTGGCTAATTTCTTGTAATTTTGTTTTGGGATTATATGGAATAATCTTCATTTCTTTTATTTTTGGTAGCCAAAAAGAAGCTATTATCTTTTTAGCTTGCTCCAGCCCACCATCAACAAAAATGGCACCAAGTAAGGCTTCCATAGCATCTTCTAGATTATGATCATTCTGCCTACCACCTACATGCTCTTCACCATAAGACATCATAATTTGTTCACCTAGATCAATAGTCCTAGCAATTTCTGCGAGTGTTCTACCGCATACTAAAGCTGATCTACGCTTGGCGAGATCTCCTTCTTGTTCGCTTGGATAAGTATCTATTAAGAAGATAGTTACTATTAGGCAAAGTACTGCATCTCCTAAAAATTCAAGTCTTTCATAATCTGGTAAATCTTTTTTATTGCAAACATGGTTACTTGGATGAGTTAAAGCTTGAATTAAAAGATCACGATTTTTAAAGTGATAGCCTAATTTATTTTCAAATTCAGTAAAGTTCATAAATATCAACTAATGATTTTTTTGTAAGTTTATAATAATATAGTAGAAATTATATATAACAAAAAACCTAAACTTAAAAGGTTTATAAACCAATTTTGAACCAATGATCTTAATAATAGATAATTATGATAGCTTTACGTATAATCTTGTTAGTTATTTCAAAATACTAAAACAAGAAGTTTTAATATTCCGCAATGACTCAATTAGCTTGAATGAAATCAAAAGCTTAAACCCAAATGTGATCGTAATATCACCTGGCCCTTGTTCGCCTCTTGAGGCCGGAATTAGTTGCGAGGTTGTAAATTATTTTAAAGGTTTAATTCCCATCTTAGGAGTATGCCTTGGCCATCAAGTAATAGGACATGTATTTGGCAGCCAAATAATCAGAGCACCCATACCCATGCACGGGAAAACTTCAATTATCAAGCATAATGGAGATATTTTTTTTAGTAATATCCCTACAAATTTTACTGTTGCACGGTACCACTCATTAATTATTGATCGGAGAACTTTGGGTAATAACCTTGAAATTTTAGCTATATGCGAAGATAGTAATTTAATTATGGCTGTAAAACATAAACTATATCCTGTTTACGGCGTGCAGTTTCATCCTGAAAGTATCGCCAGTGAATATGGTTTATTACTTCTTACAAATTTTCTAAAGTTAGTTTTATAAATAGTGAATAAATACAATTAACTACGAGAGATTAATTCTTTATTAATTTCTTACTTTATCTTTATAGGAAAATATGTTAATGTGATCCTAACCAAACTTCTACTGGGCAACAAGTATGCAAAATAGTAATTTATCTGACAAATTTAATGTGGGTGAAAGAGTAATTTACCCTTCACATGGAATTGGTACAATCCAAGCAATTGAAACGCAAATAATTGGTGGCTATGAATTACAAGTTTATGTAATTACGCTTGAAAGAGAAAATGTTACATTACGCGTACCAGTTAAAAAAGCTTTATCTATTGGCTTAAGAGCAATTAGCAACAAGGATTCAATCAATAAAGTTATCGATACTCTTCAAGGCAAGCCTAAGACGGGCAAAGGCATGTGGAGCAAACGAGCTCAAGAATACGAAAGTAAAATAAACTCTGGTGATATTATTGCAATTGCTGAAGTTGTAAGAGATTTATACCGTAATGCTACTGATCCTGATAGATCTTATAGCGAAAGAATTATTTATGAATCAGCTCTTCAAAGACTATCTGGTGAATATGCAGCTATTGAAAAGGTTGAAATTGGGGTAGCTACAACTAAAATTCTTGAACTTTTAATAGATACTCTTGAAGCAGCTTAAGGTTTTGTAGATTAAATTAAAAATTGTGCTTAAGCACACAAAGCCCTAGCTTAAGCAAAAACCGTAGCTCAAACTTCGGTTGACGAGGCACCAGATCTGACTGAATTTACTATACTTCTAAGGAAAGATTGTAACCTACATGTAAGTATTGCTATATCTAAAATTGTATAACGCTCGCGATAAAATGCTGCTTCAGTTATTGCCTGTTTTACTTTTTGATAATCCCAATTAAGATCATCTATTGTCATAGGAAGCCCTATCTTTTTAAAAGCGCTTAAGATCTCTCCGCTATTATAATGAATTGCTTCTATATGAGGCTTTATTTGCAACCAACTATTATTATTTAACATATTATTTGCTATCAATTTCTTGTAGCAATCAAGCTTAATTTCAAAACAAGGTAAATCCTTATAATTATTGGTATTATCAATATTAAAAATTAGATCACTACTTGCCAAAATTTGTTTTTGTAAGCTAAGCATCATAGTTGTTGTAAGAGCTATTTCTTCGCCATGAGTATGGTTTGTATTATAACTACATAGCTGATTATATAAATGAGCTACCATATGTTCGCTCTGGCTTGCAGGATTACTGCTATTATCTACACACATCATAGCCCCTTGCAAAATGATGACTTCACACATTTTTTGCATTGCAGTAATATCTCTTTTTAGAATAAGATCAATATTTGCTAAAAGGTTTTTTTCGTGCTTTATTAAAATATTGCAAAACTTTTGATTAAATTTATGCATTTTAAATAATTGACTACCTATCAACCAATCTACATATACAGTAGACCTACATAATAAATCTCCAAGTCCTGATTGTATTAAACGCATAGGAGCATTGGCAATTATCTCAAGATCCATTATTATTGCAGTAGGAACACGAGCTAAATATGATTTTTTGATGTTATCATCCTCAGAAATTAGCGATGAAGTAATCGAAAAATAGCCATTCATTGATGGTGCTGTAGCATAAACAAAATAATCGGTTTTATTAATAAAAGCTGCGTATTTACAAATATCATTAATAGTACCACTACCTACTGCAATTAGTAAATTTGCACTTTTTATAATATCTATTACCTGATTTACGTTCTTAAATGTTGGCTTTACACAAGAACCTAGTGAGTAAATTTTTTTATCTACAAATAGTTGTTGTGCTATAGTCTTAGTATTATCATCGCATATAACTATAATATCTTTATAACCCGATAGCAGTGATTGGCTTTTAGCAGCTGCACCAGATTCAATAAAAAGTTTAAATGACAAATCATCATTATTTTGTAAGATATCATCTAGATCTTTAAAATTAACCATTAATTTTAAGCTCCAAACCATCGTAAGCTGCAATTATATTTATTGGCAATTTTGTAGAAATCTCATGATAATCAATCTCATGCGACATATGTGTAAGTACTGTTTTTTTAGCATTAATTTTACTAAGCCATTCCATTACTTGATGATAATTAGGATGAGATGCTGATTCTTTATATCCAAGACAGGCAATAATGAGTAAGTCTATATTTTTTAAAATTTCAAAAGCATAATCACTCAAAAAAGTAGTATCAACTATATATGCTAAATTGCCAATTTTATATCCTACTACATTTAAATTGCCATGCGGTAATTTGATAGTTTCTATTTTGATATCATTAAAATAGAAACAAGAATCAACTGGAATGATGTTTTTCTTTAATTGCGGCTTATACCAGATACTACCAGGAAGTTTTTCTTCAAATATATACTTATAAGATCGCTCTAAATAATCCATAGTTTCTTGATCACCAAAAGCAGGAATTACTTTGTTATTAAGATAATTAAATTGTCTTAATTCATCTATACCCCCAATATGATCGTAATGAGCATGAGTATATAGAACCGCATCTAACTTTTCTAAATTGTGATTAATACTTTGGCTATATAGATCAGGTCCTGTATCTATTATAATATTGCTATCTTTGAAATTAAAAAAAATTGATGATCGTGTTCTCCGGTTTTTTATATCTAATGACTTACAAACTTTACACTTACAACCTATTACAGGACAAGCATTTGACGATCCACAACCGAGTATTTTTACTTTCATTCTTATATTTTTTCTATATGCTATAATGATTAATATTTTTTTAAAAGAATATGAGTTTTTTTACCCATTTAATTTTACTTTACAACAACTTAAATGATAAGTTAATTCTTACTTTAAATAGCCAAATATCTCCTTTTATTTCCAGCATTTTAGTACTCGATAATATCTTTGATTATAAAAAATTTTATATTCTTTTTGCAATTATCTTTGTATGCGTTAAATTATTACTCAAAGATAAAAACACCGCAACAAAAAAAGCTATTTTTGAATATTATTATAATTTAAGCATTAATTTCTTTATTTCAGGCTTAGTTGTACTGTCACTTAAAACCTTAATAGATGCTGTAAGACCTGTTTGCAAAAATATTATCTTAGCCAATCCCGATGTTATAACTAATATTACTAGCAATTTATACTGCAACCAAAGCTTCCCTAGCGGACATACTTCCTTTGCTGTAATTTTTAGTTTAGTAACTTTTAGATATTGTAATAAGTTTTTTAAATTTATTTTATGTTTATTAGTATGTGCAGTTTCTCTTTCAAGAATAATGATTGGCGCTCACTCTATCATTGATATTGTAGGAGCCTTAGTTATTAACTTTATAATAGTAAATATAAATCACAAATTTTTTACTAAATTCAGCAGCTATATTTTTAATAAATATCAAAAATATTTTATTCATATATTATAGTTTCAGCTTATAGAAACCGTTCTTTTATCTTCTTCCCGCCCAGAAGATACTCTAGCTGCAAAACTTATCCCCCTTCTACCAGATAACTGCGGAGCTGGAGAGGCTAAATTTTCACTTATCGATTGACGTGAAGGTGACGAACCTCGAGAAGATCTAGCAGAATTAGCACTACCAGAAAGTGGTGGTATCTCTTCATAATTTCGATTTCCCCTTAGATCTGGAGAAGGCTTGCCACCATTTTGCATTACCGGAGTTTGCAAACCAGAACGAGATTCTCGAGAAATAGGTAGATGCTCTTCTGTTTGTGTACTAATACTTATTTTATCTAAGACATTTGGGTCTTTATTATTTTTACAAGATGAAGCTTGTAAATCAATCTTATTAAGTAATGCTAGCTTATTCTTTGATGCGGTAGAATTTTTCCCACTTTTTTCATCTTCCATTACTCTACTAGCCTTACTATTTTGTATTGCAAAAACTTGATGTATTGGCCATTCAGGATCATCATTACCAAGATAATGATCTATAAATATTATATTTGCTTTAGGGAAAGTTTCTCTTAATAATTTTTGAATTTTTGTTATATTATTTGGGGTCAAATTACTAAAAGCCTCGTCAAGAATTATCCAATCAGGAGCTGGACATGATACAAGTAACTGAACAATTTTAATGATTTGGATTTGCCCATCACTTTTACCTTTAATTGTTTCAGTAAATAATTTGCTTTGATCAAGGTGTTTAAAAAGCTCTTCAATTTTTTTTATCCTTGCCTGCTGTATGCATTCCGAGACCAGGTCAATTATTCTAGCTTGATTAGGAAATTCTGTTCCTACTTTCTTCAATAATACATTTTTTTCATTTCCAGATAATATATGCCCAATCTTGCTAAGATACTTACTTATACTCTTAACAGAATTATCTCGAGAGATATTTTCGTTATCCTTTAATAAAGATTTAATTTCTAAATTAATATTCTCTATGCTTTTTGGATATAATGCTATATCTTTGACTGAATGTGAGTCACTTAATTTAAAGATTTTTCCGGCATCTATTCTTCTAATAGAGTTATTTTTTTCATCGCTTGCTAAATATGGCAAAGAGACATTTCCAGAGTTTGCGCTTAAGCTGCGACTAATAATTCTGCTTAAGCAACTTTTTCCAGCTCCATTACTGCCTATCAGTCTATATATCAAGCCTCTATCTTTACTTTTGCCATGAGAAAAATCTATAGAAAGCTTATCAAAAACCTTATCCCCTCCTGTTGGGCTATTTAAATTAATATTTTTTATATTAATATTTTTGCTATTATTAAAATTAATATTAAATGACACATTATGGCTATTTTCTTTTCTATGTTGGACATATTCCTTTAGCCTATCTGTATAAATTGATAAATAAACTATTACTGCACGCAACTCTATTTCAGAAACTGCGCATGCTGTAATTGCTGCAGCTTGCCTAATATATTCAGGCGAAATAGCACCATATGCCAATACAATAATTGGTACTGTACTAATAACCATTGATAATACTTTAACACCTTGCATCAATGAATTAATTTGGCCACCTTTTTTTACTAGAGCTATTATCTCTTCCCTTTTTTTCTCAAAAACATTTACAGCCGATTTCTTGCCATTGATATTTGCAAGTGCTTCAGCTCCATTTTCAATCTGTTGGGTTATTTTAAATAAGTGGTTTGATTCAATGTCTTGTGCATCTGCATTTTGACTATATTTTTTACATATATAAGATACACAATAGCCTAGTGATATTGATAAACAACAGACAGTTGCAGCTAACAAATATGAAAATTGTAGTAATACAATCACACCTCCTGCAAACTTTATTGTCGTGGATATTGCAGCACTTACTGCATCAGAGTAAAAACTACCAAAGTATCTTGAGTATTTAGCTATTAATTGCTCTGACCCTATACCTGCTTTTAAGCTCCTATCTGCTTCTAAAAGGTTTTTTGGCTTCATTGTATCTTCTAAAACTTCACTTGAAACTTTTTTATATGTATTTTTATAAAGATGTGAAGTTGAAATTGCTGATATAGTCTTACCTATAGCTTGGAAGAAGTATGGCATTAAAAATGGACCTATAATGCTCAATAAATTACTATTTTCTTTATCATTATTTTTACTAAGTGAACGTTCTAAATTAGATATTGTATGAGAAAAATATGTCTCAAGAAGTGATAAAGATATTTGTAAAATTACGTATGCAGCTATTTTAAACTTCTCACCAATATTAATTTTTAATTCCTTAAAAATTAATATTGTAGAATCCTTAATAACATTAATAGACCAAAACATTTAAATTCACCCCTAGAAAACATATCAATTTTACTCTAAATTATTAGATTTTTCTTTGCAACCTTTAATTTATTGTAAATTAATTTATGAATATATAAAATACCTGAGTTCGAGATAAAGATTTCATAGAAGATATGATTATAAGAATCACCTCATTATTTTTCTATTTTGCAATATTTCTACACCATGCTTAAAACTTGCTTTATATGTATTTATTTCAACTCACGCTTACTTTCCTTATTTTTACTACGCACAAGATTGTATACATGAGTTGTTGTATCAATATCTGGGTTTTTAGAGAATAAATAACCTAGCCCTCCTTTTTTCCTTTCTTGGCTAATGTGCAAGCCACGTACATTTTTTAGTTCCTTTGCATATGGTTGCAAATCTTTATCAGAGGGTTCATGATTATTTAGAGCTTTATATAAAGTTGTAGCAGCTGTTTTATAATCTACATTTTCTAGTTTTTCCTGAGCTAAGGTTTTGGTTAGCGTTGTCATTAATTTTACTGCTCCTGATATTTTTCTGGACTCGCTATTTAAAATATCAGTAGCTTCTACATTCTTGCTCTCTTTACTATAATATAGAGCTGTTTTACCATCTTTACTTTTAGCAGTGATATTAGCTCCATTATCTAGTAGCAATTTTATCTTTTCTACATTTCCAAGTTCAGCAGCATAATGTAGAGCTGTTTGTCCACTGTAAGATTTAGCATCTACATCAGCTCCATTATCTAGCAAAGCCTTTAGTATTAATGTATCACTATGTTGAACAGCATAATGTATAGCTGTTAAACCAAATGAATCTACAGCATTCATATCAGCTCCCTTAGCTAATAACGCTCCTACTATTGCCGTATTTTTATTTTTAGCAGCAATATGTAAAGCTGTATAACCATTATAGCTACTTTTAGTATTTATATCAGCTCCACCAGCTACTAAAGTTTCTATAGTTTCTGCCGTTCCAGATTCAGCAGCATAATGTATAGCTGTCAAACCAAGTGCATCTGCAGCATGAATATCAGCTCCCTTAGCTAATAACGCTCCTACTATTGCCTTATTTTTATTTTTAGCAGCAATATGTAAAGCTGTACAACCGATACTATTTCTAGTTTCGATATTAGCTCCACCATCTACTAAAACTTCTATACTTTCTTGCATTCCAAAATGGGCAGCATGATGTATAGCCATGTGGCCATCGTAATCTTGAACATTTACATTAGCTCCATGAGCTAATAAAGCTTTTAGTATTGATGTATCTCTTTTTTTAGCAGCATAATGTAGAGCTGTGCTACCATGGTCATTAACTATGTTTGTATTTATATTTATATCTACATTTGCTTTCAGAAAAGTTTGCAGTAAGAAAAGGTGGCTATCCTTTGCAGATGCTAAAAATAATTGATTTCTTGTAAGTTGATCATAGCTTTTTAAGTTTGCAAGAACAATGTTTTGCACTTCTGTAGTAAAATCTGAATTAGGAGAGCTACCAATAAAATTTATTAAAGATGTTGTTTCTGCTGAAGAGATTAATTTTACTTTTTCAGTAATAAGCATTTTAGCTGCTTTAGGATCTTGCTTATATAAAGATTCTAAATAACTAATATATCCATTTTCTTTATCAAATTTAAATGTTGAGATTGATTGTTCATTATCAATAGAAGAAAGGGAGAAAAAAGTCTCAGGATATTTTGTTAATAATTCATTCCCTAAATCTTGAACATTAAGTGTTCTTATAGCACTAGGAGCAAATTGTTTTATTTGATCTTGACTAAATTGGTTACTAAACTCACTAGATTGCGTGATTTTATTAATGATAGCTTCTAATAGTCGAGTTTGTAAAGGGCTACTATCTAACCACTGAGTAATATCAAGTTTCATCTGCTTATCATTAGCTAATTCCTTAAGAACCTTAGGTAAATGTACTTTGATTGGCCCTGACATGGTGATTGAATCAATTACTTCTATTTTAACTAATTTATGATCGCTTAATCCAGCTAATACCTGGTTAACTATACCAGTACTGCATTTATTTCTATCTATCTCATCGCTTTGTGTTTTCCATTCGCTATCTCCATATGAATCAATATTATAACCACGATGTGATTTGTATAAATTTTCAAAAAAACTAATAGTATGTTGAGAAATCTGTTCAGGATTATTCCATTGAGTAGAATCATTTAATGAAGCAAAGCCAATTGCTACAATTTCTTTAATAGTTAGACCAGAATTAGTTCTCTCATTTGAGCGAATAGGATACTCATTTCCGTAAGATCCTTGTTCTAATCCTTTTATCATTCGTAAAGCAGTTTGACACTGAAATAATAATTTAGCTTTTGCCTCACTTTTTTCTTCTTCAGTATCTTTAACCGTAAAAGTAGGATTAATTAAATTATTCAAGTGTTTTGGATCATCTGAAACTACTTTTGTTAATAAGTCTTTTAAGGTATTAAAGTCTTTATTAATTCTTATATTAACCTCAGAAGATCGAAGAATGTTAATAGCATTCTGATTTGGAGAGATACTTAGAGATCTATCATACAATTGAGCGAGTCTTAATAATGATTGATCGATACTATTATGAATTGAGGCAGTGTGGGTATCTACTGCAGGATCTGCTTTTTGTGTACTTTTGTTTGAAAATAATTTCGGACACATGTTTATTATTTCTCTATCAATACCCTTATATCTTTGAGATAATCCTTTTGATCCCAAGATATCTTTGATTGATGCTCCATCTTGATCTGCTAGTTCTAAATAATTATTGGCAAGCTCTGGATTTGTGCTTAAAGCTTGGTTGATTCTTTGAAAATAAAAAATAATGTCTTCAGGTAAAGCATTTGCTTGAAATAAAGCATGAACAAAAGTTGTTGAATGTCTAAAAGTTAAAGACTGCTCTTCCGATTCTTCTCCTGGATTTAGATGTAACAGTTGTGTATGATCTATTGTACTTTTATACTTATTATATTTGCTTGCAAGCAGGTTTACTTTTTTAGAAGCAATCAGTTCTTCTATTGAGATTAAGCCATTGTTATAAATTTTCTTTGCTGAATCGAAATGTTGCTTAAAATTTTCTTCATTATTTTTATTTAATAAAACTCTTAAAAAAGATTTATATGCTGTATTATCAAGATCAGCATTTTTAGCTTCGATTTGAGCTTGTTCTGTTAATTGATTGCTAGAAGTGATTCTTGTTTTTGCTTCTTTTTGTAAATCTTGGAATAATTCTTCTGTTAGTTCAAGTTTTTTACTCTCTAGTTGCTCTAATATTGCAAAAAAATCTAACATATTATTTTTCCACTAATGACATATAAATCCTTATATTATAATACAAATGTAAAAAATTAGTTAAATTACAAAACTTTATCGCTAAGTAAATATGCCCAAGTTCATGATACTTAATCTACTATAATCCTAAATAAGATCTGATTGGTTCTTTTTCATAACCACTTGCAACAAACTTTCCAGTATTATCTTGATGTATCAGTTTACCATGTTCAATAAATGCTGTTTTATTACATACTCGCTGGCAATCTTTAAAATCATGAGTTACTACAATTGTAGTTAGCTTTTTCTCTTGATGAATTTCCTTAACTAAGTCAAGCATTTCAAGCCTTAAGTTAGGATCAAGAAATGAAAAAGGCTCATCAAGTAATAAAATAGGAATTTTTCTTACCATAGCTCTTGCTATTGCCACTCTTTGACGTTGCCCCCCAGATAGCTGAATAGGGAAACGTTTATTAAAGCCATTTAAGCCCAGTCTATTTAAAGAAAAATTTACTATGTCTATCTCTTCTGCTGTAAGCTTTAGTGATGGGCTTATCCCCACTGCTATATTTTCATAAACTGTTAAATGCTCAAAAAGATTATATTCTTGAAATAAAATATTCACTGGTCTCTTACTTGGCTCTACATAAGTAAAATCTTCTCCATCAATAAATAACGAGCCTGAAAGAATTTTAGTAAACCCAGCAATTAAATTCAGTAACGTACTTTTTCCTGAACCACTCGGACCCATAATGCCTAACATATCATACTTTTCAAGAGATAGACTATAATTACATCTCCAATTACTTTTATTGAAAATGAATCCAATATTATTTAATTTTAACATTTTCAGCTCCCCCTATAAATTCTTCAACTATCCAAATTAGTAAAAATGCTAAAAATAACATTACAAAGCTAATATTTGCTGCATCACTTGTGTTATAATTTGACATATTGTAGTTCAGTAAATACGGTAAAGTTATAAAATCTTCATTACCAAATAAAGCAATAATTGAGAAATCTCCCCAACTAAGAGTTATTGCTATTGATAGAGCATAGGCTACATACTTTCTGATTTCACGCCATATTATCAAGCGAAAAAAATCATACGACTTTATATTTAAATTCCGACATAACCAAATTTTTTTTATAGGAAATGAGATAATTGGATTAATCAAAATACTTATAACAAAAGGTAGCACTAACAATGCATTGATAAGGATTAAAATATACTTCCCTACAAAAAATAAATTTATCGAAGGTTTAAATATTATAAAAAGCCCTGTGCCTATTATGTAAGGTGAAAGAATAATGGTAAAATTACTAATTAAACTTGTTATGCGTAACATAGTATTATTTTTTTGAATATACTTAAAATAAAATACCCCACTCATAATGCTTGCAGCAAATATAATTGATAATATTCCTGAGGAAAGCGCAATAAATATACTATAACCAAATGCTTTCCAAAATTCCTCATTATAAAACAATCTAAGCAAACCACTATTAAAACCTGCTTTGCCTATTGCTATAATTGGTAATATTATAATAATACAAGTTAATAATATAAAAAAATAATCGATCATTATTTCAAATTTATTTTTTAAATCTGGCCTATGAAAATGAATATTATATGTGGTTTTAAGGAAAATTGGTGAGTACTGACCTCTACTAACAAATAACATTAATATTAAACATATAACAAATTGTAAAACACATAAAATTACTGCTTTTGAGATATCGAATTCAAAACGTAGAGCTTGATATATCGCTACTTCCATAGAGGTATTTGCAGGATTTGCTCCTAAATCTAGAACTATCACAAAACTTGTAAAACTAATAATAAAAATAATAGTAAATACTTGAGTGATTGCTATTTTTAATATTGGTTTCTCAATATTTTTAAAAATTCTATAACTTGAAAATCCCAAATTAGTTGCAAGCTTCCATGTATCATCAGGAATAGCATCTAATTTATTTAAAAATATTCGTACTGCAATAGGGATATTAAAAGTTATATGCCCTAAAATTATTCCAGAAAATCCATATAAATATTGTTTAAATGATAAATTAAATAAAGCTAGAAATTTATTTATCCATCCATTTGTACCATGTATTTCTGCTAATCCTAAAACTAGAACTACACTTGGAACAACAAATGATAAACTTATTACTTTTATAATGATACTACGACCAAAAAAAAATTTTCTTCGATGAATAGCCCTAGCAATAGGGATGGCTATAATAATTGTTGCAACAGTCGAAATTAATGCTTGTTTAATAGTAAACAAAATAACATGTAATATTTGCTCATCAGAAAAGACCTCTATTAATGCTTGTTTATTTATTTCTGAAAAAAAAGTTGTAGCAAGAGATATTAGAAGAGTTAACAGCAAAACAACAAATAAAGTAATAGGCAAAAGCATTCTAAATGCCTTTAAAAAATTCCACTTCATGCGTTTAACCTTATATTTTTCCATTATAATACTATAATATACAAACTTGAAAAGTTTTTAAATTTTACCTGATAATAAAAGTTATTTATTTTAGTATCTTAAAGCTTAAGTTAAGAGTTGTAGTAGGTATAGCAAATTAAGTTGAGAATTGTGCTACAGAGAAACGAGTGCATACTAGTTAAATTTTGCTAAACAACAATTAACGAAATACATAATCCAGCTAAATTTAGTGTAGTTTATTTATATTCAAAAACTTTTAGTAAGCTATTGCTTTGAGCCATTCTTTAAACCACTTTTTCTTTTTTAAATTTATTTCTTGATAATCTATAAATAGAATTTTCTCAGGTTTTTTTATGTAATTATACTCTTCAGGCATTTCTTTTTTCAAATCTATAACTGGATAAATAAAATCATTAAGAGGTATATGCCTTTGGAATTTTTCTGAAAGAATAAACTTTATAAACATATCAGCAAGCTCAGGGTGCTTTGTTTTTGCTATTTTACCAATTACTTCTATCTGCAAATAATGACCTTCTGAAAAAGTTACAGATTCATATGAATAATTATTTTCATTAATCATATGATAGGCTGGAGACGTTGTATAGGTTGCTACCATATCGGCTTCACCTTTTAAAAATAGCGAATATGCTTCACCCCAGCTTTTAGTAATAGTTAAAATCTTAGAGCGCATTTTTTTTAATGCTTGTTCAGTTTCATCGCCAAAAATTAAATTTAACCATACTACCATACCAAAACCTACTGAAGAGCTTCTGGGATCTTGCAGTATAATTTTAATATCATTATCACCATAAATTAAATCATAAAAACTTTTTGGTACTTTTTTTAGCTTTGTTTTATTATAAATAAATGAAAAATAACCATAGGCATATGGCAAGAAATTTTTATTATCCCATTTTATAGGTATATTAAAGTTTGGAATATCAACTATATCAAATTTTTGAAATAAACCAGTTGCCTCAGCTTGACCTAATTGATTCATATCAAAACCAATTACAACATCAGCTTTGGTATTTTCAGCTTCAAGAGAAACTCTTGAAAGCATTACACCACTTGAATCTAATCCCAATAGATTTAGAGTACACAAGCATTGTTCTTCAAATTTTTTTTTAAATTCTGTTTTTTGATTAAAAAGGCCCTTAACTAAGGAATTGTGACCATATACAGTAAGTATAGGCTTCTCTGTTAAGGTTGAAGCAAAGGCTAAATTTTTTATTAATAATAATAAAATTATTTTAGCCTTAAGCCCCATATATTGCTCTTATATTAATTATTAACTACTCTTCTTTCAGCAATTCTAGCAGCTTTACCTTTTAAGCCTCTCATATAGTAGAGTTTAGCTCTTCTTACTATACCGCGCTTAAGAGTCTTTATGCTTTCTATCTTAGGAGAATATAGTGGGAAAGTTCTTTCAACACCGAAACCACCATTAGATATTTTTCTAACAGTAAAAGCAGAATGAAGACCTCTATTTTTTCTTTTTATACATACACCTTCAAAAATCTGCACTCTTTCAGTAGTACCTTCAGAAATAATTACACCTACTCTAACAGTGTCCCCGTAAGAAAATTCTTCTATTTTGTCTTTAGAAACTAACTTTTCCAATTGTTTCTTTTCAAATTGCTGTAGCAACTTAGACATACCTTACCTCATTTATTTTCAGCTAATGACCAGTTAGTCACTTTATATCATAAATTATTAAAAATAAAGAGCTTTCTATGCTATTTTTTTGTTTTATTATAGTTATTCCATAAATCTGGTCTATTATTTTTTGTTAGTTCTTCAGATGTTTTTATTCTCCACTGATTTACTTGGGCATGATTCCCCGAAACAAGCACCTCAGGAACAGCTAACTCCTTCCAAACTGAAGGTCTCGTATAATGATTATATTCAAGCAAACCATTATGATTTTCATTGGCCGAAAAACTTTCATCTGCTATAGCATCATTTTTTTTTAGAACATTAGGTAATAATCTAATACAACTATCAAGAACTGAAATAAGCGCTATATCTCCGGATGATAAAATAAAATCACCAACACTCATTTCTTTAATATTAAAATATTCAATTATTCTGTAATCTATACCTTCATATCTTCCACAAATAAACAATATGTTTCTAGTACTTAATCTTGATGCCTCATGCTGATTAAACACATTACCACGTGGTGATAAATATATTATTTCATCAAATTGATTTTGCTGTTGCAGTTTTTCAATGGCATTTCCCAAAACATCAGCACGAATAACCATTCCTGTGCCACCACCATATGGCTTATCATCAACTTTAGAGTGTCTAACTGTAGAAAAATCTCTAATATTATATATATTTAACTGCCAAAGCTTTTCTTCTAAAGCTTTACCAGCTATAGAAAGACCTAAAGGGCCAGGGTATATCTCTGGAAACAATGTTAAAACACTAACTTTCCAGCTTTCTTGTTTTTCTTGCATGATATAATTTTAATAGCAGTTTTATTGCATATAACTTACTATAAAATCTTTAATTTCGGTATTAGTTTCTTTAGCATAATCTAAAGCGGTTTTATCATCACTATCTCGTAGAGTTGTATCAATTTTCATAGTTAGCAAAGTTTTAACCATTGGCAAATCTTGATTTCCGACAGCTATATGAAGTGCTGATTTTTTATAAACATTTAAAAAATTTATATCATATTTATTAACAATTAGCATCCTTAATACATTCCCTCGTCTTTCTTGAACAGCCTTGAGCAATAGGTTAGCGCCTGATTCATCAACGAAATTCTCTAGATCATAATTTTTAATTAAATATCTCAAATTATTAATATCATTAGTCTTAACAGCATTAAACGCATCGCCAACTAAATTTGATTCAAAATATACTGAAGGTAGATTTTTATTCATACCAATAAGTTTATATTTTGCATAATCTGGTATTGATTTCTTTTTAAAATTACTATTCACAAGCGTATTTGTTCTGCCAATTGGTAATTTGGTTTTATTATTAAGGTCTGAATCATTAACTTTGAGTGAAGGTTGAGCATCTGTTAACGGATTATTTAAATTTTGAGATGGTTGTTTGCTTAAATTATCTAAGGAACTAGAATCATTAATATTGCTTTTCGTTGGAGTAACTATTGGCTCTGGAGCATTCTTGAATACTTCATTTGCATTATCCCACGTTGCATCATTTTGAGTCTTTTCTTCTTCATTAAAAGGCATTTTTGGCATTTCATCTGCACATGCCACAAATGCATGTAACTGCATAATCAATATGATAAATATGTTACCTACAATGTACTTTTTTAACAACTCTCTCTCCCCTTAAATATTTTTTTTAGTCTTCTTCTCTTGGTATTAGTTTTCTTACTTCTTTTTCCACTACTTTTTTAACAATAGTACTTAGATTTGCATTTAACCAATCTGATATTTGTGGTTTCATTATTTCAACAACCAAATCCTCAACTGTACTTCCATTTCTAAATTTAAGTCCATCATTGATAGGCCTATCTATTACTTCTATAAATTCTTTTATTGCCTGAGTTGTCTCTTTTACTACATTATCTGATATTAAATTACTTTTTGCTGAAGTTTCTATTTTTTGCTCATTTACTCTAGTTTCAGAATTATCATTAATTTCTTGCACTGATGCTAAAGATTTATCATCTTTTTGTACAAAAGTATCTTTCGTTTTTTCATTAACTTTAAGATCTTTTTCTATATGAATTTTATCTTCTGCTTTATTGGCAAGTAGATCAGAACTAGTAATCAAGCTATCCATCTTATTAAATGAATCATTAGATACACTACTAACTACTGGCTCTAATGCTATATCTAATTCTCTAGAAACTTGCTTAATATCTTTAACTATAGAATCTTCTGAGAGCTCAAGAATATCATCTATATTGCTATACTCTTGCTCGTCATTTTGATTTTTAACCTGCTCTTGAGACATAATTTTTTTAATTTGTGCTAGCATATCATTTACTGAAGATTGCTGACTATCTAAATCCGATTTCACTATTTATCCCTTTTTATATAAAAATTTTTGAAGATTAATAACAATATTCTTAATTTTGCGATTGCAACAATAGCATGATTTAAATCTCTACATAAGTTTAAATTTTATCTTATTATAATTTTTTTCAACATCATAATATTTCATAGGTAACTTAAGTTCTATTGCTGATAATTCACCCATTAAAGATTTTACACTATACGAAGCAACTACAAGATTTCTTTGAGCATCAAATAAACTGATTTCAGATTGAAGTTTTTTTAATTGAACATCTAAAAGATCTGTTATTGCCATCACTCCTTCATCATATTCTTGTTGCGCACCATCAACAGCTATATTTGATGCAGTAACTGCTGCTTCTGTTGCTGCAACACTTGCTTTTGCAGTCATATAAGAATACCAGCTTTTACTAACAGCTTCCTTAATTTTGTCTGCAATTCCATTTAAGCTAATCTTACTAGCAGATGCAGAACTACGCGCCTTTCTAATTGCTGAATACTCTCTACCACTTTTATAAATTGGAACTGTAAGCTGAAATGCTAAAGTATTATTCCGTGTAATTTTATCATTTAGTGTTGATCCAAGGTTTCTCCCTGTTTGTCTAGAAGACTCTAAGCTTAGATCTAAACTTGGCATCATTTGAGCTACAACCTCTTTAATTTCTGTATCCGCAGCATAAAATTGATTTTTAGCAGCTATAAAATTGCCATTTTTGAGATATGCTGTATCTAACGCCTGCTCTAGGGTTGCAGCAGGAGGATGAGCTTCTTCATATTCACTTACTGATATACCGTCTTTACCGGTGATTCTAGCAAAAGCACTTAAAGCTGTAGAATATTTACCTTCTGCTTCAATTAGACCTCTAACAGAATTTGCATAACTTTGTTGCGCCATTGCTACATTAGTTCTAGTACCTATGCCTGCTTCAAATTTTTCTTTAGTAACCTGCAAAGTTTTTTTTATTGATGCTTCGCTTTTTTTACTTGCTTCTAGGACTTTTTTAGAAAAAACAACTTCAAAATGAGCAGATATTGCATCCATAAACACTTGAGCTTCTGTAATTTCTAAATCTGCTCTTCCTTGGTTAATAATATATTTAGCTTTTTCGATAGCAAGTAGAGTACCACCACTTGCAAATAAATTTTGCTGGATACTAAAAGTATCACTCTTGCTTCTTGATTTTACCCATTTATCTGAATTACTTTCGCCATAAGGGGCATTTACTTTATTTTTATTATTTTGATAAGCAGACCTAAAAATAACTTGAGGCAAGAACCCAGAGTTTGCTTCAAAAATTTTTTCATCAATTGCTTTTAATTGTTCTCTCTTAGCGGCTAAATCTGTACTGTTTTGATAAGTATTAATTAATGTGTCAGTAAGAGTTAATGATTGTGCCTGTGTAGTGAAGCATAACAAAACTATAATACTCGAGGTAATTTTTATTATTTTCATAGCAATCTTTATTATATAAAGTTAAAAAAAAATCTTGATAAAAATCATTGTATTATAGTATAACATACTTTTCAAATAAATTATGGCCGGGTGGTCGAGTGGCTTAGGCACCGGACTGCAAATCCGAGTAGAGCGGTTCAATTCCGCTCCCGGCCTCCATAAAAAAATTAATTTGAAAAATTTAAATTAGTACTAGCAATTTTATTTTTTTTTTGCTATAAATAATATTAATTCCTCGGTAGCTCAGCGGTAGAGCAAACGGCTGTTAACCGTTCGGTCGATGGTTCGAATCCGTCCCGGGGAGCCACTTTAAGTCCTTCATATGAACATATCTGAATCTATCAAATTTAAACTAACTGAGAAATTTTTACCATCATTTCTAGATATTAAAAATGTCTCACACTTACATGCACATCACAAAGCAATGATTGATTTGCATGCTTCTCATGATCAGACACATTTTAATATAATAATTGTTAGTGATACATTTAAAGGTATTTCGCTTATCGCAAGACATCGTCTAATATATAGCGCTTTACAACAAGAGATCCAGTTCCATATCCATGCACTTGCTATCAAGGCTTTTACTAAAGACGAATATATATTGTAATTAGATTGAAAATTGATGTTTTTTTTATTACTTGGATATTTCTTCGCTAAAAATACGATCTAATTTAAAGATTACTATTATCCATAGAATACAAGAAATTGTAAATATTACCATTAACACCCATGCTATATCATCATAAGTACAAAATGGATAAATAGTAAAAATTAGGATTTGAATAGTAGCTCCAATAGACTTGCCTATTTTCGTACCCACAATATCTACAGCAGCTTTTCCATGTGTTTTTACATGCGATGGCATCGGTATATAAAGCATCTCACGAGTAGCATCACATAAAGAAAACTTTAGGCCTTTAGTAAAAATATATTGTATTGTACCCATACTTAGAATTAGAAGTGCTGGGCTTAAAACACTCGTAACCGTTGTAAGATAATATATACTTTTAGAATTGATTACACCTAAGAAAAAGAGGATTCCTGTAGATATCATTGCAAATGGAGTGAGTATTGCAGCTGAAAACCAACCGAATTTTTTAATTAAAGTACTACCTATAACTGCAAAAAATATAGTAGCTCCACCAACCCAAAACAATACTTCACCTTGGTAATTAATAAAACCTTGCATCGTTGGGAATGATTCTTTTATTTTATACATCCACATTCCCTCAATCATATTGGATGATAAATTATATAATATAATTATCATCGCAATAAATAAGAGATACGGGTACTGGATAATTAACTTTATACTATCTAAAAAGCTAACCTTTATTTTAGTACTGTTAGCTTTATTATTAGCAGAAATCTTTGCTGGTACAATAATTTTTGTATCTATATATTTTTGAATATAAATTATTACTGCACCGGTAAGAACAACAACCAAAGTTAATGATTTTATGACTACTTCAGTTTTATCCGTTATATTACTAAAGAACGGAGAAAGAATATTACTATCAGAAGAACAGTACATTATTATTGACCCTGCTATAAGCGCATTCGCCTGACCGAGCACAGCAAAGAAAGGATAAAAACGCGTTGCCTCATCAATTTTAGTAATTTTATTTGCTAACTGCCAAAAAAGTAATGAAAAAACCACTAAAGGCCAAAGTTCGCCTAAAGCATACATTATCACAAAACTCCATTTGCCCCACATTAGAATAAACCACTTCAAATTTGGATATTCTAGAATTAATTGATTAATTAATGTTACACTTGGATGAATAATATCACGGCAAGGATAAAGTAGAAAAGCAAAAACAATATAAAAGAGTAAAAAGAAACTAATTACCCATCTAAACGCTTTTTCTGATGAGCTAATATTACAAAGTTTTGAATAAACTAACACGAAAATTACGCCTAGTGGCATTTCGCACCATAATTTGATGAAGTTTATTACTTCGACTCCCATTTGAGTCATAATTAATGAATCTTTTAAACTTCTAACTATATTTTGATTGAGTAAGATCGAAAACATTAAACATGCCATTGGAGTAAATTTTGAAAGTTCAAAAGATCTAATTGGCCAAATTATGCTTCTTATTTTACCATGCCTGAATTTTTGATATCCGGAATTTATAGATTTCCTTGCTGATATAAGAGGCATGTGAATGAATTATATTTATTTAATTTTTTTATAACATATATTTCCACTAATTGTAAATGTAAAATATAATATATATTACCATTGAGTAATTAAACTTATAGTTTAAGACAAATTTAATAATTCATCTCTTTAATATTATAAGAATTTATTAAAAAGGCTTTAAAATGCATATTTATACTAATGATAATGGAGTAATAAATAATATTGATGCTTATCCTTATACTTCATTACCAGAAAATACGATTTGGATTGATTTATTAAATATTAGCTTAACTGAGGAAAAGCATTTAGAAAATCTTTTACATATTGATATACCTACTCCTGATGAAATAAGTAACATATGCGTCTCTAATAGGCTTTATAAAAAAGATAATGCTATCTATATTACGATTACTTTTTATTTAGACAAAACAAATAATCTCTTCGATCTAGAACCCCATAGAATAACATTCATATTAGTAAACAATATTTTAATTACTATTAGAGATTTTGATTGTAGTTTATTTACAAACTTTCTGAATTTCTTTGATATAACAAATATTAATCATGAAAGCATGAGTCTTAGCATATTAACAACATTCATAGAAAACATTATTAATGATACCTCAGCTCTGTTAGAGCAAGTAACTCATAAACTAAATACACAGAATGAAACTATTATTGATCCATCTAATGAAACAAACAAAACAAGTTATAAAATAATTTTAAAAGAGATTGCTAATATCGGCGAAGTAATTTCAAAAATTCAAGAAAGTTTAATAAGCCTTAGTAGGATGCTTAATTTCCTTTTGCAGGTAAATACTTTAAATCAGAGAACAGATTTTAATATCAATACCAAAATTTTCCTTAAAGATATAGGCGCATTAACTGAGCATGCATCTTTTCTTTCAAGTAAACTTAATTTTATTTTAGATGCAACACTTGGGCTAATTAATATTGAACAAAATAGCATAATAAAAATTTTTTCAATAGCTTCTGTAATTTTTCTACCACCAACCTTAATTGCAAGTATTTTTGGAATGAATTTTAAATTTATGCCAGAACTAAATCTAAGCTTTGGTTATCCTCTTTCGCTATTACTTATGCTTGCCTCAGCTATTTTATCATTTATGTTTTTTAAAATGAAAAACTGGCTTTAAAAGCTTTATATAGTAAACTTTAGAGAATTATCAGGAGATAAAAGTGAAAGCTAAGTAAAATCCAAAGGAGTTTGCTATAATTTTATCTTCTACCCACTAACTGCGGCGATAAACTCATTTGTCTTTCTGAACTCACTCTAGCAGCAAAACCTAAATTTTCCTGAGGAGTAGTTGAGCTAACTGAAAGAAAGTGATTACCAGTGGCAGCTATTTTAACTACTGGCATATTCTGCGGCAAACTATCTAATGATACTTCATGAACAATTTTTTGCCCATCATAATATCTTACATTGTTAAAACCATTTTCAGGATATCTTGTATCTATTATTGCTAAAGCTACTCGAAAATTTTGAACAAAACTGTTAAAATTATTTTCATCTGCCCACTCTTTATCTTTAAATTTATCTTTTTGCACATGCATACGGATAAAATGATAATCTGGGATACCTGCAGTATTAGCTAAAAAATTTGGAGCTACTTTCTTAAGCTGCTCGACTACCGCATAATAAAAACAATTCCCATCACCTGGCACATCTTGCAAAACATATCCATTAATTTTTTTAGGTCCAATTTGACCTAGGTTAAGAGCTTGCATTTGTGATTCAATCATAGCAGGCTTCATATCATCTTGCCTACTAGACGGTTGATGAACATATTTACCTTTGGCAAAGGGTGTATAAGCAGGTCTATTAACGAGAATGGATTTTACTTGATCCATTGAATTTTTTGCAGCATAATATAAATTCGCCACCTCATTTTCTGGATAGTATTGTCTAAGGCTATATAGCAGACTATCATAAGTTACTTCTTTGTTTTGACTGGTAAATTTATCTTTTCCTTCCAAAATTGTAGCTTTAAAATAATTGAATAAATCACACAATATCCCATGTTTTATCTGTCCAACCGTGACAGCTTCAGGGTTGTTTTTTTCCAGATTTCTGGCCCAAAGATTATAGTAAAAATGCGACTGAGTAATTTCTGCAAGATTTTTTAGATCAGCCTCAGTATAACCCTTAGCATTAGATAATTCAGCTGAAAATTTAAACTGTCCACCAGATACTACTCTTTTATAACTTCTAAATGGTAAGGCTGTAATTAGCGGCCTACCATCGATAAATGCAAATCTAGTGTTACCCGATGCCACCACCCTTCTAAGCGCCATCGCCGATTCTTCGTCTCCTTTATTTCCCACCGAGTAATCTAGAAATGTATATGGTAGTTTATCATAAACCATAGGAGTTTTTGGTATTAATATACAAGTATTAGGCTCTGGGTAATAAACACCTGTTGGTTTTAATTTAGCTGTTTCTATTCTTACTGCCCTATCAATTTTACTTGCTAAACTTAAGTTTGCTAAATTTTGAGCTAAATCATCTGTAAGATCATTATAATCTTGCACGTCATCAGAAAATTCATAACCAGTACTCATAACATGAGGTGGTGTAGATTGATTCCTAACAAAATTTTCATATTCAGTATATATTCCATTAAAATGCTTAGTATCTGAATCAGTTAAGCTAAAATATACGTGTGTATTAGGAGATTTTTCTCTAATCTTACGAATAATTTTAACTGCTTCTTCCGATTCTCTTAATCGATCGCGAATGTCTTGATATGGAATATGTCCATTCCCTTCATTTTGTTTGCGGAAAGCTTCAGCAGATTTCCTATCTACTTTTTTTAATTGCTTATAAAACTTTCTAGCTTCAGCATAAGTAACTTTTTTCTCGTTGAGATTTTCTTTTTTATACCAAATTCTATCCCAGAAAAATCCCATAGCTTCATGAGGAAAATTACTAGTAGTAATACGATTAAACTCATTATACAGTGCTTGATTTCTTGCAGAACTTAAAGATCTTGGCCTATTAAGCCCAATAACTGCAAAGGCATTACCGGTGAATTCTGCTTCCCAGCCCTCAAATTTAAGTTTTTCAAGAAATGGATCTCTATAAAAACTAGGAGCAGCGGAATACGAAAATTGGCTTTTATGTAAATTATGTTTTAATAATTTCCCTCTTTCTGCATTATCGCTAGATTTTATATAATATGGTAGCACTTTAAAATCATCTAAACTATATTCACCATCTAATTCTTCATCTGAAGATTCAGCTAAACTCTGCTCATCAACAGGCACATACATAGGAGTATTTATTACAAAAAACGGTTTTGCACCTAAACCTGAAATCATTGTATCAACTCTAGAATCGAAAACTTGCCTCTGTGAAACTTCTAGTTCTTTATTAATTAACTCTGCAATAAGTTTATCCTTTTGTGCTAAAGTTGTAAAAATGATTCCAAGTTCATTTTCAAATATTGACCTGGCGTGATTATTGTTAACTCTAATATTTCCTAAAGCGAGTAATAAATCTCTCTGATACTTTCCAGACTGAGGTGATCCTGTTGAAGTGCTATATTGACCAGCAACAAACTCTTTTACTGGTGTAGTACTGATTTGGTTTTCATAAGCTCTTTTACTGTCGTCACCTTTTTTTATATTTTTTTTATCTGTTTGAGGTATTTTCTTTACTTCAGTTGCAATAGCTGCTACATAAATTTGCTGTATTGCTTCTGGAATAGTAGAATTTTGTATTATTGATGTTAAGAAATTTTCAGCTAAACCTGTTATTTCATTTACTAAATTAGCTGGATCAGTTGTATCAATATGTTCTAATAGAGCTTTATAATGATTTTCAAATTCTATTCTTAACAAATAAGATACATCCTCATGACCATCTGGTAAAGCAAAAATTTTAGCTACTAAGGATCTAATTAATTCATCGTTGTGGATATTATTTTGTGATTGCATCTTAGTCACTCTTTTTATATAAAGTTCGTCTCATATATTTTTAATAATACTTATTGTTAAAAAAGATTCTTTGATATATATCACTTGTTAATAATAAATTAAATTGAGAAATGTACTAGGGAAGTTTTATTCAAAAACATTATGATTGTTGTCTGCTGACTCTCCTAACACAACTTGTTTTAAGCTTCCATCATCAGCATAATAAAGGGTCGCTCCTATATTTTTACCATCCTGTTTATAACATACTGTATTATCAAGATGATCAGTTCCTTCTTTAAAATATTTGGCTTGTATTTTGGTTAAGCCATCTGCTTTATAAAACTCAGCTTTTACAGGAGAAGAGTTGTTTCCATTATAAAAATGAATTTGGTCTATAGTTTTACCATCATCTTTATATAATGTTTTTTTCTCTATAGTTTTACCATCATCTTTATAAAAATGAGTTTCTTTTAAAGTTTGACCATCTTCTCTATAGACATTACCTAAATATATTTTATCATTTATTCCATTACAAAAATGAATTTGATCTATAGTTTTGCCATCTTCTCTATAAAATATTTTTTTATCTATAAAACGACTGTCTTTTTTATAAATATAAATTTGCTCTATAGTCTTGCCATCTTCTCTATAAAATATATCCCTCTCTAAGAACATACCATTCTTTGTATAAATACGTGCCTGCTCTAATGTGCCATCTATTCTAAAAGCTAATACTTGCTCTATATCTTTACCATTTTCTCTATAAATATGAAGTTGATTTAAAGAAGTATTACTATTTTGTCTAAAATAAGCTACTTGCGATATAGTTTTATCTTCTCTATATGCTATCTTTGCATTTTCCATAATGATATACATAAAATTTTTATTGATATAAATCAATAATTACCTTAATTTGTCAATAAGAATTTTGAGTGAAATTAATTAGATGCAACTGCTTTAACTGCTTTTGGTTATTTTAAACTGATGATGCACAAAAATATCAAACTTTTGCGCATCATTTTATATATTATTAATTAATAGCTTTTGTAATTAAACTATTTAATCTTGCAGCAAAACCAGTAAGATCAACAACATTTTCACCTTCCATAATACATGCTTCATCAAATAGAAGATGAGCTAAATTAGCAGCTAATTCTTTATCATTTCCACTTAAATAAGCTGCAATTTTAATAATGATTGGATGCTTTATATTTATTTCCAGAACCTTAGCAGAACCATGCATAATCTGCTTTTGCTCTTTAAGATAACGTTCCATTCTAATATCCATTGCATTCTCTGCAACACCTAGACAAACAGGACTATCAACTAATTTTTTAGATATTTTAACATCACTAACATTAGTAGCTAAAGTCTCTTTAAAGAAATTAATCAACTCTTGGTTATGATTATTTTTATCGTCATCTTCAGCTGATTCTGTTTTTTCTGATTTTTTATCAAGAATTTCATCTAACTCAATACTTGATCTAGTTACAGATTTAATTTCATGCTCTTTATAAGAGCTGCAAACATTAACCCAAAAATCATCTACAGTATCTGTAAATAATAATACATCGATATTATTTTTAATAAATCCTTCTATTTGCGCGCTTTGAGTCAGTTTTTCATTTTCTTCGCCGCGCAAGAAATAAATCATTTTTTGTTTTTCTGGCATTCCAGCAATATATTCATTAAGAGTTAGATATTTATCTTTTAAAGTGCTTTTAAATAAGCAAATATCAAGAATTTGATCTTTATCTTCAATATGCTCGCATAAGCCTTCTTTGACACAAGAACCAAAATTTTGCCAAAATTTTTCATAACTCTCTCTATCGTCATTTAATTTCTTTTTAAGTTCTGTATAGACTTTCTTTGCTACTGATTTTTTTATTTTGTTAATTACACTACTATATTGTAGAGATTCCCTACTAATATTTAACGGCAAGTCCTCTGAATCAACTACTCCTCGTAAGAAACGAAGATTTGAAGGTACTAAATCCACTCCTTCTTCAGCAATATAAACTCTTTTTACATAAAGTTTAACTCTGGTTTTTCGATCAGGATGAAATAAATCAAAAGGCTTCATTGAAGGAATAAATAACAAATTAGTATATTCTATCACTCCTTCATTTTTATTATGCATTGTAAGCCATGGATCATCTGGTTGATGCGAAACTGATTTATAGAAGCTTCTATATTCTTCTTCTGAAATTTCATTCTTACTTTTCTTCCACAAAGCTGCAGCACTATTTATTGTTTCTGCCTTACCATCTTCGCCTAAAAGCTCTACTGGTACAGAAATATGATCTGAATATGTTTTAACAATATGCTTTATCCTAAAGCTATCCAAATACTCATCCATATTTTCTTTAAGATGTAGGCTAATTTTTGTTCCTCTGACTATATTTTGATCATCTATCTCTGAAATTTTATAATCATTTTTGCCATCAGATACCCATTTAAAGCTTTTATCTTCACCAGCTTTTTTAGAAATTACTTCAACTTCATCAGCAATCATAAAACATGCATAAAAACCTACCCCAAATTGGCCAATTAATTGCATATCTTTTGCTTTATCACCTGTCATTTGATCAAAAAACTTTTCAGTTCCTGAACTTGCAATAGTCCCGATATTATTAATTAAATCTTCCTTGTTCATGCCAATACCGTTATCTTCGATAACTAATATTTTTTTATCTTTATCGTAGCTTATAAGAATTTTAAAATTAGCATTATCACTAATTAAGCTAGGATTCTCAATTGCAAGGTATCTTAATTTATCACAAGCATCAGAAGAATTAGAAATTAATTCCCTTAAAAAAATATCTTTATTAGTATAAAGAGAATGAATCATTAAATTCAATATCTTGCCTGTTTCAGCACCAAATTTCTTTACTTCTACATCATTATTATTAGCCATAACCACCTACTTAACTTGAAATAATTTTATCTTCATGAAATTGATATAAGTATATATTTTAATTTTTCAACCTTTTAAGTAATATTTTTCTTCATAAGCTGTTCTTTGATTACTAATAAAGCTTTGCCACATGAATGGCTTGATATTGTTTGAAATATTAGATTTATATTCAAGCTTCTTATTAGCTTTAACTATTAATTGCTCTATGATTAATAGATCAGCAAATAAACAATTATTCATCTCAATAAATTTTAAAATAAACGGCAAATTCTTAATAGATACATTATAGTGCTCTATTAAATATTTTCTTAAGACAACTCGCTGCTTGATAATTAAGCTATTATATGTATTTTTTTGTATTAAAACACTAGTTTTTACTATTTTATGTTTTTTATGTAATTGTAATTTTTTCTTAAATAACAAACGTAAAAAACTAATAAAAAAAGCTTTATTAAAAATCTTTTTTCTTGACTTAAAAATGCTTCTTATTAAAGATTTCATATAACTAACGTTATTTTATATCATTTACAATTTAACGTTAATAATTTAAAAATTACTTAATTAAGAATCGCTATAAATTAACCATTTATAAACTATTAGGATAAAAAAATGATTCACTCGATTGCCCGCTTAAGAAGAAATAAACAATCAGCATGGGTTCGAGATTTAGTGGCTCAAAATTGCTTAAATACTAGCGATCTTATTTTGCCAATATTTATTACAGAAGGTAAGCATCAAAAAATTGCTATACCTACCATGCCAGGTATCTATAGATATTCTATCGATCAGGCTATTGATTATATCAAGGAAGCCCTTTCTTTTGGCATTAAAGCTATCGCTATTTTTCCTTCTATTGAACGCGGAAAAAAATCTTCTTGTGCTAGGGAAGCATTTAACCCTGATAATTTAGTATGTAGAGCAATAAAAGAAATAAAGAGTAATATTGATATTGGTATAATATGCGATGTAGCACTTGACCCATATACTCTTGATGGCCACGACGGTGTGGTAATAAACGGCGAAGTTGCTAACGATGAAACAGTAGAATTGTTAGTAAAACAAGCTTTAGTACAAGCACATGCTGGCTGTGATATTATAGCACCTTCTGATATGATGGATGGCAGAGTTGCAGCTATTAGAACGGTACTTGATCGTGAAAATTTTCAGAACATTGCAATTATGTCTTATGCAGCTAAATATGCTTCAAAATTATATGGTCCTTTTAGAGATGCAGTATCATCACGCTCAACAACTCATGAAATTAGCAAACAAACCTACCAATTAGATTACCGCAATAGAAATGATGCTCTCCTTAAAATAAAGCAAGATATAGCTGAAGGGGCAGATATGATTATTATTAAGCCAGGAATGTTATATTTAGATATCTTACGTGATGCTGCTAATAATTGCTTAGCCCCTTTATTTGCTTATCAAGTAAGTGGTGAATATGCAATGCTAAAATTTGCAAGCTTAAATGGCTGTTTTAATTACGAAGAAATTTTAATTGAAAGCTTAATATCCTTTAAAAGAGCTGGTGCAACAGGAATTTTAACATATGCTGCCCTTGATGTAGCTAAAATAATTAGCAGATAATTATGGATATTAGCCTGGTTGTTTTATTAAAGCTCTCTTTATCATTTACTGTAATTATACTCGGTTATATCGCAAATACTGTGCTAAAAATTGAAAAAGATTCGATAGCAAAGTTACTGCTTTATATATTTGTACCACTCTTATTTTTCTCTTCAGTTGTAAAACTTGAAGTAACTAAAATGAATGTTCTTATCCCTCTTCTAGTTGCCTTAGCATCTTCTACAAGCTGTATGATTATTCTTAAATGCAAATTTTTGTACCCAGATAATAACACTCGTAGGTTCTTAGCTTTTGCCTCTCCTAATGCTAACGTTGGTTATTTTTTATTACCTATAGCAACTTATCTTTTTAATCAGGAAGTATTAGGGGTTTTTATTCTTATTATCACAGGTAATATAATTTATGAAAATACTTTTGGATTTTATATTGCTGCAAAAGGTAATTTTACTGCTAGGGAAAGCTTTATAAAATTATTAAGATTGCCAGCGATGTATGCTCTATTAGCTGCAATGTTAGTTAGTATTCTTAATTTAGAAATCCCTGCTGTTTTTGATGATCTTTTTTTACAAATTAGAAGCGCATACTCGCTTTTTGGCATGATGATTGTTGGGATGGCACTAGCTGATATTACTTGGACTAAATTAGATTTTAGATATATTAGTACAGCTTTTATTGGTAAATTCATTATTCAACCTATGGTTACTCTCACTTTAATTACTATAGACAAAAATCTTCTAAATATTTTTGATCCTCAAATATATCAATTATTGATGCTTGCATCAATGGCACCTCTTGCCGCAAACAATATAGTGTTTTGTACTATATTAAAATCTTCTCAACCAAAAGCAGCTTCAGCTATATTACTTACAACGGTTTTTGCCGCTGTTTGTATACCATGGGCTATTAAATTTATTTTATAGTAAATTTCAACCTAGATCACTATCTAATGAATCTTTTATCACTTAAGATAAAATCTAATTTTTGATCATGATTTTCTACTGGTACTTCTTCTACAATTTGCCCATCAAAGCAAATACCTATCGTTATTATTTTTTTAACTTCAGATGCATATTGTAAATAACGATCATAAAATCCACCTCCAAACCCAAGCCTATTACCTTGTTTGTCTGCTGCAAGTAATGGCAGTAGCAAAATATCTGGTATTATTTCTAAAGATCCTGATTCTGGCTCTAATATTTGATAAATGGGATTTATAACAAATTTACCTCCCTCTTCTTGTTTTTTAAAAATAATATTTTTATCAACAATACATGGAAAACATATAATATTATCTGCTGCTAATTCTGAATATAAAGAATCTAAATTAGGCTCACCGTTGATTGCCTTAAACCCAGATATAGTTTTTAATTTTAAATTAGGTACATATTTCATAAAATTATTTACTATCGATCTTTCGTATATTATTCTTTCATTACTTGGTATTTTACTTCTAAGTAACTGCATATTTTTGCGTAATCTAATTTTACTCTCAGATATCATTTTTAATTATTTTCCTATAACCAAACTTCATTAGTACTTTATTAATATAATATCCATAAGATAATGTCATTTAAATGAATAGTGATTTTATTAAATATTTTTATTGCTATAATAGCTTTGGATATAAGCAAATTAAAAGGTAAATGATGATAAATGAATTTAAATTATCCGAGCTTCTAAACGCTAGGTTCTGCCATGATTTAGCAGGCCCAATTGGCGCAATTAGTAATGGAGTTGAATTTCTTACAAATGAAAATGAAGATATTAAAAAGAAAGCTTTTCATATCTTAGAACTTGGATCTAAACAAGCATTACTCAGATTGCAATTTTATAGAAATATTTACGGCTATAACAAGCCAGATACTGATGCCTCACTAGATCAAACAAAAGAAGTAATAACTAATTACCTTGAAAGTAACAAGATTCCATTTCATTGGGAATTTGAAAATCAAGAAGTAGTAAATGATATTAGCGCCTTACAAGCAAAAATCATTGCAAACATAATTAACATTGCTAGCTTAGCAGTTATAAAGAAAGGTAAAATAGATTGTATTATCGCTAAAAAAGATAATAACTACATAGTTAAGATCAAAGCAAGTGGCGAACTTATAAAATTCGACCAGGACAACCATTATATTCTTACTAAAGGCGCTAAGGAAGAAGAACTAACAACAAAGAATATTCATTTATATTACTCTTCTAGGCTTATCAAAACTTCGAATGTTAAACTTAATATTACAACTCAGGACAATGAACTAATTTTCGATTTAATTTTTAATAGCATGTAACACGGTGAATAAATATGGATGATCTAATTTCAGATTTTTTAGCAGAAACAAAAGAAGGATTAGATAATCTTGATAATCAACTTGTTAGTCTAGAACAAAACCCTAATGATAAAGAGTTACTAGGTAGCATTTTTAGAATTATGCATACTATAAAAGGCACATGTGGCTTTTTAGCGCTCTCAAGGCTTGAGTCTGTTGCTCATGCCGGCGAAAATATTATGGATAAAATTCGTAGTAACCAACTAATTGTTAACGGTGATATTGTTTCACTTATCCTTGAGTGCGTTGATAAAATTAAGGAAATAATTGTAGCAATTGAAGCAAATGGTTCCGAGCCAGAAGGCAAAGATGACAACCTTATTTTTAGACTAAATGAGGCAGCCAAAGGAAATATTCTAGAAGACACAATCGCTACAACAGATGATGATTCTTTAAAATCAGATACTGATATTACTACAATTTTTGATACGCCTCTCAAGACTATCCCTGAAGTTTCAACAGCGCAACCAACAAAACCAGCAAACTCTCCTGAGAATAATTTAACCAAGGAAGCAAATCAAGTTGCTAGCAGTGCTGTTCAAATAAACTCTAAGTCTGAAAACCATACTATAAGAGTAAGCATAGATGTGCTTGAAAATTTAATGCAGATAGTAGGGGAGCTTGTTTTAAACAGAAATCAATTACTACAGCTCAATAGAGGCAATAATAATACTCAATTTAGTAACTCTATACAAAACCTCAGTCATATTACTTCACAGCTGCAAGAAGGTATTATGAAAACCAGAATGCAGCCTATAAGTAGTGCTTGGACTAAATTGCCACGCATGATCAGAGATCTCGCTAAAGAACTTGATAAAAAAATAATTTTAAAAATGGTCGGCGAAGAAACCGAGCTTGATAGGCAGTTAATTGAATCTATTAAAGACCCTCTAATTCATATGATTAGAAACTCTGCAGATCATGGCCTTGAACTACCCCAAGAAAGGATTGAACAAGGTAAAAACGAATCTGGAACTATAGTGCTAAAAGCCTTCCATCAAGGTGGTCATATTATTATTGAAATTTCAGATGATGGTCGAGGCATTAATATTGAGAGAGTAAAAGAAAAAATAATTACCAGTAAGCTTGCTAATGCTGAGCAAGTAGCGCAGATGAGCGAAGTGCAAATTATTCAATATATTTTCAGAGCTGGCTTCTCCACAGCTACTACTGTTACTGCGGTTTCAGGAAGAGGTGTTGGTATGGATGTAGTCAAAAACAATATCAACAAAATAAATGGCAGTGTCGATCTTAAATCAGTTACTGGGAAAGGCTCAGTTTTTACAATCAAAATACCTCTTACGCTTGCAATTATGCCAGTATTAATTATTGAAGCAGGTGGTGAAAATCTAGCGATACCTCAAATAAATGTTCTTGAGATTTGTAAAGCAGGCAAAAATGAAGAAAATAAAATTGAAAAAATTAACGAAAGCTACCTACTCAGAATTAGGGATAATTTATTACCTATAGTCGATTTAACTAAACTATTTGCGTTACCTCATAGTGAGATTATTGAGAACAAAACTTCATACGTAGTAATTTGTGAAATAAGTGGCAATAATTTTGGTATAATTGTTGATAAAGTCTTTGACAGCGAAGAAATAGTTGTAAAACCTATTGTAGAATCCCTAATGAAGATTGGCCTTTATTCTGGGAATACTATTTTAGGAAATGGCAAGGTTATTATGATTCTTGACCCAGTAGGTTTGTTTAAAACTATTTGCCTCACTGAAAACTATCAAGAACACAATGAAGATACCCTTACAAAAGCTAAAAATAATATTGAGAATACTATAACTTTCCTTGTTGTTAAATCAGATAATAACACTCATAAGGCTATTCCTCTTGAAATCGTTTCAAGGTTAGAAGAAATAAACGTAGATTCTATTGAAGTATCAAATAACCAAGAGGTTGTACAATATCGCGGTACTTTGATGCCTCTATTAAAAATTAGTGATCAACTCATATATCCAGAACATGGCGAGCTTCAAGTAGTAGTCTTTAATAATAAAGAATCGATTCTTGGTTTAATTGTTAAGGAAATAGTGGATGCAGTTACCATAGAAATAAATAATGATATAAATTATTTCTCCCATAATGCAGTTGTTATTCATGAAAAAACAATGGATATTGTAAATGTAGGTGAATTATTCCAATCTTTTTATTCCGAAGAAGGAGATAATACTAAAAATTTGGTTAATGAAAATAATAAAGAAGTTATTATTTACGTTGATGATAGTATTTTTTTTAGAAAATTTATTCCCCCTTCTTTAAGTCATTTAGAAAAAGAAGTTATCGCTTTTGAAAGTGCTCTTAGCGCTATTGAATTTATGCAAAAAAATACCACTCAACAAATAAAGGCTATCATAACTGATATCAATATGCCTAAAATGTCTGGTATAGAATTTGCTCAATTTTGTAAAAACGACACTAAATTTAATAAAATTCCTATAATTGCTCTTACATCAACTAATGAAGAAAGGAAAATGCAGGAAGCTATTGAACATGGCATTTTATATTGCGTGGCAAAAACAAACCATCATGACATACTAAAACATTTATCTGAAATTATAGATTAGGGATAATAACTAATGAGCGAAGTTAATACAAATTTTAATCCTGCGCCTATACAGAGACTTCTGAAAATGAAAATTAATAAGCAAACTATAGCAATCCCTATCGTTAATATTCGTGATATTCTGGTCCTAAGTAAAGTGACTAAAGTGCCACTTGCTCCTGATACAATCATCGGCCTAATTAATTTAAGAGGTAGGATAGTTACAGCTATTAATATTAAAAATCTTCTAAAAATGGATGATACCTCTATTTGCGAGAATAGCATGAATGTAGTAATCGAAATCAAGAATGATTTATATAGTATTATTGCTGATTCTGTAGAAGAGGTAATTTCTATAACTGAAAATGAGATCTTGCCTAAACCTGATAGTATAGAGCAACATTGGCATAATATTGCTACAGGTATTATTTTAGGCAAAGATGAATTAATAGTCGTAATAGATATAAAAAAATTATTTGATCTTCTTTTAACTTGATTAAATTCTAATAGGAAATTTATATGAAAATATGCTTAACCGTTGACGATTCAAAAGTAGTAAGAAAGCTTGTTTCAGCTATGTTAATACAACTTGGCTTTGAAGTAAAAGAGGCTGCAGACGGTAAAGAAGCTCTAGAATTATGCGAACAAATCAAACCAGACTGTATTTTACTTGATTGGAATATGCCAATTATGGATGGCCTTGCTTTTATAAAAGAATTTAGAAAAAATCCTAAAAACACTGGTGTAAAAATAATTTTTTGTACTAGTGAAAATGATTTCCCAAAAATTAAAGAAGCAATGGATGCTGGTGCTGATGAATATATCATGAAACCTTTTGATCTTGAACTTATTAGATCTAAATTTATTCAAACAGGCATCTTGACATGAAAGATTTGCCAAATAATTCCAAAATACGAGTTATGATTGTTGACGATTCACTAGTTGTTAGAAGTGTTTTAAAAAGAATTATAACTAAGGATGATAATATCGAAATAGTTGGTTTATACCATTCTGCAGAAAGCTTACTACGAGCAATGGATAATATAGTTGCAGATGTTTTATTACTCGACATTGAAATGCCTGGAATGAACGGTATTGAAGCTATCCCTCATATTTTAAACAAAGATAGCAATATCAAAATCTTTATGGTTTCAACATTAACCACTAAGAATGCACCTATTGCAATTAAAGCATTAACTCTTGGTGCTGTTGATTATATTGAAAAACCAGATTCAAATACCATGACAAATGGTAATGCATTTCAAGATAATTTAATTGCTAAAATTAAAAATATCGCTAAAAAG
This sequence comes from Rickettsiales bacterium UBA6177, assembly GCA_002422875.1. GTDB lineage: Bacteria > Pseudomonadota > Alphaproteobacteria > Rickettsiales > UBA6177 > UBA6177. The sequence goes on along the minus strand of DITT01000029.1, from coordinate 29,007 downwards.
ACTTATAATTCTTATATCTCTCCTCCTTTATCAAGTATTGATCAGTGTAATAATCATTTAAGCAGCGCACTAACATACAGATTATTATCTAGTGATATAGTACTTAGAACAGATCGACCTATTAACTTTGAACCAAAAATTTTAGCTATTGCCTCTTCAACTGGTGGACCAAAAGCTATAAGTGACTTATTGGTTAGCTTTGGTGCAAACTACCTTGCTAATAAAATAATTATTATTACCCAGCATATGCCAGTTTTATTTACTAAACTATTTGCAGAAAATCTTGATAAGCTAGGTATAATAAAATGTAAAGAAGCTCAAGATGGAGAAATACTTACTGAGGGTAATTTATATATTGCACCAGGCAATATTCACATGAAGATTACTCTTAAAGCTAGGAAAGCTTGTATAACTCTAGATAATGGTCCAGCTATTAATTTCTGCAAACCATCTGCTGACCCAATGATTGAATCTGCAGCTAGTATTTTCAAGGATAAAATGATTACAATTGTACTCACCGGAATGGGTAAGGATGCTTTAGAAGGATCTAAAGCTGCTGTAATGATGGGTAGCAGTGTAATCGCACAAGATGAAACATCAAGCATCGTATGGGGGATGCCAGGTAATGTTGCTGTTAACAATTTGTGCTCTGCTGTACTACCTTTAAATGAAATAGCAAATTTTATAATAAAAAATGGTAGCAAATGAATATCAGCCCACAAAATCTAAAATATGCATGCGAAACTATTGAAGCCTTATCAGGAATATCTATTTGCAAAGAAAAAAGCTACTTGCTTGAAGCAAGATTAATACCTTTAGCTAAAACTAAGAGTTGTGATAGTGTTGACGAATTAATTACACACATAAAACTTACTCGTTCACCTGATTTAATAAATTCAATGATTGAGTTAATGACAACTAATGAGTCATCTTTTTTTAGGGATAGAAATCCTTTTGATATTTTAAAAAATGAAGTAATACCTAATTTACTTTTGAGAAAACCTAATCAAAAAATTAGAATTTGGTGTGCTGCCTGTTCAAGTGGCCAAGAACCTTATTCAATTGCTATGTTAATTAAAGAAAATTTTCCTGATAAAGCCCATCTATTTAATATTTTGGCATCAGATATTAATGCAAGTGTTGTAAAAAGAGCTGAAAAAGGAATTTTCTCACAATTTGAAGTACAAAGAGGCCTTCCTATCCAACTATTGCTTAAATATTTTATTCAAGTTGATAAGGACTGGCAGCTTAAAAATGATATTCTACATTTAGTAAAATTTAAACAAGCCAATTTACTAGCAAAACTTAATTTTTATGAAAAATTCGATATTATTTTTTGCCGTAATGTTTTAATCTATTTTGACTCTAAAAATAAAGAAGCTGCTTTATCTTCTTTAAAGACTATATTAGACCCTCATGGTGTTCTTTTTTTAGGATCATCTGAAACCATCATGAATATAAAACATGATTTTAAAATTTATAACCCAGATTATACAGGCATATATATACAGTAATATTGATAACTAATAATAATTATTTTAAACTAAGATTTAAGCTTAGTAATTGAGGAAAATAGCATGCTATATAGAATAGAAAATGACTCTTTTGGTGAAATTGAAGTACCAGTTACATCATATTGGGGAGCACAAACGCAAAGATCGATGCAAAACTTTAAAATAGGCGATGAAAAAATGCCTATTGATATAATTCATGCGTTAGCTGCAATAAAACTTGCGGCAGCTAAAACTAATTTTGAACTTGGAGACTTAAAAGAAGAGCTTTTTGTAGCTATTAAGAAATTTGTAAAGAAAATAATGGCTGGCGAATATGATAATCAATTCCCTTTATCAGTTTGGCAAACAGGATCTGGTACTCAAACAAATATGAATATCAATGAAGTAATATCTAATTTATGTAACGAAAGTTTAGGTCAAGAAAAAGGTACGAAACATCCTATTCACCCTAATGACCATGTTAATAAATCTCAATCTTCAAACGATACTTTTCCTACCGCTATGCATGTAGCAGCATTGCTCAAAATAAAAAAAGAGCTAATCCCACAAATAAAATATTTGAAAGATGCACTTGAGAAAAAAAGTAAAAGTTTTACAAAAATTATTAAAATTGGCCGCACTCACTTACAAGATGCGACCCCTCTGACTCTTGGTCAGGAATTTTCTGGATATGTAATGCAATTAAAACTTTCACTTGAAAGAATTGAAGCTACTTTAACTAGGCTTTCATATATTGCACAAGGTGGTACAGCTGTTGGTACTGGCATTAATGCCAAAAAAGAATTTGCAGAAAAATTTGCTACTAATCTTTCAGAATTCTTAAATGAAAAATTTATCTCAGCTGAAAATAAATTTGAAGCATTAGCATCTAATGATACTATTGTTGAAGTTTCAGGAGCTCTTAATGTGCTTGCAACAAGCCTTATGAAAATTGCAAATGACATCCGTATGCTTGCTTCAGGGCCAAGATGTGGCATAGGTGAAATTACTTTACCAGAAAATGAACCTGGATCATCAATAATGCCTGGTAAAGTAAATCCAACTCAATGTGAGGCACTCACCATGGTATGTACTCAAGTGATGGGTAATAATGTAACTATTACAATTGCAGGATCAAATGGTCACTTCGAGCTCAATGTTTTTAAGCCAGTTATGATCCTAAATTTATTGCAATCAATAAAACTTTTAGCAGATGCTTGTCGTAATTTCACAGATAAATGTATTAATGATTTACAAGCAAATGAAACTAGAATTGAGCTTCTGCTTAATCAATCATTAATGCTTGTTACGGCCCTTAATAATCATATTGGATACGATAATGCTGCTAAAATTGCAAAATATGCTCATAATCATCACTGTACGTTAAAAGAAGCTGCTACACTGCTTGGACTTTTATCTAGTGAAGATTTTGATAGACTTGTTATACCAGCTAAAATGACTTAAGTAATAGGTAAAAAAAATGAATGAAGCCAACAAAGCAATAGCAAAATCTATAAACTCTGGTCAATATTTTATTGATGCTAGAAGATGGTATTTAGACAAATTCGTAGGGCCTCATGTTGAGAGAACTTTTATAGTCGTTATAGGATCTATACTTGCGCTTGCAGCTGGTATTGCATTTTTATATGCAAGCAATATAAGCTCATACACTAATCAAATATCATTTCTATCTTATAACAATGATATTGATAATACATATAGCTATATTAATACATTACCTATTAATATTTCTCCGCAACTTGCTCTTGAGAAACAGCTTGTTACAGAATATCTTGAAAATAGAGAGTCTTTTAAATTAAGCGAACAAGGAGATAAAGATGTTTATATAAAAAATCACTCTTCTACTGAAGAATATAATAAATATCTAAAAAACATTAGTATAGATAATGAAGATAGTCCCTTATTAATCTATGGTACAAAGTTTATTAGCACTGTAAAAGTAATAGCTACTAACTTTAAAGAGAGCAAGAAGGTTAATGAGAAAATTGCTGTTGTTGACTTTGAAAAGAGTATTATTCTTAAAAATCAGGTTCAGATTCAAAAGGGTAAAGCAGAAATTTTTTATAGTTTTAGTGATATAGAGCAACTTTTAAATAATAATGATAAAATTATTGACTTCAAAGTTACTAAATATCTTGCAAAAACATTCAACTAATAATTTAATATGATTATCAATTATAGGAAATCATTATGAAAAAAGTATTTTTAGCTTTTTTATTTATCTTTCATTCCTTAAATGCCCAAACAGCTTGGGCTATTCGTGAAGCACGACCACTACCTACAGATCAAAGATTAAGGGTCATTGTATATAATCCTAATGATGTTTTTAAATATATCGGATTTTATGGCTATGAGTCGAGTATAGTTTTTGCACCAGATGAAACTATAAGTTCTCTTACTATGGGTGATTCTGTAGCATGGCAAATTGTTCCGAATGCAAATCGCCTGTTTATCAAACCAATTGAGAATGATGCAACAACTAACATGACTGTTATTACTAATAAGAGAGTGTATCATTTTGAATTACATGCAAATTATGCAAAAAGTATTAATGATCCCAATATGGTTTTCTCTGTCAAATTCCTTTATCCAGAAGATGAGAATGGCGCTGAACTTGCAGGTAATGATGATACTGATGCTTTTGAAATAGATGATAATAGTAAAAATTATAACTATACTATTAGTGGTGATGAATCAATTGCACCAGTAAAAATATTTGATGATGGCGTACATACATATATTGAATATGATAAAAACACCCAAGAATTACCTGCATTTTACGTTGTTTATCCAGATAATACAGAAGGTATTGTTAATTTTTCAATCAAAGGAAGGTATATTGTAATTCATCGTATTTCTTCTAAATACACTATTAGAAGAGGTAGTGAAGTTGGTTGTATTTTTAATGAAAGCTTACTTAGCAAAGAGGGAAAAGGTTAAGCATTTTTATAGGTGACAAAACTAAGGAATACACAAGACACTCTATATTTTAGCCTTCAAAAAAATAATCATAAATATCAATACCAATTGTAGTACCTACTACTGAAATCAAAGCTGTTAAAGCAATTTCAGTAGGATGGTGTCCGTGACATTGATTGTGGAAACCTTCACCATGACCGTGGTTATGCTCTGAATACATATAATCTCCAAGTAGCTTTTCTGCTGAATATGAAAAAACTGCAGCAGATAGAAATTGCCCTGGTTTTGCATAGATTGGTTTTAATGCGCCTAGCAAGCTATCTTGAAAGCTCTCTAAATTCATTAAATTAATAATACTTCCAGAGCTAATCATGTTTTCTACTCCTTCATGCATAATCTTACCAACAACAAAGAATAACCATTTATTATTGCTCTCAGGAAACCATCTTCTTAGAGCATAATTACTAGTAAGCTCTGTCATATAACCTACACAATGAGCAACAATTCCTGTTGCATAATAAGAGGCATATAGTCCATAATTATTACTATCAATATCTGCTACTTTGTGATTAGATTCAATTGGTATATTTGTAGCATCTGCAAACTCGTTGAGTGAATTTGATAATTCATTACTAGGTTTTTTATTTTCTAAATCATTCATAAATTTATCTTTTGCTTTATTAAGTTATGTTACAACGTAACATTTATTAATTGTAAGTCAATATAATCTAATGATAAATTTTCTAACTTATGCTAGATTATTACCATTAAAATAATTAACTTAAAAAATATGATCAATATCACCCCTCTAAGAAATGAAATATTGTCTATTTTTAAAGAAAATAATAATAGCCTCAAAGCTTATGATGTTATTGATATACTCTCAAAAACTAAACCTTCAATAAAACCTAATACTGTTTACCGTATACTAAATTTACTTGTTGAAAATGGTATCCTACACAAAATACAAAGCTCAAATATTTTTACTATGTGCAATAATAACTCTAGCCATCATGATCACTCCGTAAAACATATTATTCTAACATGCAGTAAATGTTTAAAGGTTGAAGAGCTTGAAGACCATAATATGCTTCATCAGTTAGATAATTTTTATAAAAAGAATAACTTCAATTTAAAACATCACATTTATGAACTATCAGGTCATTGTAATTTATGTAAAGTAGATTAACCTTATGAATGCATTATAGTTTTAGCTAAACCTCAATCAAAAATCATAATAAATGCAAATACATATTTATCTCTAATTCTTAGTTATTTATGTCTTGAGATAAAATAACTTAAAGAAAAAATTTCCTTTTCTAAAAGTTATTTTATAATTCATATTTAAAAATTATACTTGAGAGATTTATGGAATATTTAAAAGCACTAATACCGAGCATCCACAAAGAAGGGATTTTCTTTTTAAGATTGTTTTGGTAATAGCTGTATTATTATGCTTTCTCTCAACGAAGCTCGCTATTGTAATGATATTAATTAATATCTTTATCGTATTGTGTTTTTGAAAGCAAACAGGAAGAAACTAACTTTTTTAAATTATACTATGAATTAAGGGGCATTGATTATGTTGATTTTGGCTTTTGCGGGATTTATATACTGGTTTGTTTATGGCGGTTTTTATATTACCACCGTCATTTTTAACGTCTTTAATAAATACACTAAAAATACAAGCACCGATTTTTTGGCCTTTGATTGTTTCTTCTCTTATCATAAAGATAAAATCCTTTATAATCGATACTTTAAAAAGCAAATGTTTGACGCTTGCGCCCCTTGGCGGTTTATCTTTAAACGTTCTTTATTGACTCACGCCCTTTATTGCTCCAAATATATAAATATTGTGGAGGATATAGTTTTTTCAAGCTCGCTTTTAGCTGTTACTAAAAAAATACATAAACAAAGCCTTTGTTTATGTATTTACAATTAAAAAGATTGAGAAGGGTTTTTAGATGAAAATTATAAATTCTTTAAAGAATGTGTTTAGAACCCAGAAAATAAAAAATAATGGGGGATCAAAGCGATTGGTTTATATCATTAGGAATATAAAGGAATGTGGAGGGGTTGAAACAAAGCTTTCTAATATGTTTTCTTTTCTTGAAAAAAAGGGCTATGACATAAACTTAATCACAGACATAGAAAGCAATAATAAGTCTATATTTTCAAAATTTAAAGTCTTTCAAATCTGTTTTAGATCTTATAATACAACGCATACGATTGTTAAAATATGTGATAGGCTAGATCCTTTTCTTATTGAGTTTCAAATAACCGGCCATAAAGACAAGTTTATCAATTACAATAAGATTATGAAAAGATGGGATTGTGGGATTCAAAACCATGGAATCACTTATGAATTTTTTAAAAAGGCTTTGTACAATGCAGTAAATTCTATTAACACTTGTAAAAGAGACGCTCCCGGGAATTATGATATTTTCCCGAATATGATACCTGATAAGGTAAAACTTTCTTTATATAAGCGCGAAAAACAAAATAAGGCGATAATTATATCAAGACTAGATCCTGATAAGTTAGATCAAATAAGAACGGCCATAAAATATTGTAAATCTGTAAGGTGTAATTTTGAAATTGCGGGAATTTCTGCCTTTTCCTATTCTGTCAAAGAACAATTAAAAAAAGAGTTCGACCTTAAAGATGACTGTTTTATTGGAAAAATTAAGACGCTAGAGCATCTTAATCAAAATAAATATAGATTTGTGTGTGGAGTTGGAAACGTTGTTCTTGAGGCATCATTATTAGGTTTACCTGTCTTTGTTTCTTCTCATATTAACTATAATGGCTTTTTAAATAAATCTAATTTTATTGATTGCATGAATAGAAATTTTGTTGGATTTTCAAATAAACAATCAAACATTTTAAATTATGAATCCTTAAGAGATCTTGTGCTAAAGTATCGATCAATAGATAGGGTTATGAATGATTATATAAAAATGATTCATAGAACTTTAAAATATGAAAAAGACTAAGAAAGTTGTATTTATTTTAAAGGCTAAACACGACACTATTTTATAAAACCCTAGTCGAACTATTAAAACAAATCCGTAAGCTTGAAAGATTTACACAAAAATACCTTACCAGGATTGCAGGCATGTCATCTCAACAATATCAAAAGCAGGAAAAAGCAGAGAATAGCATACCTGTTGACGTATTGCACACTATAGTAAATGAAAATGCGAATATGGCTAGAGACGCAAGAGATTAAGCTTTTGAAGGCATAACAAAGATATATTTGCTATAACGCCTAGTTTTTCTATAAAAACTTGCAAATTAATTTCTTCTTCTTGTATTTTTTAGGTAATTCATCAGAATAACTTAAAGAAAAAATTTCCTTTTCTAAAAGTTAGTGTATAATTCATATTTAAAAATTATACTTGAGAGATTTATGGAATATTTAAAAGCACTAATACCGAGCATACACAAAGAAGGGATTTTCTTTTTAATGATTGGCCTAGTAATAGCTATATTATTATGCTTTCTCTCAACAAAGCTCGCTATTGTAATGATATTAATTAATATCTTTATCATATTCTTTTTCAGAGACCCTGAAAGATTCACTGTAATTGGCGAAAACTTTATTCTTAGCCCAGCAGATGGTTATGTTACTAGCATTCAAGAAGCAATTCTTCCTGAAACTTTAGGGTTTGATGGCCAAAAGAAAGCTACTCGTGTTAGTATTTTTCTAAGTGTATTTGATGTGCATGTTAACAGAGTTCCAGCAGATGGTATTATTAAAGAAACATATTATCATCATGGTATGTTTTTGAATGCTTCTCTAGATAAAGCGAGTGTTAACAATGAAAGACAAGAAATTCTAATGGAAATGAAAAATGGTAAACAGATAGTATTTACACAAATTGCAGGACTAATTGCAAGACGAATAGTTTGCTATGTTAAGCCAAATCAAGAAGTGAAAGCTGGTGAAAGATTTGGTATTATTAGATTTGGTAGTAGAATGGATGTATACTTGCCAGATGGTGTTAAACCACAAGTTTTTGTTGGTCATAGAGTAATAGGTGGCGAAACAATTATTGCAAATATGGACGATAACAAAACAAGAACAGCAGAAATAAGATAATATGTTTGACGAAAACCAAAAAGCTCATGAAAGAAAACTTTCTTTAAGCAAATTATTTCCTAATATTATAACCTTAACTTCTATATGTTGTGGGCTGTCCTCTATTAGATACGCCTTAAGTGATAAATGGGAAATAGCAGTATCATTAATTATAATCGCTGGTTTTCTTGATCTAGTTGATGGAAGATTAGCTAGGTTTTTAAAAGCTACGAGTAGCTTTGGGGCATATCTTGACTCACTTGCTGATTTCATAAATTTTGGTGTTGCTCCAGGAATAGTCATATATTTATGGAATATGAGTAATGATTCAGAGACAGGCCTTGGTTGGGCTTGCGTGCTTCTTTTTGCTGTTTGTATGTCTATTAGACTTGCAAGATTTAATAATGAACCGCTCGATGAAAAACAAAATGAGTGGAAAGCCAATTTCTTCCAAGGGATTCCAGCACCAGCAGGTGCATACTTATTACTTACACCAATGATGTTGCACTTTAGCTTTAATTTTGAAATTGATCATTTAAATTACATATTAAGTGCATATTCTATTTTTCTATCACTAATGCTTGTAAGCACTATTCCTACATTTTCAACTAAAAAAATTGTTATAACTAAAGATTACGTACCTTTATTTTTTGTAATTGTAGGATTTACAGTAGCAATTATAATCATCCAACCATGGATTGCATTACCTATACTTGCAACTATTTACTTATTATCGATTCCTTTAAGTATTACTACATATAAAAAATTATGGAGATTAAATGAATTACCTAAGGTACCTGTCGAGTAACTTTAAGCTTGCCTATTTACCAATACTCACTATTTATTTTGCAAATTCTTTTATAGTTTTCTCTGATATTGCGCAATTATTTTGGATTAAAAACTCACTATCTTTAACTACTTCAGAAATAATTTCTATTACTATTTGGTCAGGATTACCATGGTCGATGAAGATTATTTTTGGACAAATTGTTGATAATATCAAAATATTCAACAGTCACAGAAATATATATGTATTTATTGCAAATATTCTAATTTTACTTGGTAATATAGTAATTATAATGATTGCTAATAATAAAATTAATTTTGCTTTTTTAAGTATTTTTCAATTACTTTGTCTTTCTGGAGCACTTGTAACTACTGGTGTTGTTTTACAAGATCTTATAGCTGATACTTTATGTTATGACGTAGTAAAAAAAACAAGCAGCAATGGCACTCCTATTGACAAGGATAATATTCATGAAGAAATAAATTTAGTTCAGCTTTACTCAAAAATATTTGATACTACAGGCTCATTCTTCGGAGTTTTAATAGGAGGTTATATTGCAACAAAATTCTCATATGGTACAATTAGCTACTTTCTGCCATTAGTATCATTAATTGCAATATTTGGTATTATAATCGTAAGAAAAGAACCTCAAATACCAGAATTTGAACAAGATTATTCAATGGTGTTTATCTCAGGTATTTATTTTTTAGCTGTAATAATTCTTTCCTTCTTTAGAATTGCTTATAGCCAAGAGATATTATTTTTTATTGGAGTAATAGTTTCAATTTTTGGCATTAACAAATTGATAAAAGAAATTATACCCGAAAATAGAAAGAAAATCTTAAGTATTATTTTTGTTACATTTTGTTATCGCTGTTCACCAAATTTTGGCCCTGGAGTTGAATGGTGGCAAATTGATGTACTTCATTTTACTCCTCAAATTATTTCATTTTTAAAATTACTTACTATTATTATAAGCTTTATTTTGCTTCTCACCCTTGGTAAGAAAATACTTAAAATTAATATTGCCAAAACCTTCTTAATTTTAAATCTAATTCACTGTATTATGCAATTACCTATGCTTGGTATGGCATACGGCTTACATCATTTCACTGAGAAATATTTAGGTATTGGAATTTTTACATTATCTATAATTGGCATAGCTGATACTGGTATTAATGCTCCTACTAGCACATTTGCTTTTCTAGTCTTATGCACAGCTGCTACTTATTATGCACCAAAGAAACATACTGCTAATTGGTTTGCTATCGTAATGACTTTAATGAGTCTTGCATATGTTGGTGGAGCACGTATTTTAACAAGAATTTTATCTGAGATATATATTATTAAAAGGGGCGACTATCACAATGTTGCTGAGTTAATGATTACTACTAATTTAATTAATTTTATTGTTCCAACTTTAGCAATATTGATTTTTATGAACCCATTTAACAAAAAAACAAAATTAAATTGACTTCATGATAATAATCATGTACTTTCTTTAAAAATTAATAACTTTTCTATCATGAATTTATCATCTGAATTATTAAAGGTTCTAACTTGCCCTGTAACCAAAAGTGATAATTTAATATATGATAGAATAAAACAAGAAATCATTTCTATTAAAGCAGGCCTTGCATACCCAATAATAGATGGTATACCAATGATGCTTAGTGATAAAGCAAGAGTCCTTACATCAGAAGAAACTAAGAAATTTGCATAAATGTTTTGCATTACGCAAATTATACATAACATCTTAAAAAAATTTAATAATTTTCATTATAATAAAAAAGCAATTCTCAATTCATTTTTGGGAGGACTTATTAATGGTACATTGCTTTTAATATCAGGTAATACTTTAAATTTTTGGCTTACATCTGAAGGAATTGATATCAAAACAATTAGTATTATAACACTTGTTGCGCTTCCCTATTCTTTTAAATATCTTATAGCACCAATAATTACCTATAGACATTTTCCTTTTACATCTAAATTTCTTTCACATCATAAATCTTGGATTATTTGCTCTTTATTTATTTGTGTAATATTACTTATATTAATGAGTTTTAGAACACCAACAAACAATTTATTAGAAATTTGTTTTATCGCTTTTTTTATAGCACTATTTTCTGTAATCCTAGATCTTTCAATTAATTCTTATAGAATTAATATTTTTGCAGATAAGCTAAATATTTCTTCAGCAAGTTATGTTTGTGGCTATCGCTTTGGATTATTAATTTCTGGAGCTGGTGCTATTTATTTTTCAGCTATCTTTCCTTGGCAAATATTATATTTAAGTTTAGCACTCCTATGTGGTATTTTTTTATTAATTACTATATTTTCAACTGAAGAACCCAAGCAAAATATAGTAAAACCATATAAATTCTCATTATATAATTATATTATTTTACCATTTACTCATTTTGGTAATATAAAAAATATCTCTTTAATTTTTGTTTTTCTTATTTTATACCGTTTACCAGATAATATGATGATTACAATGATAAACCCTCTTTATTTAAATTTAGGATTTAGCAGCGAAGAAATTGCTATTTATTCTAAGTTTATTGGTTTTTTTATGGCCCTTTTAGGTACAATCATGACTGGTTTTATTACTAAAAATAATTTATTAGAAACTTATTTAATAAAATTCCTCATAATTCATTCTGTAGCGCATTTATTATACTTACCACTTATTTATTTAAAGAATTCTAGTATTCTTTACCTAAGTATTATTTCAGGAATCCAAGCATTTACTGGTGGTATGGTGCTTACAATTTATATTTCTTATATGAGTAGCCTATGTAAAGGTGATAATATAGCTATTCAGTATGCAGTATTATTTTCTTTAATGGGATTTGCAAGAACTGTCATCCCTAGTTTTTCAGGCTACCTTGTAGATTTTACTGGTTGGTATATTTTCTTTATTGTAATTACTTTAATTAACATACCAACCATTTTTATTTTTAAAAAGCTAACTAACAACTAATTGATTATTTTCTATTGCGATATTCACTATACCACTATCAGATATTTTGCCTTCTAAAATATGAGCAGCTAACTTATCTTTGATTTCTTTTTGAATTATTCTTTTGAGCGGTCTTGCACCGTAGTCTTTATCATATCCTACATCAACAAGCCAATTTATTAAATCATCTTGATATGCTATATAAATTTTTTTCTGCTCTAGAAAAGTTTGTAAGGTTTTTAACTGCACAGCTACTACTGCTTTCATGTCAGTCTTTTCAAGTTTGTTAAATATTAAAATTTCATCTAAGCGATTAATAAATTCTGGCTTAAATGTGGATTTAACTAAATCTAGTACTTTTTTTTGTGCAATTACAATATTTTCTTCTTCAAGCAAAAATGAAGCTCCAAGATTAGAAGTTAGGATAATAATTGTATTTTTAAAATCTACAATTCTACCTCGTCCGTCAGTTAATCTACCATCATCTAAAACTTGTAATAAAATATTAAATACATCAGGATGTGCTTTCTCTATTTCATCGAATAAAATTACTTGATATGGTCTTCTTCTAACAGCTTCTGTAAGCTTACCACCTTCATCATAACCAATATACCCAGGAGGAGCTCCTATTAATCTTGCAACAGCATGTTTCTCCATATATTCTGACATATCAAATCTGAGTAAAGAATCTTTATCATTAAACATAAACTGAGCAAGTACTTTAGAAAGCTCGGTTTTACCAACTCCTGTAGGCCCTAAAAACATAAAAGAACCTATTGGTTTATTTGGATCATTTATTCCGGTTCGTGATCTTTTAATCGCATTACTTATTGCTTTTACGGCTGCATGCTGTCCTATCACTTTACTACTTATTTCATTTTCCATGTTTAGTAGTTTTTCTTTCTCGCCACTTAGCATTTTATCAATAGGAATACCAGTAATTTTAGAAATAATATAAGCTATATCTTTTTCATTAATAGCTTCTCTTAGCAATGTGCTATTAACTTTTAATTTTTCTGCCTCAGCAAGTTTAGTAGTTAACGTTGGAATAACACCATATGCAAGTTCACCTGCAGATGCAAGTTCACCATTTCTTTGGGCTATTTCTAGTTTTATTTTAGCTTCATCTAAATCTTCTTTTAATTTTTTGATATTAGCTATTTTAAGCTTTTCATTATTCCAACTGGAATTTAGTTCATAAGATTGTGCTTCTAAGAGAGTAAGCTCATTATTAATTGTTTCTAGCCTTTCTTTTGAAAAACTATCTTTTTCTTTTTTTAGAACTTCACTTTCTATTTTTAACTGAATTATTCTGCGGTCTAGCTCATCAATTTCTTGTGGCTTGCTATCAACTTCCATTCTAAGTTTACTTGCAGCTTCATCGATTAAATCAATTGCTTTATCTGGCAAAAACCTATCCGTAATATATCTATTAGATAAAGTAGCAGCAGCAACTATTGCATTATCAGTTATACCAATTCCGTGGTGTAGTTCATATTTATCTTTAATACCTCTTAAAATCGAAATTGTATCAGCAACCGTTGGTTCACTTACATATACTGCTTGAAATCTACGAGCTAGAGCTGCGTCTTTTTCAATGTATTTACGATATTCATCAAGAGTAGTAGCCCCTACACAATGGAGTTCACCTCTTGCTAGAGCTGGCTTTAATAGATTAGATGCATCCATTGAGCCTTCTGCTGCCCCTGCACCAACTAGAGTATGTAATTCATCAATAAATAAGATGGTTTCGCCGTCATTTGCTAACACTTCATTAAGTACAGCCTTTAATCTTTCTTCGAATTCACCTCTAAATTTTGCTCCAGCTATTAAAGCTCCTAAATCGAGTGTAAGTAAAATTGATTGTTTCATATTATCAGGAACATCACCGTCTATTATTCTGTTTGCTATTCCTTCAATTATAGCTGTTTTACCAACTCCTGGTTCACCAATTAAAACAGGATTATTTTTTGTTCGGCGTGATAATACTTGAATTACACGTCTAATTTCATCATCCCTTCCAATTACAGGATCAATTTTTCCTTCTCTTGCGAGTTTAGTAATATCTTTAGTATATTTCTCTAAGGAATTATAATTTGCTTCAGCACTAGATGATGAAACCTTCTTACCTTTTCTTAAAGTGATAATTGCTTTATTTAAATCACTTAGTACAAGGCCAGAGTTTTTTAGAATTTTCCCAGCTGGAATATTTTCTAAACTAGCAATAGCTTGAATTATAGTTTCTATTGATATGAACTCATGAGCATCATTTTGAGCAATTTCTTTTGCTTTAGCAATTACCTGTGCTAAATCATTACCGAGTATAAGCCCAGACTCTCCTGAAACTTTTGGTATTTTATTTAATTCAATTGCAAGCAAACTATCAAGTTTTTCAATATTTAATTTTGTACTTGTCATTAAATTTTTAAAAAGCTTATCTTTATCATCGAGTAAAATTTTAAGTAAATGTATGCTAGTAAGTTGCTGATTATTATTTGAAATTGCAAAAAACTGAGTGTCTTGAAGTATTTTCTTTGCATATTCAGTAAAATTATTTAGATCCATAATCGTGAAGCTCCTGCTAATATTTTAATACATATATAGATTAGAAAACTAATATTCAAGATATAACGATAATAATAAATTTTTTATGTTAGCAGTACTAGCGCTTGATATAGTAAGATTAGGTTAAGAATTATGCTAGGTAAGATTAAAGCAATAGTATATTATATAATGAATTATGTTGGTTTTAATGTTTAGTTATTATTGGCTAAATATAGTTGATTCTGTTAAATTTTGTGCATTCTTAATCGTAGTTTAGCTAGATTTAGCTAGCGTGCTCTTTTTTTATCCTAGCAGGATTATCAACTTAATTCACTATATTGACTTTTCTAGCCTATACTTATTGTGTTTAGTATAAACTTCAACATAAATCATATAATCCAAAATATTAACCTTAAAGGCAGAAATTTTTGGATTATAGTGATAAGTTGTAAGAAATTTTAGAATATATTAGCTTTCTATTAGCTATTTTAGAAAATTAACTATAGAGAAAATATTAGATATTTTTTAGAGAAATGAAGTGGAATAGGTAAAACCTATTTCACTTCATTAGCATCTTCTTCTATTACAAAAGGTTGCTTACCTCTTGCTTCAGGATTCCTATCAACTAGCTCAATCACTGCCATTGGTGCATTATCACCATATCTAAAGCCAGCTTTCATAATTCTAGTATAACCACCATTACGTGTAAGATATCTGTCTTTAAGTTCAGTAAATAGTTTTTTAACTACTTCTTTATCAGCTTGTTTAGAAATAACAATTCTTTGTGAGTGCAATCCGCCTTTTTTAGCAAAAGTTATTAACTTTTCAACATATGGGCGTAAAGTTTTAGCTTTTGGTAAAGTTGTTACAATTTGCTCATGATTTAGTAATGAATTGGCCATATTTTTTAATAAGGCTTTTCTGTGACTTGAAGTTCTATTTAACTTTCTTGCACTTGTTCTATGTCTCATTTTTTTCTTCCTTAAAAACTATTCTAATATGGATCTTCGTATTTTTTAGCTAGTGTTTCCACACTCTCAGGAGGCCAATCTGGTACAACCATACCGAAGCTTAAACTCATACTTGATAATAATTCCTTTATCTCGTTCAAAGACTTTCTACCAAAATTTGGTGTTTTAAGCATCGCCGATTCAGTTTTAGTAACTAAATCACCAATATAAATTATATTATCATTTTTAAGACAATTTTGTGATCTAACAGATAATTCAAGCTCTTCAACTTTCTTTAAAAGATTTGGATCAAAAGTCAGCTGTTCAAGTTCATTTTTTTCTAGCTCTTTTTCTTCTTCAAAATTTATAAACAAACTTAACTGATCTTGTAAAATTCTTGCAGAATAAGCTAAAGCGTTCTCTGGAGTAATAGCGCCATTTGTTTCAATAGTTAAGATTAACTTATCATAATCTGTTATTTGACCAACACGGCTATTTTCAACATTATAAAACACTGTTTTTACAGGACTAAATAATGAATCAATAGGCATAACTCCAATTTCATTATCTTTTCTATTTTGTGCTGTAGTTACATAACCTTTACCAGACTCAACTGTAAGCTCCATGTTTAAAGAAGCACCTTCACCAAGTGTACATAAAACTAGGTCTTTATTGATAATTTCAACGTGAGCACCTGTTTCTATCATATCAGCAGTAACTGTAATTGGACCTACAGCATTAAGGGTGATCTTTTTTTTATCGCTTTCAAGTAGAGATAGAACTAAACTTTTAAGGTTTAATATTATTTCTGGAACATCTTCAACAACACCTTCGATTGAAGAGAATTCATGGACAACTCCATCAATCTTTACATTTGTAACTGCTGCACCTTGCAAAGAAGATAATAAAATTCTGCGAAGGGCATTACCAAGTGTTAAGCCAAAACCTCTTTCAAGTGGTTCTACTATTATCTCTGAGATATTATGTTTACTATCAACAATTATTTTTGTTGGTTTAATCAACTCATTCCAATTTTTGGAAATTACAGGCATGAATATACTTCCTTTATAATTAATATTATAATATTACGCTCTTCTACGTTTTTTAGGTCTACAACCATTATGAGCTATTGGCGTAACATCTTTGATGGAAGCAACTACTAAACCATTAGCAGCAAGAGCTCTAAGTGCAGCTTCTCTGCCGCCACCAGGACCTTTTGCTTTAACTGTTACTGTTTGCATACCATGATCTTTTGCATTACGTACTACAGCTTCTGTAGTAACTTGTGCAGCATGAGGGGTAGCTTTTTTAGCACCTTTAAATCCATGACTACCGGCAGAACTCCATGCAATCACATTACCTTTTAAGTCAGTAATTGTAACAATTGTGTTATTGAATGTTGCTTGAACATGTGCAATTCCAACCATTATATTTTTCTTAACTTTTTTCTTTACTACTTTTTCTTTTTTTGCAGCCATAATTATGTTGACCTACTTTTTCTTGTTTGCAATTGTTTTTGCCTTACCTTTACGGGTTCTAGCATTATTATGAGTGTTTTGTCCTCTAACAGGAAGGCCCCTTCTATGTCTTATACCTTGATAAGAACCTAAGTCCATTTTGCCTTTTATATTAGACATCACAACTTTTCTTAGATCACCTTCAACTTTATAATTTTCGTTGATGTGCTCTCTTAAAGCTAGTAACTCTTCTTCAGATAGATCCTTTACTCTTTTTGCTAAAGGAATACCAACTTTCTGTGTAATCTTTTTGGCAGAAGTTGGACCTATTCCAAATATATAAGTTAAGGAAATCTCAACTCGTTTGTTATCTGGTATATTAACACTTGCTATACGTGCCACTTTTTACTCCTATTTATTTGCAACTAGAAAATTGATCATAATTTTATTTTATATTATGTCAATATTTACTTTTAGCTTCCTAAAAATAAGTACTTTAACTTTCTTAGTTTATGTTTAATTTTTAAAAATACTTTTAACTATATCTTGAATTTCATGCGTAGTTAATGTTGCATTAATTCTTTGATAAAGCCCCTTATTAGAATAATATTCTTTAATATGAGCAATATTTTGCTGATATATTTTATATCTTTGCTCAAGAATTTCCTTATTATCATCGCTTCTTGTAGTAAAATTATGGGAACCACATTTATCACAAATATCAACAAGCTTTGTAGGCTTAGAAATATGATTATAAATTTCTCCACAATCAATGCATAAATAACGATTTAAAATTCTCGACTGAAGATCTTCTAAACTTATATCAAGTTCTAAAACATTAGTAATATTTAAATTATGTTTGATAAGTAATGTATCAAGCATAGTTGTTTGTAATTGAGTTCTTGGATAACCATCAAAGATCAGACCTTTGATATTAAGTTTAGTACATTCAATTATTTTTGCATCTAATATTTCAGCAACTATTTCATCAGGTACTAACTCACCTTTACTTAAAATTATCTTAATTCTACTTGATAATTCGCTATTAGAGTTTGAGATTTCTCTTAATAATTCACCAGTAGATATCTGATAAAAACCATATTCTTTAACTAAAAAAGAAGAAATAGTACCTTTACCTGATCCTGGAGCCCCTAAAATTATAATATTTTTCATTTCTTACCCTTAAGTTTTGTTTTTTTAAGAAGTGAATCATATTGATGAGAGAAAAGATGACTTTGCACTTGTACTGTTGTATCTATAACAACATTTACAACTATTAACATGCCTGTACCACCTAAGTAAAACGGGAGTGAATAGCTACTAATAAAAATCTCAGGAACTAAACATACAAAGCTTAAATAAGCAGCACCAATTAAAGTAATTCTATTTAGTACTTCATTTAAGTGATTTTCAGTGTTTACTCCAGGTTTAATCCCAGGAATAAAGCCATTATATTTTTTTAAATTATCGGCTGTTTCTTTGGCATTAAATACTGCAGTTGTATAAAAAAAGCTAAAAAAGACAATTAATATTAAACTTAAGACAATATACAAAGGTTTACCATGCCCGATTAGAGTCATCAGTTTATTTAAAAATGTTTCACTTGAAGGATTTGCTTTTGCAAAACCTGCGATTGTTGCCGGAAAAAGTAACAAGGAATTTGCAAAAATTGGCGGAATTACACCCGCTGTATTTAATTTAAGTGGCATATACGAAGTATCGCCAGCATAAATTTTATTACCAACCTGTCTTCTTGGGTATTGAATAACTAATTTACGAGTAGATTTTTCAAAGAAAATTATAATTGTTACTAAACTAATAGTAATTGCCATTACAGCTATTACAAGCACAGGTGAAATTGAACCAACACGAGCAAGTTCAAACAACGAGAATATCGCATTAGGTAACCCAGCAACAATACCTGCAAATATTATCAATGAAACACCATTGCCAACACCACGAGAAGTAATTTGGTCACCAATCCATAACAAAAACATTGTTCCGCTTGAAAGAGTTACAACTGTTGTAATTCTGAAGAAAAACCCTGGATCCTGAACAATTTGACCATATTCTGCTTGCATTGCTTCAAGACCAACTGCAAGACCATAACCTTGAATTATTGACAAGAAAATTGTTGCTATTCTTGTATAGAAATTAATTTTTTTTCTACCAGCTTCACCATCTTTTTTTATAGCTTCTAAATCTTTAGAGATCATGGTAAGAAGCTGAAATACTATCGATGAAGTGATATAAGGAACTATAGACAGTGCAAAAATTGACATCCGACCTAACGAACCACCTGAAAGCATATTAAACACTCCAAGCAGTCCATTACTGTTGTTTTTAGCTACTACTTCTAAAATCTGAGCGTCTACGCCCGGTAGAGGAATGTACGAACCAAGACGGTATATTATCAACATTAGAACTGCAAAAAATATCTTTCCTTGTATATCTTTTGCATTGCTAAGTACTGATAAATCAATTTGAGGAGATTTTACCATCAACTATTACCTTTTTAAAGCGCAGGCTCATTAATTTGTCCACCAAGCTTAGTAACATCTTCGTGAGCTTGCTTTGAATATGCATCAACAAATATAACTATTTTTTCAGTCAAAGTGCCTTTTGCTAAAAGTTTAACAGGTTTATATATATTAGAAATTAGACCAACTTTAAATAAGTCAGCTTTAGCAATACTTGTTGCGTCTAACTTTCCTTCTTTTATACATAGGTCAATTTGAGCTAAATTTACAACTTTAAAAGAAAGTTTATTCAAGCTGTTAAAACCTCTTTTAGGTAGTCTTCTGTTAATTGGCATTTGACCACCTTCAAAACCGTTGATAGCAACACCAGCTCTAGCTTTTTGCCCTTTATGTCCTGATCCACAAGTCTTACCTAGCCCAGATCCCATTCCACGGCCAACTCTTTTTCTTTTCTTTCTATTAAAAGATAAATCATATATTGTGTTTAAACGCATTTTTGCATCCTATTATAAATATTCTACACTTATTAAATGTCTTACTTTTTCGATCATACCTTCAGTAGATGGAGTAAGCATCAGTTCTTTTTTACGGTTAATTTTACCAAGTCCAAGACCTTTAAGAGTTTCAAATTGCCCTGGTTTTTTACCAAACGAACTTGATGTTTGCTGAACTACAACTTTCAAATTTTTTTCTTTTTTTGTCTTAGGCATTTCATTCCTCAATTAGCTTTATTTGATTCAACATTTGATTTTTCAATAATATCAAAAATTTTCTTACCTCTACGTTCAGCAACAAGCTTTGGTGAACTTAAATTTCTTAACGCTTCAAAAGTTGCCCCTAACATATTGTGCACATTTGAAGAATTAATTGATTTGGCTACAATATCATGTACACCTAAACATTCCATAACAGCACGTATTGGGCCACCAGCAATAATTCCAGTACCTGGTTGCGCAGATCTTAATACAACTCTACCAGCACCTTTGTGACCTACGATATCATGATGAATAGTTCTATTTTCTTTTAAATATATACGTTGCATTGCTTTTTTAGCAGCTTGTACAGCTTTTGTTCTAGCTGCAGCTACTTCTTTAGCTTTACCAAGACCGTAACCTACTCTTCCTTTACCATCGCCAACTATCACAACTGCAGAGAAACCAAATCTTCTACCGCCTTTTACAACTTTTGCTACTCTATTAACAGAAACTAAAACTTCTTTTAGTTCACTTTCTTGAGCTTTTCTTGGAGATTCATTTGTAACTGACATGTTTACCCTTCTTTATCAATCTAAAAATTAATTTTATTACTTTCTCTTGCAGCATCAGCAACAGCCTTTACTACACCATGAAACTGATAAGGTCCTTTATCAAAAACAATTTTATCAATATTTAGCTCTTCAGCTTTTTTTGAAATTAAAGTACCTATTATTTTAGCATTTTCAATATTACAGAAATTTTTATTTTGAATCTTTGATTCGTTATTTAACGTTGAAGCCGAAGCCAAAGTTTGACCTAAGCTATCATCAATCAATTGTACATAAATATGCTTATTAGATCTAAAAATTGAAAGTCTTATTCTTCCGCCTTTATTTTTTTTTCTAACATTGCTATGTGTTCTAAATTTTCTTTTATTAAATTGTTGCTTTTCTAACGCTGACATAATTATAACCTATTTCTTCTTACCTTCTTTTCTAATGATGACTTCATCATCATACCTAACACCCTTACCTTTATATGGTTCTGGTGGTCTTAGCGATCTAATTTTAGAAGCTATAAGTCCTACACGTTCTTTATCAACTCCGAAAATTTCTACAGATGTAGGTTTTGGGCAATTTATTTTAATATCATTTGGTATTAAAAAATTAATATCATGAGAATAGCCAAGAAATAAAGTTAAAATATTTCCTTTAACTATAGCTCTATAACCTACACCAAATATTTCTAGATTTCTTTTAAATCCAGATGAAACACCCGTAACCATATTTTGTAGTAAACTTCTTGATAGTCCCCATGCTTCACGAGCTTTCTTAGTTTCATCAATTGGTATTACTGAAATTTTATCAGCATCATGAATAAGTTTAACTTTAGCAGGAAAATTTCTTGTTAAAGTTCCAAGGTTACCATTTGCAGATACGTAATTATCCTTTAAATCAATTTTTACATCGTTTGGTATAACTACCGGATTTTTTCCTATACGAGACATTTTCTTTCCTTAATATACATTACAAAGAATTTCGCCACTTACATTTTTTTGCTTGGCTTCTTTATCTGAGATAACACCTAAAGATGTTGTAACTATATACATCCCTAATCCATTATAAAACTTCTTACTTTTTAGTTTTTCAACTGAAAAATAAGTTCTTGATCCAGGTTTAGAAACACGATTAATTTCTTTTATTGCTGGACGATTATTAAAATATTTCAGTTTAATTTGAATTATTTTAAAAGATTCACCATCTTTAATTTCATAAGTACTTATGTAGCCTTCTTCATGTAAAACTTTTAAAATTGCTTCTTTAGTTTTTGAAAAAGAAACATGTACAGTAGCAAGCTTTGCCATCTGACCATTTCTAATTCTAGTTAACATATCTGATATTGGATCACTTAATGACATTTTACTTCCTCAATTATTACCAACTAGCTTTTCTAATTCCAGGTAAAACACCCTGAGAACCTAAATCTCTTAAAGCTATTCTAGACAACTTAAACTTTCTATAAAACCCTCTTGGCTTACCCGTAAGTTTACATCTATTTCTTACTCTGACTTGCGCTGAATTACGTTTTATTTTCGCTAATTTTAGCATTGTCAAAAATCTTTCTTCAATTGTCGAGTTTTTATCCATAATGATATTTTTTAACTCGTCTCTTTTCTCTTTATAACGAATTGAAAGACTTACTCTTTTGTTATTTTTTTCAATTGAACTAACTTTTGCCATAAATTTACCCTATTTTCTTAAATGGGAAGAAAAAGCCTTTGAGCAACTCTTTTCCCTCTATATTGGTTTTAGCAGTTGTAACTACGGTAATATCAAGACCTCTCATTTTATCAACTGCATCATAATCAATCTCAGGAAATACTATGTGCTCTTTTATACCGAAAGAGAAATTTCCGTTACCATCCATGTTTTTTTCTTCGAATTGCTTTAAATCTCTTATTCTAGGTAAAGCAACCATTACTAACCTTTCTAAGAATTCATACATTCTGTCGCCACGTAAAGTAACTTTACAACCTATTGGCATACCTTCTCTAATTTTAAAGGCTGCGTTAGATTTTTTTGCTTTTGTTATCGCTGGCTTTTGACCAGAAATAAGTGATAATTCTTTTGCAGCTACATCTACTGATTTACTGTCTTTTACTGCTTCACCTACACCCATATTTAAAACAACTTTAGTAAGCTTTGGAATTTGCATTACATTTGCATAACCAAAAGTTTCTTTTAGGTTTTTTCTTATAGTGTCTAAATAAAGATTTTTAAACTTTTCCATTTATATTAACTCTTTACTACTTCATTAGTTTTCTTTAAAAATCTAACTTTATTACCTTCTTGATCAAACTTATAACCAGCTTTTGATGGCTTATTTTCTGTTTCAGAAAATAATGCAATATTAGATATATGCATAGAAGCTTCTTGCTGTATTATTCCACCAGTAGATTTTCCGTTAGCTTTTTGATGTTTTTTTTGTAGATTCACACCACTTACTACTACTCTGTCTTTTTCTCTTAGGACAGACATAACAGTACCTGTTTTTCCTCTATCTTTACCAGTAATAACAACTACTTTGTCGTTTTTCTTGATTTTAAATTTTTTCATTATAAAACCTCCGGTGCAAGTGACAATATTTTACTAAAGTTTTTTGCTCTTAACTCTCTTGCAACAGGGCCAAATACACGAGTACCTATTGGTTCATCTTGTTTATTTAGTAAAACAGCTGCATTTTCATCAAACTTAATGTAACTACCGTCAAGTCTTCTTGTTTCTTTAGCTACTCTAACAATTAAAGCTCTGTGAACATCGCCTTTTTTTACTTTACCGCGAGGAATAGCATTTTTAATACTAACTACTATTATATCACCAAGAGTAGCTTCAGTTCTATGCGTTCCGCCAAGTACTTTAATACACTGAACTTTTTTTGCACCTGAGTTATCTGCTACTTCTAAGCATGTTTGCATCTGAATCATAGTTATCTCTCTATTTTTCTATAGGTTTTCGTACAGGACTTGCCATTTTTTTGTTTTAGAAAAAGGTTTAGATTCTATGATTTTCACACTTTCACCTTTTTTAACTTTATTTTCTGGGTCATGCGCTGCATATTTTTTACTTCTAGCTACAGTTTTTTTGTATAGAGGATGCATAACTTTCCTTTCAACTAGAACAGTAACTGTTTTATCCTGCACATCACTTGTTACAACACCATGCAAAATTCTTTTAGGCATTTTTTTCTCCTAGGCTTTGCGTATTTAAAATAGTTAGAATCCTAGCTATTCTTTTTTTAACATCTGGAATTACGCTTGTTTTTGTCATAGCGCCTGATACTAGCTGAAATCTTAAATTCATCAACTCTTTTTTACTCTGTATTAGCAAAGTTTTTAGCTCATCGCTATTTTTTTGCTTTAATTCACTTATTTTCATCTTATTCACCTATTCTTTTAACGAATTTTGCCTTTATAGGTAATTTTGCCGCTGCTTTTTCAAAAGCTTCTTTAGCAACTTCTTCTGTAACACCCTCAAGTTCAAATAATATTCTTCCAGGTCTTACTCTTGCAATCCAATACTCTGGAGAACCTTTACCTTTACCCATTCTAACTTCAGTTGGTTTTTTAGTAACTGGTATATCAGGAAAAACTCTTATCCAAAGTTTACCTTGCCTTTTAATAAACCTAGTGATTACTCTTCTTGCAGATTCAATCTGCCTAGCAGTAACTCTTTCAGGCGATAAAGACTTCATTCCAAAGCTACCAAAAGCAACAGTAAAAGCAGACTTCGCATTTCCATGAATCCTACCTTTATGGGCCTTTCTAAATTTTGTCTTACTTGGGCTTAACATTATTTATATCCTTACTAAATTTTCTTTAATTCAACTTTTTCTTTTTTATTGAACTCGCCTTTGTAGATCCATACTTTAACGCCTATCACACCATAAGTAGTATTAGCTCTTGCTATACCATAATCAATATCAGCTCTTAACGTATGTAAAGGAACTCTACCTTCGCGATACCATTCCATTCTTGCGATCTCTGCACCACCAAGTCTTCCTGATACATTAACCCTAATACCCAAAGCTCCAAACTTCATTGCTGATTGCATAGCTCTTTTCATTGCTTTTCTAAAAGAAATACGTTTTTCTAATTGTTGAGCAATTGATTCAGCTACAAGCAGAGAGTCAATTTCAGGTTTTTTTATTTCATGAATATTTAAATGTATGTCACTCTTAGTAATTTTAGCAAGTTCCTTTTTGACTTTATCAATATCAGAACCTTTTTTACCAATAACCATACCAGGTTTAGAAGTATGAAGAGTAATGATAGCTTTACGAGCTAATCTTTCAATATCAATTCTACTTATTCCAGATTGATTCAGTACTTTTTTAATATGCTTTCTGATAGCAATATCTTCATGCAAAAATTCGGCATATTCCTTATTAGCATACCACATAGACTGCCAAGTATTGTCGTTTAATCCTAAACGCAAACCAATTGGATGTACTTTTTGCCCCATGTCCTACTCCTGAATTTCAGTTAAAGTTATTGTAATATTACTAAGCATCTTTCTTATTTTACCAGCTTTACCTCTTGCTCTTGGCATAAATCTCTTCATAACAATCGCTTTACCAACTAAGATACTACTAATAACTAGTTTATCAACATCCATATTATGATTATTTTCTGCATTTGCAATAGCTGACATAAGACATTTTTTAACATCTTGAGATATTCTTTTTCTAGAGAACTCTAATTGTACTAAAGCTTGCGCTACTTTCATTCTTCGAACTAAAGTTGCTACATCATTTAATTTTCTAGGACTAACTCTTAACATTCTAAGCTTTGCTTGTGCAAACATTCCTTCGTCCTGCATTTCAGATTTACCAATCATTACTAACCTCTTTTAGCTTTTTTATCAGCGCCATGTCCATGGAAAGTTCTAGTAGGAGAAAATTCTCCTAACTTATGACCTACCATTTCCTCTTTCACTAGCACTGGTATATGTTTTTTACCATTATATACAGTAAAAGTCACACCGACAAATTGAGGTAGAATAGTTGATCTTCTAGACCAAGTCTTTATAGCACTATTCTTGCCAGATTCCAACATCTTTTCTACTTTTTTTAATAAATATCCATCTACAAATGGACCCTTCCAAACTGATCTAGTCATATTGGGCTCCTATTTTACTTTATTTCTATGTCTGTTTCTAATAATCAACCTATTACTTTTCTTAGGTGATCTTGTTTTTTTGCCTTTTGTTGGTTTACCCCATGGAGAAACAGGATGTCTACCACCTGAAGTTTTACCTTCACCACCACCATGTGGGTGATCAACCGGGTTCATCGCAACACCTCTTACTGTAGGTCTAATACCAAGCCATCTACTTCTACCAGCTTTACCGATTTTAGTATTTTGATGATCACTATTAGAAACAACACCTATCGTTGCCATACATTCAATACGAACAGCTCTTAACTCACCTGATCTTAACTTTAATTGCGCATAACCTGAATCTTTACCAACTAATTGAGCATAGCTACCAGCTGATCTTGCAATCTGAGCGCCTTTTTTAGCTTTTAATTCAACATTATGAATCATAGTTCCAACTGGAATTGCACGAAGAGGCAAAGCATTACCAACTTTGATATCTGCTTTTTCACCAGCTACAACTTTATCACCAGGAGAAAGTTTATTTGGCGCAATGATATAAGCTAAAGTGCCATCGATATATTTAATTAAAGCAATATTTGCAGTTCTGTTTGGATCATATTCTATCCTTTCAACAGTCGCTTCCATATCGAATTTACTTCTTTTGAAATCTATTATTCTATATGTTTTTTTATGCCCACCACCTTTGTGTCTACAAGTAATTCTACCAAGATTATTTCTACCGGCCTTTGAAGATAAACCAACTGTAAGTTTTTTCTCAGGTTTGCCTTTCCATAAATCTGATTTATCTACGCTTACTTGATTTCTTTTGGAAGGAGTATATGGTTTAAAAGTTTTAAGAGCCATCTTATACCTCTGTTGTTAAATCAATTTTTTGTCCAGCACTTAAAGTAACAACTGCTTTTTTATAGCTAGCTCTTTTACCTTTCATACCTTTAAAGACCTTACTCTTACCTTTTACATTAAGAGTATTTACATTAGCTACAGTTACATTAAATATTTTTGTAATTGCTTCTTTTATTACCGGTTTTGTAGCCGATACTAACACTTTAAAAACATATTTATTGCTTTGGCTAAGCATTGTAGATTTCTCTGTAATAACTGGATAACGAATTATATCGTATAATTTTGCGTCAATCATTTTAACCTTTCCTCTAATTCAACAAGAGCACTCTTAGTAATCAAGATATTATCATTTTTAAGTAAATCAAACACATTTATGCCGATCTGTTTTATATAATGAACATCTCTTACGTTTCTAACAGATTTTATAAAATTCTCACTTTTTTGCTCTGAGCAATCAACAATCATTAATGATTTATTATAAAATTTTTCTAACTTTAAAGATGCTTCTTTAGTACTAACAGCAGCCATTTCAAGTGCTTCAATAATTGAAATTTTACCTTCAGCAATTCTTGCACTAAGTGCCATTTTTAAACCAAGTTTTCTAACTTTTTTTGGCAATTTATGGCTATGATCCCTAGGTACAGGTCCTAGTGGCACACCACCGCCTCTACATTGAGTAGCTCTTAACGTACCCATCCTTGCATTACCGGTTCCTTTTTGTTTAAAAGGTTTTTTACCAGTACCAGAAACTTCACTTACGTTTTTAGTTTTGTGTGTACCTGCTTGTTTTTTGGCACGTTGCCAATTAACAACCATATTCAATATCGTTTCAGAAGGTTCAATCCCAAAAATTTCGTTTGATAACTCTACTGCCCCTACTTCTTCTTGATCAAGATTTAAAACCTTAGCTTCCATTTTGAGCTCCTTCTTCTATTGCATTATTATTTGCATTACTCACCACTGTTGGATATGAAGCAGCTTCTGGTAATGCTCTTTTTAGAGCATCTGTTAAGTAAATCGTAGAACCTCTAGTACCAGGCAAAGAACCTTTAATACCAATTGTATTATTTTCTACATCAACATACACAACTTGTAAGTTTTGTTTTGTTACTAACTCATCACCTAAATGACCAGCCATTTTTTTGCCTTTTGGTACTCGACCAGGATCTTGACATTGACCAGTAGAACCAGCACTTCTATGCGCAATTGATACACCGTGTGATGCTCTAAGACCAGCAAAGTTCCATCTTTTCATAACACCGGCAAAACCTTTACCTTTTGAGTAGCTTTGAGCATCAATAAACTGACCTTCAACAAAATGTGCTGCCGTTAATTTAGCACCAACTTCAAGTATTCCTTTATCAGTTATTCTAAATTCTTTTAGTATAGCTCTAGGCTCTATAGAATTTTTAGCAAAATGACCTTTAAGAGGTTTAGTTACATTATTTGCTTTAGCAATTTTTGCACCAATTTGTAAAGCAAGATATTTATCTTTTGCTTCTGTTTTTTGACTAACAACTACGTTTTCATCTATATGAAGTAATGTTACTGGCACTCTTTCACCATTTGCAGCAAAAAGAGAACTCATTCCTATTTTTTTAGCAATTAATCCAACTCTCATTTACTCTTCTCCTACTAATTTTATCTCAACCCCAACACCAGCGGCAAGATCAACTTTCATTAAAGCGTCAATAGTTTGCGGAGTAGGATACTCTATAATAATTAATCTTTTATAGGTTCTTATTTCAAATTGATCACGTGATTTTTTATCAATGTGAGGAGATCTATTTACTGTAAATCTTTCAATTCTTCTAGGCATAGGAATTGGTCCGCTAATTTGCGCACCAGTTCTTTTAACTGTATTTACTATTTCTTTCGTAGCTTGATCAAGGATTTTATGATCAAATCCTTTTAACCTAATTCTTATAGTTTGATTATTCATCATTTTACCATTTATTTTATAATTTTACTTACTACGCCAGCACCAACAGTTCTACCACCCTCACGGATCGCAAATCTTAAACCTTCTTCCATTGCTATCGGCGCTATCAAGCTTACTACAAACTTCACGTTATCTCCTGGCATT
>DITT01000018.1 GCA_002422875.1 Rickettsiales bacterium UBA6177 | reverse complement strand
GGCATTGCAAGAGGTGCCGAGACTGCTATCAATTGCTCCACTGATGCTGCGCGACATACTATCAAGGGCTCCATCAATGCTCTGCTATCTGCCGCTAATAAGACTGTAAAAGTTGTTGAATCTACTAACAATTATGTTGCAGACCTTTTACAACCTAAACAGAAAGATGACAAAAATACCAAAGGAAGGTAATTATTTTATGATGCTCAAGGGATAAGTAACCATAACAAACAATAAAACTATAGCTAGACTAACAGTTTATTTTGAATTTATTGGTGTGTGCGTTTATCCCCTGTAGTATCTGTTTGATGTTAATATGTAAGTAAATAATTAATAATTTTTTACTTACATAATTTCCTTTCATTTATGTATCTAAAAATATTGCGAAATATTTTATTAAGTCTATATTACTTCTAAAGCCAATAGAAATAAGTATATGAATTTCAATCCTTTTATAATTTTATTACTTAATATAATTGATCTATATAAATTATGTGTAATTTTAAGCATAATATTATATTGGCTGATAAGATTTAATATTGTTAACAGCTATCAACCTGTAGTTAGAGAAATAAATAAATTTCTTGATAGAATTACTGCGCCTGCATTATTATTAATCAGAAAAGTGATCCCAGCCATCGGTAATGTCGACATTTCACCGGTTTTACTTTTTTTGCTGATTGAATTTATTAAAAATCTTTTACTAACTTATTTTTATAAATAATCTATGTTTAGTAGTCTCTTGATAATATTGATTCTTTTTAGCATTCATAAACTACTGTATAAATATGCAAGTAATGCAAAAATTACGCATAATATTATTGGCAATCACCGTTATTTTGTTAGTTCTATTTCTATTTGTAACATTATTTTATTATTATTCTTAGTCATTATTAATTCATCTATAAGTGAGTTTAATAATCTTGGAATAGTAATCATTTGTGATTTTATTATTTTAATAATTCTATATTTTTTTAATATTCGTATTAAAGCACGCGAGAGCTTTGAAAAACTTTCATTGCTAATTTTATTCATTATTACTTTAATTAGTATTTTGATTACATTTTTAGTAATTAAAACAATTTTGAGCGAATCGATCATTTTTTTTAAAGAAATCCCTATCACTGCTTTTTTATTTGGAAGCAACTGGGAACCTCAAAATGAGTTAAATGATGAGATCAAAAATTCCTTTGGAGCGCTACCTGTACTTGGAGGCACTTTTTTAATAACTTTTATCTCTATAGCAATTGCAACCCCGGCAGCAATCTTTTCTTCAGTTGCAATTACTGAGTTTAGTAAAAAAGAATATAGAAACAAGCTCAAAGGCTTAGTCAAACTAATAGCAGGTATTCCTTCTATTGTTTATGGTTATTTTGCAGTATTAATGGTTGCGCCAGCAATTAAAAATTTTTTTAGTTTTTTTAATATTGATATCCCTGGTGAAAGCGCCCTTATTCCCTCAATAGTGATTTCTATTATGATCACTCCATACATGATTCTTATTATTGCTGATGCTATTACTGCCTTACCTAAATCATTAAAGGAAGCAGCTCTTGCCCTTGGTTCTACAAAAACTGAGATGATTATAAAAGTTATTTTACCCGCAATAAAACCAAATATTGCATCAGCTATTTTACTTGCAGTGTCAAGAGCCATAGGTGAAACAATGATTGTTGCTATGGCATCAGGACTCACTGCCAAACTAACCCTTAATCCTCTTGAATCAGTTACAACCATTACTGCTCAAATTGTATCACTACTAAGTGGTGATCAAGATTTTGGCTCTGTAAAAACTTTAGCTGCCTTTGCCTTAGCATTAATTTTGTTTATTGCTACCTTTATTATTAATACTTTGGCACATTATATCCTAAAGAAATATAGGATAAAATATGAATAATTTAAAATGGCGTTATTATAAAAATTCTCTATTTCAGCTTTTTTGTTATACTTGTTTAAGTGTAATGGTAATGATAATATGTCTATTTTTCCTGAAGGTAATATCAGATTCTTATCTTTCATTTTTACAGCCTCAAGTTAAAGTATCAGTAGGCAATTTAGAGAAATTTACTACTCCAGAAGAAAAAATTGTCAATTTAAATCAACAATTAAATACTAATTTAGGTAAGTTTCAAAAAATCTTCTTTTTTAGCTATCACGCTGCTAAAAATCTAAAATATATCTCCCAAGATTTTAAAGAACCTATATGGTTGCCAGCTTCTAATATTGTTGGTGCTTTTTTAAAAGATGCTAATTCTATAAAAGATAAAGATATTCTAGCAATCCTTGAGAATTTAAAAAATAAACAGCAAATAAGACTCGCTCTTTCTTTTAATATTTTTACAAATAAAGACTCGCGTGAACCAGAATCTGCCGGTATACTTGGCGGACTAATTGGCTCTATTGGCATTACATGCATTGCTATTATGCTTGTGTTACCGCTAGGCATCTTAACAGCAATTTATTTAGAAGAATTCTCTAAAAGAAACATTCTACATTTCATTATAGAAGTAAATATTAATAATCTCGCAACTATTCCACCAATTGTATATGGACTACTTGGGTTATCAGTGTTCATAGGTTCGTTTAATTTACCTCGCTCATCTCTAATTGTAATAGCTCTTACTGTTGCTATTTTAACCTTACCAACAATTATAATTCTAGCCAAACAAAGCATCCAGGCAGTACCAGCAAACATAAAAAGAGCGGCACTTGCACTTGGAGCCTCTGACCTTCAAGCCACATTTCATCATGTATTACCAAATGCGATACCAAGCATTATCACTAGTGCTATATTATGTATTTCAAGGATTCTAGGAGAAACAGCACCTTTAATGATCCTAGGATCTATTGCTTTTATCAAAGATGTTCCTGATAATATATTTGCACCGACTACAACTCTGCCAGTACTAGTTTATAATTGGTCACGAGCAATGGAAAATGCATATCAAGAGCTTGCTTCAACAGCAATACTAGTTTTAATGATATTAATTTCACTTTTTAATTATTTGGCTATCAAAATCAGGAGTAAGTATGAATTTAAGTGGTAATATTACTCAAGAAAATTCACAACACAAGATTAAAGCACAAAATGTGAATTTGTTTTATGGTGAAAAACAAACCCTATTTAATATCAATCTAAATATTCATGAGAAACAAGTAACTGCACTTATCGGACCTTCTGGCTGTGGAAAATCATCTTTTTTAAGATGTCTTAATCGTATGAATGACACTATCCCTAATTGTGTTGTTGAAGGTAATATATTGCTTGATAATCAGAATATATATAGCAAATTTACTGATATTGTAGAGCTTAGAACAAAAGTAGGTATGGTTTTTCAAAAGCCAAACCCCTTCCCTATCTCGATATATAATAATATTACTTATGCCCCTAAAATTCATCATAATTCTATTAGCAGAACAAAGCTTGATGAGATAGTAGAAACAAGCCTTACAAAAGCTGGGCTCTTTGATGAAGTAAAAGATAGGTTACATACTAATGCCTATGAATTATCAGGTGGCCAACAACAAAGATTATGCATCGCACGTGCTATTGCTATTAATCCTGAAGTAATTCTAATGGATGAGCCATGCTCTGCTCTTGATCCGGTGGCTACAGCAAAAATTGAAAAATTACTTGATGACTTAAAAACTAATTATACAATTATTATTGTTACACACTCCATGCAACAAGCTGCGAGGATTTCACAAAAAACTGCATTCTTTAATATGGGCGAGATCAAAGAATTTGGTGATACTAAAGATATTTTTACTAATCCTAAAAATGAAGAAACCCAGAATTATATTACCGGTAGGTTTGGTTAACAAAAGTTACTTTTGCCATTAACCTTAGTTCTATGAAGAGTATGAGGTTATATTTAGCTAATCCATTAATACTTTATAAGAAGATTGTCTCTTGTTATGACAAACTTTATACTAAATCCCCATTATAATTA
>DITT01000011.1 GCA_002422875.1 Rickettsiales bacterium UBA6177 | reverse complement strand
AGATCTGTAATGAATTTCCAAGTTAATCTATTATCAGGACTTATTGCTTATATATTTAAACCTAGAAAAATATCTGTACCTTTTAGCAAATTAAATAATTTTAAGCAGACTCTTACATCGAACTGAGGTTATTCTAATGGTAAATTTCAATTCTCTAGTTTAATTAGGTTTGCAAATATGCACATTCTACCATTACAGCACGCTATATCTACCTCTGCACCAGTTAGGACTTTACCAACAGATTGTAGTTCAGAGCTCAATTCTGAAAGAGAAATGATTCCCGAAGAGCATATAGAACCATTGGAACAATCTACTTTTGCCCAAACAGAAGAATTTAGAAGAAATTCAACATCGCCATGTCGTAATGTTTAAAGAATTGCTATATTGAATACTCTAGGAAATATAGATATAATAGATTAAGCACAAGCTGGAAAGAATTTGTTTAAGCAAAGAAGCAACAAATTCAACAAGAGTTTAGTATATATCAAAATTAAATAGGTTTTAAAGTAGTAATATGGCAAATGATAATTTACCTAAGTGGGATCTAACTGATTTTTACTCTAATATTGATTCACAAGAACTAAATAATGATCTTGAGAATTTAAATAAGATCACTGAGCATTTTTATTTAAGTTATGCTAAGAGTGGTGCTCTTGATTTAGATGAAAAATCATTTTTTTCTGTAGTTAAGGATTATGAACAAATTTTTGCTTTAAAGTACAAAATAGGGGCATATGCTTTTCTTCAATTTGCTACAAAAATGCAAGATGATGCTATAAAAAGCCTTTATCAAAACATAATGGATAAATTAAATCACATTGCACAAAAACTTACGTTTTTTGAAATTGCTGTTAATAAAATACCTGATGAAAAATTCAACAATTTTATCAATGCATCAGAATATGCTAATTACTCTATTTGGCTTACTAATATTCGTGCTCATAAAAAACATCAATTATCCGAGGAATTTGAACAACTCTTTATCGAAAAATCTAGCACCACTAAAGGTATAATTAGAATATATGATGAGTTGCTAACACATCTAAAATTTGAATATGATAGTCATGTCTATTCGTTAGAAGAAATCTTTAATTTACTTACACTCGCCAAAGAATCCGATATAAGAATAGCTATAGCTACAAATATTAGTAAAGTTTTAGAAAAAAATGGTTATTTGTTTCAATTAATTACTAATATTCTAGCAAAAGATAAGTCAATTTATGATAAATGGCATAATTTTACTTTACCAGCCGAAAGCATGAATTTTTATAATCAAATTGAAAATGAAATTGTAGAAAATCTTACACATAGCGTTATTCAAAATTATAGCTCTACTTCACATCGTTATTTTAATATAAAAGCAAGAATTCTTAACAAGGAAAAATTGCACTATTCTGATCGCAATGCACCATTACCTTTTAGTGATAAAAAAATATACTCTTGGGAGGAAGCTAAGGATTTAGTAATTCAAGCATTTAGTAATTTTGCGCCAGAAATTGGTATGATTGCTAAAAAATTCTTTGATAAAAATTGGATTGATGCAGGCGTTTATGAAGGAAAAAGAGGTGGAGCATTCTCACATCCTACTTCACCTCTTGTACATCCGTATATTTTAGTAAATTTTCAAGGTACATTACGTGATGTGTCGACTCTTGCTCATGAAATTGGTCACGGGATTCATCAGTATTTAGCTAAAGATCAAGGAGCAATTCTTTCGAGTACTCCGCTTACTTTTGCTGAAACCGCTTCTATTTTTGGTGAACAACTTTTATTTGACTATATTTTATCTCAAGAAACTGACCATAAAAATAAAATCACCTTACTAGCTAATAAAATTGAAGATGTATTAAATACTGTTGTCAGACAAATAGCTTTTCACGATTTTGAAAGTACTATTCATAATATTCGTAAAGAAAAAGAATTATCTTTGCCTGAAATAAATGAAATATGGATACAAACTCAAGCTAAAAGCCTTGGAAACGCATTTAATCTTGATAAAGAATACGGAATATATTGGACTTATATTCCTCATTTTATTCACTCACCATTCTATGTTTATTCATACGCTTTTGGTCAATGTTTAGTGTTTAGCTTATATAAAAAATATCAAGACAATCCTACAGAATTTGTGCCTAAATATCTCGATCTTTTAAGCGCTGGTGGTAGCAAGTCTCATAGTGAATTACTAAAACCATTTAACCTTAATTTGCAAGATAATGACTTTTGGAATAATGGGCTGCAAATGTTAAAAACTTATATTGATAAACTTGAGACATACCTTAATTAACCTGAGTATATAATATGCAAAATTTTATTTTGAGTCTTATTCTAAGCTTTGCAGTAATTTCTATTAATCAAAAATCAGATGAAGAAGGACTTGATCTATTTATAAAAAAGTATCAAGACAAAGAGGAAGCTAGAAGAAAGGAAAGCTTAGGCACTTTTCTTGTTGATAAATTTAAGGAATATTCTCAAGATGAAATTATAAACTATAATGATTATGCTGAATAATGCGCAAAGAATTTTAATTATGTCTATTGATATTGTACCATTTAATAAAAAATATGCCTTTGAATATGAATGTGAAAGGAGGCTAATTTTAAACGCAGCACAGGATAATTTAATAGAGATTCATCACATTGGTTCTACAAGTGTAGAACATTTAGCAGCCAAACCAGTAATTGATATTATTGCAAATGTTTACGATATCAAATTATTTAAAACCCAAGTGAAGGATATAGCTTACGAAGCACGTGGTGAACTTGGAATTCCATTTAGAGAATATTTTAGGAAAGACAAAAAGATTAATTTACATGTCTATGAAAATTATAATATCGAAGTTGAGCTTAACTTAGTATTTAGAGATTTTCTAAGAAACAATGCAGATGCACGTCTTAAATATCAAAAGCTAAAATATGAGCTTGCAGCCAAAGAAAATGCTGCTACCAAAGATACAAGTCTTTATACTTTTTATAATTTAGGCAAAGATGAGTTTATTAGAAATGCTATTAAGCAAACAAGTTTTAATGGTTTGAGATTGATGTTTGTGAATCATTATATAGAGCAACAAAAATTTGCAACTCTATATAATGGAAGCTTACCTAATAAAAATAACTTAGATAAAGAAATTAAATTTATATTATACCAAGGTATGGATATTATTGCTGCTATACGAGTTTTTCTTATTAATGATTATGAAGTTTTAATTGATAAAGCTATGTACGATAGCAAGCTTTTAGAAACAGAATCACATGATAAAATGATGAGTTTAATTCATGCTTGGTGTAAAAAACACAAATTATCTATTAAGCTTTAAAAGCTATATTTAGGCTTGTTAGGCCTAAATATAATATTTAATGTTTAAGATAAATCTCGAACTACTTTATGTAAAATACCTTTATGTTTTAAATATTCTAGCTCATCTAAAGTATCAACTTTGCTTTCAAGAATAATTGTCTTTTTAGTACCAGTTTTAGTTGTAATAATACAAGTAATGTCAGCATTAGTAGTCATTTCATCGCTAATACCTCTGAAATCAAAGGTTTCAGAACCATCAAGAGTTAAATCTTTTCTAGTCATATTATCCTTAAAGACTACTGGTATTATTCCCATTCGAACTAAGTTCGATCTATGAATGCGCTCAAAGCTTTCGGCTATCACAATTTTTACTCCAAGAAGAATAGTGCCTTTAGCAGCCCAGTCACGAGATGAGCCAGTACCATATTCTTTACCAGCAATAATAATTAATGGAATATTATCGTTTTTATAAAGCATTGCAGCATCATAAATACTCATTACTTGTTCGTTTAGCTTTGTAACACCACCTTCAGTTCCTGGTAGTAGTTCATTCTTAATTCTGATGTTAGCAAAAGTTCCACGCATCATCACTTCATGATTACCCCTACGTGAGCCATAAGAATTAAATTCTTGCGGTTCTACACCACATGATAATAGATATTTTGCTGCAGGACTGTTTTTAGCAATATTACCCGCTGGTGAAATATGATCGGTTGTAATGCTATCACCAAACATTGCAAGTAGTTTTGCTCCGTTTATTTCTTGAAGAGGGCTAATATGATGAGTCATATTCTCAAAATACGGTGGGTTTTGAATATAAGTACTGTTTTTATTCCAATTATATATTTCACCTTTCGAGATTTTTACTTGCTGCCACTCGCTATTACCTCTAAATACATCATTATATTTGCTAATAAATAATTCTCTATTAATGCAACTATTTATAGTATCTTTGATTTCTTGGTTAGTAGGCCATAAATCTTTAAAATAAACATCCTTACCATTTTTATCTTGGCCAAGTGATTCTTGTTGTAAATCATGACTAATGTGACCTACTAAAGCATACATTACTACAAGTGGAGGTGATGCTAAATAATTTGCTTTACATAACGGGTGAACACGTCCTTCAAAATTCCTATTACCTGACAAAACAGAAACACCAACAATTTTATTGGTTTGTACTTCTTCTTCAATTTCTAGTTTTAAAGGACCTGAGTTACCAATACAAGTAGTGCAGCCAAAACCAACTATATTAAAGCCAATTTTATCTAAATATTGTTGCAAGCCACTTTTATTTAAATATTCTGATACTACTTGAGAACCAGGAGCAAGTGAAGTTTTGACCCATGGTTTTACAGTCAAACCTAATTCTACAGCTTTCTTGGCTACTAAGCCTGCAGCAACCATTACACTCGGATTAGAAGTATTAGTACAGCTTGTAATAGCTGCAATTAGGACCGAACCATCGCTAATATCGCTATTAATATTAGCACTATCTGTTGTGTTCTTTTGTTCTTTTAAGAAATTTGCAAAACTATTTTTAACTTCTTTTAAGATTACTTTATCTTGTGGTCTTTTAGGGCCTGCAAGGCTTGGTTCAACGCTTATTAGATCAAGTTCTAAAATTTCAGAAAATTTAGGGTCCTTTGTGTCTTTATCGTGCCATAAACCTTGAATTTTACAATATTCTTCAATTAATTTAATTTGAGACTCTTCTCTACCAGTTAAACGGAGGTAATTTAATGTTTCAGAATCAACTGGAAAAAATCCACAAGTTGCACCATATTCAGGTGCCATATTAGCGATAGTTGCACGGTCTGATAGAGATAGGTTTTGGAGGCCTTCACCATAAAATTCAACAAATTTTTCAACAACCCCTTTTTTGCGTAAAATTTCAGTGATTGTTAGAACTAAATCAGTAGCAGTAACTCCTTCTGATAATTTGCCTTTAAGTTTTAACCCAACTACTTGTGGTAATATCATCGATGTAGATTGGCCAAGCATAACTGCTTCAGCTTCGATACCACCAACACCCCAACCAAGAACCCCAAGGCTATTTACCATCGTTGTATGGCTGTCAGTACCAACTAAAGTGTCAGGAAAAATATACTCTAGGTCTTCGTCTTTTCTTTTCCATACTACTCGTGCTAAATATTCTAAATTTACTTGATGACAGATACCAGTTCCTGGTGGTACTACTTTGAAATTATCAAAAACTTCTTGCCCCCATTTTAGGAACTCATAACGTTCTTTATTTCGTTCCATTTCTAAAGAATTATTTTTAGTAAGTGATGTAGTTAAGGCATAGCTATCAACTTGCACCGAGTGATCAATTACTAAATGCACAGGGGAAAGGGGATT
The DNA here is from genome assembly GCA_002422875.1 of Rickettsiales bacterium UBA6177. GTDB lineage: Bacteria > Pseudomonadota > Alphaproteobacteria > Rickettsiales > UBA6177 > UBA6177. The sequence goes on along the minus strand of DITT01000011.1, from coordinate 41,425 downwards.
AATTTTTTGGGCATCACCCCCTAATTTTTTTACAGTATCACGCATCGCTGCAAGATCGACTACTGCAGGTACTCCGGTAAAATCTTGCATTAATACTCGTGCTGGAGTAAAAGCAATCTCATTATTATTATGCTGGCTTGATACCCAATTAGCACATATTTCAATATCTTTGCTGGTAACAGTTTTGCCATTTTCAAATCTTAAAAGATTTTCTAGTAAAATTCTGATAGTGAATGGTAATTCATGAATATCTTTATGTAATTTTTGTAAGGCTTTTGGAATATTAAAAAAGTAATATTCGTTATCTTCTATTTTTAATTTATCTTTAATTTTTAAGGTGTCATTGCCAAAAAATTTCATAAAAACTCTCAATTTTGTTATTTTATTGTATATTAACTATATATCCTCTAATAATTAAATTAAAGGATTGCTTTAAACTAAACTAAAACTAATTATAATAATAGTTTACTAATTAAAAGTTACTAAACAGCAAATGCTTACAATTTTAAATATAAAAAAAACATATCAGCAAAAAGAAATTTTAAAAGGAGTAAGTTTTAGTGCTTTTCCTGGCTCAGTGATTTTGCTTAAAGGTCCTAATGGGTCTGGTAAATCAACTTTGCTAAAAATAATAGCAGGACTTATAAGGCCATCAAGCGGTGTTATAAGCTGTAGTAATAATGATATATTTACTGTTCTTGTAGAATATCAAAATGAATGTGTTTCGTATTTAGGAACAAAAAATGCTATCAAGCAAGATTTAACAGTATTTGATTATTTAAAGTTTTGGGCTGAAATTGATGGAGAAGAAATGTTAATTATGTCAGCCTTAAAATATTTTGGTCTGGATAGGTATATAGATAATTTTTGTAATGAGCTTTCTTCAGGGTGGCAGCAAAAACTTGCGCTAGCAAAATTAATTGTAGCTAATAAGAAAATTTGGTTACTTGATGAGCCAGATACTTATCTTGATGATATAGGCAAAGAAGCCTTGCAGAAGCTTATTTCTGTTAGAGCAAATGAAGGTGGAATAATCATAATTGCAAGTCATAATATCAAGCATGCTAAGAATATAGGAGTGCTTGAGCTTTTAGATTTTGTAGAGGATAAATAAATGTTTAGCATATTAGGATCTTTTTTAGCTATTGAATATAAAGCATTAATACGCAAACCATCAAAGATAATTTACCCTGGAATATTTTATTTAATAATTTTAGCGATTTTACCATTCACAATTAGCAATGAAATATTAGCTAATAAGTATATAGTGGTAGCGTTTTTAACTATTAGTATTTTATTTGCTATTCATGTTAATTATAGCGGTATGTTTGAAGAAGATATTAAAGACGGATTTTTAGAGCAGCTTATAATGACAGGATTAGCCCTACCTTTTTTTATTTTCTCTAAAATATTATTTAATACTATTCTAGTCTTTAGTTCGATAATTATTACATTTCCATTACTAATATTATTTTTTAATTTTTCTACTGAAATATTTTTCTATTTTGCTTTTTTAAGCTTTGCTTTATCCTTTTCTTTGATAACAATTGTTACTTTTTCATCTGCACTTACTACAGGTATTAAAAACGGCTTAGTAATTACTTTAATTATATCTTTTCCATTATCATTAAGCTTATTAATTGATTTTTGTTTAATATGTAATGAATTAGTAATTTTATGTTATATAAAAGAAAAAACTTGGTTGGTAGGTATAATGCTTGGTAAAATTCTATTTATAACACCTTTAGTTGTGTATTTATCAAAAATAAGCTTAGCAGATGCAGTGAATAATTTTAAATAGTGTTGCTAATTTTACTATATAAGCTAAAAAAAGCTTTTTAGAACTTTATCAATGTTAATTCTACGATGTAAATAAGCATTAATAATAAGTCCAAATGCCAGATATGTAGTCACCATAATCGTACCTCCATAAGAAAGTAAAGGTAGTGGTGCACCAACAACAGGTAACATGCCCGACACCATTGCTACATTAACAATAATATGAATAAAGAATAAAGCAGTCGAGCCAAGAGACATCAGGCGAGCAAAATGACTTTTACAGCTATTGGCCATAGAAAGTGTGGTAATACAAATATAATAAAAGGCAATAAGCAATAATATACAACCTAAAAACCCCCATTCTTCAGCAAACATTGTAAAGATAAAGTCAGTATGACGTTCAGGTAAAAAGCTAAGTTGGCTTTGACTACCTTTTAAAAAACCTTTACCAAAAAAACCTGCTGAACCAATAGCAATTTTTGATTGCATAATATTATAACCAGCTCCTAGAGGGTCAGATTCAGGATTAAGGAAAATTAGAACTCTAGATTGTTGATAAGGGTGTAAATAATTCCATGCTATCGGAATAAAGAGAATGCCAGCTAAACCTACTAAAGCAAATTTCCAAATTCTGACTCCAGCAGAAAATAAAATAAAACTACTAATAAGCAAAATAATTATACCAGTGCCAAGATCAGGTTGTTTTAAGATAAAAGCCACGGGTATAATAATTATTATCAGTGGTGTTAGTAAAAATCTTATTTGAGAGATTTTATTTATTTTTAAGTCATGAAAATATCTAGCTAATGCCAAAATAATAGTTACTTTAACAATATCAGAAGGTTGTAGCTTAAAAACACCAATCTTAAGCCATCTTGTAGCGCCCATTGCAGTATAACCAACTAATTCGACTGCAATTAATAATAAAATTGATAAAGCATATAAAAGATATGCGGTATTATAATAAAATTTAATATTTAGCGAAGCCACTATAATCATTATTACCAAAGAAAAAACAAAATGAATAATTTGCTTTTTAGCCCATGGGTCAAAAGATCCATTAGATGCAGAATACATCATAGCAATGCCAATAAAAGTTATAGCTATAATAACCGCAATTAATTTATAAGGAAACTGATGCGAAAAAATTTTAAATCGCGATAGAATTTTTTTTTCAATTATCATATCAAAATCAAAATCAAGTAATTAAATATACTTCATTAGCTTAGATTTCTTATTTACTAAATGAATTAACATAGGAGCTGAAGTGAATATTGATGAATAAGTACCAACAATAATACCAAAAAAAGTAATTATACCAAAGTCAGAGATTGCAGAACCACCAAATAAAGCTATAGAAATTACGGCAATTAAAGTAGTAAATACAGTCAGTATAGTGCGAGATAGTGTTTCACTGATGCTTATATTAATTATAGTATCAAGTTTTTTATTAATATATTTATTTAAATTTTCTCTAATTCTATCAAAAATAACCACTGAATCATTCACTGAATAACCTATAATCGTTAGGATGGCTGCAATTGTAGTAAGATCAAATTCAATATTAGTTAAGCTAATAAAGCCCATAGTTATAATCAGATCATGAAATAAAGCTAAAATAATACTTAAGCCAAATTGCCATTCAAATCTAAATGAAATATAAAGCAAAATTGTTAAGAACGCGAAAGAAATAGCAAGAATACCATCTTTAATTAATTCGCTACCAACATGAGGACCAACATAAGCAATTTTCTTAAAGGTAATATTACCTTTAAAGAAATCGTTTAAGATTAATTTAGTTTCTTCTATGTTACTACTAGCTTGATTACGCATGGGTAATTTGAGCATTATATTATTACCATCAAATTCTTGAATTTTAGAGTTATGAATATGATGTTCTTCAAGCACACTATATAGCTGACTAATGCTTTTTTTTTCGCCTAAATTTGCTTCAATTATTGTGCCACCAGTAAAATCAATACCAAAATTAATGCCTTTAAATAATATTAGCAATATACTCAGAATTGCAAGTGAGGCAGAAATTGCAAAATTAATATTTTTAATTTGCATAAAGTTGATTTTCTTAATAGCAGAAAGAATATTAGATAAGCTAAACATTAGTTACCCTTTGAGTTGGAAATGCTTTTTAGCTTAATATTTAAGGCTTCAACAATGATACTAAACAAGGTTGTAATATAAATATACGCCTTAGGAAACTCAAAATTCAAACCATTAACAAGTAGCATAATTCCAATTAAAGCAATAAAGCACAAAGCAATTACTTTTATAGAAGGATGAGTGTCGATAAAAGATGCAATTGGGTTGTATGATATAAACATTACGACCATTGCAATTATTATTGAAGCAATAATAATATACATATTATTACTCATTCCTACTGCTGTAATTACAGAATCAAAAGATAGTATTAAATCAATAAAAACTATTTGAAATATAATTTTAGCAAATTTCTTAGGTACTTTTATTGAAGTTTTGTTTGTTGTAGTGCTATGAAATAGTTCTTTAATTTCAAAAAGACTTTTGAAAATAAGGAAAACTCCACCAATAATTAAAAGAATATTTCTTCCTGATAAATCAAAATTTTTAATTGAAAAAATTGGTTCTGTCAGCCCAATAACCCATGACGCACTAAACAGAAGCACTACTCTTAGTACAAAGGCAAGGATGATTCCGATAGCTCTTGCTTTAGTTCTTTGGTTTTTAGGCAAAGTTTCAGCTAATATAGCTATAAAAATAATATTATCTATCCCTAGAATGATCTCTAAAGTTGATAGAGTAAAAAAGTCTAAAATATTTTGCGTACCAAACATCATCATTTCAATTTTAAAATCTTACAAATCATTATATAATAATGCATTAAAACTTTTTGTCTATTGAATATAAAAAAAAATATGTCTTTATTTAAATCCGGCCTTTTTATAAGTATTGCTACTTTAGTCTCAAGAATTTTTGGGTATTTAAGAGATGTTTTTATGGCATCTAGTCTTGGGTTATCAACCTTAAGCGATGCTTTTACCCTAGCTTTCAAATTACCAAATTTATTTAGAACAATATTTGCAGAAGGTGCATTAAACTCTGTATTTATTCCATTTTTTATTCAACAAAAAAATGAGAAAGGCGAAACATACGCAATAGAAATAGCTTCTACATTTTTTACATTTCTACTTTTAGCAACAACTGTCGTGGTAATTGTAATAGAAGTGCAGATGTCAGTAATTATTAATTTTTTTGCTAGTGGATTTAAACAAGACCATGAAAAGCTTAGGCTCACAGTTCTTTTAGCTCGAATAACATTTCCTTATTTAATTTTTATTTCTCTTTCCAGCCTATTAATTAGTATAATGAATAGCTACCGTAAATTTTTTATTGGAGCACTTTCACCATTAATACTAAATATTGTAATGATAATCAGTTTGATAATAACTGAAAAAAACAGTGAAACTACAGTAATAAATTTATCTATAGCAGTTTTAGTTGGAGGTTTGGTTCAACTAATTTTGAATTATTATTTTATTTTTAAGAGTCGTCTAAAGCTTAGAATAAATAAATTAGCTAATTTAAAAGATCTAAAAAAAATGCTTAAAAATATGTTACCAATAATTTTTGGTAGTGGTATTACACAAATAAATTTATGGGTAGGGACAATTATTGCTAGTAAAATTCCTGCTGCAATTTCAATTATTTATTATGCTGAAAGATTAAATCAATTCCCATTGGCAATTATTGGTACTGCTGTAGGAACAGTTTTATTACCAGAATTATCAAAAATTATTTTAAGTAATGATATTCTAAAAACTAATAAAACTCAAAATAATGCCCTTATAGTCGCTTTATTCTTTACATTACCGAGTAGTCTAGCGCTTGTATCAATAGGTGATTTGATAATTCAAGTACTCTTTGAAAGACAAGAGTTTCTAAGGCAAGACACTATTAATGTCGCAGCAACACTTGCAATTATTGCTTTAGGTTTGCCATCATTCGTAATTTCAAAAGTACTTACCCCAAGATTTTATGCGCTGCAAGACACTAAAATACCAGTTTTAATTTCGATAATAAGTATAGTAACTAATATTATTTTTTGTTTGATATTAGTCGAAAAGTTCTCTTTTAAGGGTATTGCTATTGCTTCGGTTATTTCTGGCTGGATTAATGTGTTAATGCTATTTTGTTTTTTATATTTCAAATACCAGTACCGAATTGATCAGATTACATTAATAAGAATAATAAAAACGCTTATTGCAAGTATCATAATGTTTTTAGCATTAAAATGTGCTCACAATCTTCTAGAATTAAAACCATTATTAAAGTTATTAATATTGATAATTTTAGGAGCAGTTACATATTTTAGTGTTGCTTATTTATTAGGGCTGTTTAAAAATATTGAAATTAATTTAAAGGATTTTAAAATTGCTAGAAAATGAGTTATATCTAATTTTATTTAAAAACACTATTTTTTCACGAATTGTTTTGCTTCCTGAAATAGAATATGCGCTGAGTATAATGCGTGATAGTTCACTATATAATAAAAAGATTTTATGGTTGATATCTTCTTTAAGTATAGAACTTGCCAGTATTGTTAACTATCTAATAGGTTTGTTATTATTTTTACTATTCAACTATTTTAAGAAAATTGAAGTTACAACATATCTATCTATAAAGAAAAATTGTAGTACATTAATTTTGTTGTTAATGCTATTATCATTTTATAGTAATGGCGGCGGAATAATCGTGTTAATTGCAGGGTTTTTAAGAATCAATATTAAATGGAGCCTTGTTGTAACATCTATTTCAAGTATTCTAGGGTTTTATCTTTAGTATAGGTTTTTAATTTTATTAAAATCTCTTGATCTTTTTTCTTAATACAATAGTAGTAAATTCTTTAGGCCGCTTTTAATCTTACTCTGCTTTATTATTAAAATAAAATTCTTCGCCAATATTAATTTTGCTACGATTATTTTTTTCACGCCAGTTGTTAGTGTCTCTTAATGAAAAAACACAGCCACAATATTCTTGTTTGTAGAAATTTTCTTGCTTCGAAATTTCGTACATTCTAGCAGCGCCACCTTTTTTACGCCAATTATAGGTCCAGTACTCAAGGTCTTCAAATTCTTTGGCAGCTTTTATACCGCATTCATTAATTTGATCCATATCTTTCCATCTAGAGATTCCTAGGCTACTTGTAAAAATCTTAAAACCATGTTCTTTGGCATAGGCAGCAGTTTGTACAAATCTCATATCAAAGCACATGGTGCATCTTACGCCTCTTTCAGGTTCGTATTCCATGCCTTTTGCGCGTTTAAACCAATCTTGGACATCATAATCACCGTCAATGAATTTAATATTCATTTTTTCAGCATATCTAATGTTTTCATTCTTTCTAATTTCATATTCCTTTAAAGGATGAATATTAGGGTTGTAAAAGAAAATAGTTAAGTCGATACCAACTGCAATCATTGCTTCCATTACTTCACCAGAGCATGGAGCACAACAGCTATGTAATAAAACTTTTTTATCTTTGTAAGGGTAGTCTAAAATTTCTCTTTCTTGCATATTAAACCAGTGATTTATTATATTTATCTTGGAGTTTATATATAGAATAACCAGTCACAAATATAAAGAACAAAATATAAAAAGCTGGAGTTATATAAGAATCAGTATATTTAATTAGTTGAGAATATACGATAGGTACCGTACCACCAAAAATTGCCGCAGAAATATTATAAGACAAAGCAAGTCCTGAAAACCTAACACTTGTAGGGAATAATTCTACTAATGTTGCAGGAGTCGGGCCTACATAGCATCCAACTACTATAGCAAAAATTATTTGCCCATAAGTAGCAAGTTCTTGTGAGCCAGATGACACTAAACAAAACACTGGGTAGACAACTATGGCTAAAGCAATTGCTGCAAAAGCTAGCACTTTTTTCCTGCCAATCTTATCTGATAAATAGCCAGAAATAGGAATAGTTAAGATAAAAAATATCATAGCAATGCCATTTATTTTCATAGTTTCTTCTAATGTAAAATTTAGATGGTTTTGTAAGAATGTATTAAAATATGCGCTTAGAGTATAAAAAGGAACAGTAACAGTTAAATAAATACCAATTGCAATAAGTAAAGGTTTTTTATGATATCTTATCACATCACGTACTGGTTCTTTTGAAAGAGTACCACTTTTCTTAGCTTCTAAATATACTGGGCTCTCGTGTACATATTTTTTAATATAAAAAGCAATCATTCCTATAAAAATACTGGCAATAAAGGGTAAGCGCCAACCCCATTCTTTAAAAGACACTTCGTCCATTGATGATGAGATAATTAATGAAATTAAAATACCAAATAAAACGCCGCCACCTAAGCTAAACATAGAAGCGCTGCCGATTAAACCTCTTTGATTAGCGGGGGCATGTTCAACCAAAAATGCCATACAGCCACTAAATCCTCCGCCGAGAGCAATTCCTTGTAATAAACGTATAAGAGTAAGTAAAATCGGTGATAAAATTCCAATTTGTTCATAAACTGGTAAAATACCAATCATTGCAGTCGGTATTGACATCATAAGGATTGAGAAAATTAAAGACACTTTACGGCCAAATTTATCACCAAGATAGCCAAAAAGCACCCCGCCAACTGGTCGCATTAGAAAACCTGCTGCAAATATACCAAGTGTTGAAAGTAATGCTGCTTCTTTGTTGCCTGGCGGAAAAAATAATTGACTAATAAATGGAGCAAATTGAATAAAAAGTACAAAATCATACCATTCTAGAGCATTGCCGATCATTCCTGAAATTAAAACTTTTTTTATTTCTTTACTCATTAATTCTCTCTTCTAATTAATTTATATTTAAACAAAATTTATGATTTTTTTTGTATTTTTATGATTCTAAAAAGTTATTAAGGTCACTAAAATTAGAAATAGAAATAGTTTTCACATCTTTATTTATTCTTTTCATCATTCCAGTTAAGACCTTGCCAGAGCCGATTTCAATAAAATTATCAATGTTTTTTGAAATTAAATAATTCATTGACTCTCTCCATCTTACTTTAGAATAAACTTGTTTTGCAAGATTATTAATAATTTCGCTAGCATCTTGAGATTCTACAGCAGTATAATTACAAATTATTGGTACTTGTGGAATATTATAATTAGTTTTTTCTAAAGCTGATTTCATTATTTGGCTTACAGATTTTATCATATCACAATGAAAAGGAGCACTAACTGCTAATTTTATAGCTTTTTTACCAGCAGCAGATACTTTTTCTATTGCTAAATTAATAGCATTAACTTCACCACTTATTACTACTTGGCCTGGGCAATTATCATTGGCAATTTGACAAATGCCTAAGCTACTTGCCTCTAAACATAATTGTTCAATTTCTGCTATTTCCATACCAAGGATTGCAGCCATAGATCCTTTACCTTCAGGAACAGCCTCTTGCATAGAATTACCTCTTATTCTAAGGAGTTTTGCTGTGTCTCTTATCGAAAACATATTAGCAGCACAAAGAGCTGTATATTCTCCAAGTGAATGACCAGCATAATATTTAGTACTTGAGGTAAGAGTTTTACCAAGTTTAGCTTCTAACACTCTTAAAATTGCTATTGAAACTACCATCAGTGCTGGCTGAGTATTAGATGTCAGAGTTAGAGAATCTTGTGGGCCGTTAAAAATTATATCAGACAAATTTTGATGAAGCGCATCATCTACTTCCTGAAAAATTTCTTTAGCAATATCGTAATTATCATAAATATCTTTGCCCATGCCGATAATTTGTGATCCTTGGCCTGGAAACAGCACGCATTGATTCATTATTATTTTCTCTTATAAAATTTTAAAATACTCAAAAAGTATAATTAAATCTATTTGATAATCAATATAAAATAAAAAAACTACACTCTAGGGCCCTGCAATCATTAGAGGTTTAAATAATATATTACTTGACTTTGTATAGAAACACCTTTAGAAATTTCTTCCAAGTGAGTTGTTCTTTCTCAGGGCATTTCTCCTCTCGCAAACAGTGCGCTTACATAATTCTTTTAACAGCAATTTATGGTCTAATATGCAATTTCTTGATGAAGTAAAAATCTATCTTAAAAGTGGTGATGGTGGTAATGGATGCGTAAGCTTTAGAAGAGAAAAATTTATCGACATGGGTGGGCCAGATGGTGGCAATGGCGGTAAAGGAGGAGATATAGTACTTAGATGTGCAAATGGCCTTAATACATTAATTGACTTTAGATATAAACAGCATTTCAAAGCTTCTTCAGGTCAATCTGGCATGGGCAGAAATAGAAATGGTAAAAGCGCAGACCCTCTAATTTTAAATGTTCCAGTAGGAACACAAATTCTTTCAGAAGATAAGTCATATGTATTTTTTGATTTTACCGTTGAAGGGCAAGAGTTTATTATTTTAGGTGGTGGTAATGGCGGAGTAGGTAATAGTCATTTTAAATCTTCGGTAAATCGTGCTCCAAAAAGAAGAACAGAAGGAAAGCCTGGTGAAGAAATTTGGGCTTGGATGCAATTAAAGTTAATTTCAGATGTTGGCTTACTTGGTATGCCTAATGCTGGTAAATCAACGTTTCTTTCCAAAGTATCGGCAGCTAGACCTAAAATTGCTGATTATCCTTTTACAACACTAAAACCACAACTCGGTGTGACATATGTTGATGAGCAAGAATTTGTAATTGCTGATATTCCTGGTTTAATAAAAGGTGCAAGCGAAGGTCATGGCTTGGGGGTAAAATTTTTAAAGCATTTAGAGCGTTGCGGAGCCTTATTACATCTAATTGATGCAACTAATGATGATATCATCGAAAGTTATAATATTATTCATAATGAGCTATTGAGTTATGGTATTAGTCAAAAAGAAGAAATAATTGCTCTAAATAAAATAGATGCTTTAGACAAAGATCTAGTTAAAGAAAAAGTAAAACTACTCAAAAAACACCTCAAAAAAGATGTTTATGCTATTTCTTGTGTTTCTGGTGAAGGGCTTAAGGATATGCTAAGAGTTTTAAGAGATAAAATATTTCCTAACATAGAAGAATAATCTAAATTAAAGCCATAAAAATAGGCCATTGTAGGGTTGGCCATATTTAACTAATCTTTAAAAATAGAAGAAAGTTACTATTTTTTATGTAACCATATCAACAACTTTTCTTAGTATATTGCAAATAAAATATATGAAAAGCAAATTAGAAGCTTCAAGTTTATTTTTAACAAAATATTCTCTTTTAAATAAGAATAAAAAATTATATACTCAAAAAGTTCATTTGAACTATGGCAATAAACGCTACCTAGAATAGGCGTTTCGGACCCGGGGGCGGTACCCGGCGTCTCCACCAAAGTTATGGGGACGAAGTTAGTTTCGACGGGCGTAATAAAAAGTTGGTCTTTGCTCGGAAAGATACCTCCGCAAAGGATCAAAAACGTAAGTGCAAACGACAATAACGCACCTGTGAGACACGCTTTAGTAGCGTAGTTTCACGCGGCCTTGGGTGTGCCGGGCAACAGAAACACCCAGCCATTTTTTATTAGGGGTGATTAATTATGAGCGATTCAGTGATAGATTATAGTGTTTTAGTTGATGAAGCTATGCATACTATAGTAAAAAAAAGCTTACAATTGATTGCTAGTCCGAGTTATATGGGTGATAATCACTTCTTTATTTCTTTTTTGACTAATTATCCAGAAGTGCAAATTTCTAAAAAATTAAAAGAAAAACATCCAGAAGAAATGACAATCGTTATTCAATATCAATTTGAAAACTTATTAGCATTTGATGATTACTTCGAGGTTACGTTAAGTTTTAACTCCATTAGTGAAAGACTAGTTATACCGTATAAAGCTATGACTTCGTTTGCTGATCCAAGTGTAAAATTTGGGTTACAATTTAGACATTATTTGTCTGAAGAAGAATATGACATGAATACAGAAATGGAAGAAGACATCAATGATGAATCATCTGAGAGTTTTATAAAAAACGACGAAGAAGAAAAAACTAATGTAGTAACACTAGACAGTTTTAGAAAAAAACACTAATGTAATTGATAGTTCAATAAAATTTAAAATTCACTCTTGGGTTGTAATATACACAGTTGGAAAGAAATTAAAGATAGCCAACAGATTATTTTTGAAGATTTAGAAGCAAAAAATTTGGTGAAAGCAAAGCTTTCTATATTGCCAAATATTGTTTGTTTTAGTGAAATTACAAATCTTAATTTCCAGCTTAACGCTTTAAAAAATAATAATAATTTTATTATTCACTTAGGAGAGTGTAGTGAAAGTTTTGCTAATTTTTCATATGAATACGTAACTGGCTATAATAATCTATTTAACGAGATAGTAACTAAAATCCCTCAAAAAAATATTATAAAGATTGCTAGGCTTGCAGGACAATTTGCTAAACCGAGAAGTAAGTTATTTGAAACATTTAATCAGCAAGTTTTAAATGCTTATAGGGGTGATCTAATAAATGCATCCGAGAGTTGTAGCGAAAAAAGAATACCTAATATTAATAGGTGGTTGGAAGCTTATTCTCAAGCTACAATAACGAAATCTTTAATAGCTAAAGATATTTTTATTTCACATGAGTCATTAGTTCTCGAGTATGAAGAAAATTTTATCAAGCAAAATTTGAATGATTTTTATTCTTCGTCTGCTCATTTATTGTGGGTAGGGAAAAGAACTGCATTTTTAAATTCAGCTCAGATTGAATTTGTAAGAAATCTTGTAAACCCTATTGCATTTAAAATAAATCATGAAAACATAGGTGCAGTTGAAGAATTAATTAATAGCAGAGGGTTAGAGAAAAAAACAATTCTAATCGGTAGATTTGGTGTAAGCCAAATAGAAGAGAATTTAAAGCTCTTAGAAAAAATATTAAAAAAATATCCTAATATCATTTACCTTTGCGACCCAATGCACGGCAATACAGATAGTAATGGGGAGCAAAAATTTAGGCTTATTTCAGCTATAGAAAATGAGTTGATAATTACTATAAATTTTTTCAAGCAACAAAATCTTAAGCTCGATGGATTAATGCTCGAAGCAACACATGAAAATGTTTTAGAATGTGTAAATGATACTACCGAAATTAATCCTAAAAAATATAAATCATCTTTAGATCCAAGATTAAATTATAAGCAAACTATACAAATAATAGAGCTGTTGAATAAAATTATTTAACTTAAATTAATATTTCTTTGGGAGCCTTATTATTTGTAAACTGTTGATAATTTTTCTAAAAGTACTAAAGCATCTTTTTTATTGCGTTGGAATATATTTCTGCCAATTATAGAGCCATTGCCGCCAGCTTTTGCAATAGATTCAAAATCATTAATAACTTCTTGATCGCTTTTAGTTGCCCCACCTGAAAAAATAACTAGCCTTTTACCTTCAAAGCAACATTGCTTAATGTAGGATACTCTGCTTTCAAGTAAGGAGAAATCAAGGTTTTGTTCGGTAATTAGCTTCTGAGTTTTTGGGCATGAGATATGTGAGGTTGGTAGCTTTACTTTAATAATATTAGCACCGATTAAAGCCGCAATATGAGCGCTATAAGCGATTACATCAAGCGCAGTTTCACTATTATTATCAAGTTCTGCGCCCCGAGCATAAGACCAAACTACAACAGCTAAACCTTTTGATTTTGCTTCATTTGCCAAATAAGTAAAGCTTTCAAGCATCTCATGAGAAAATTTAGATCCAGGGTAAATAGTATAGCCAATAGCAGCGCAGCCAAGTCTTAAGGCGTCATCAACTGTAGCTGTAATTGCTTGAGTTGGGTCGTCATCATTTGGAAATAAACTATTGTTACTATTAATTTTTAAAATACTAGGAATTAGTCCTAAATAATTAGATGCAGCACACACTTCAAGCATACCAAGAGGCGCAGCAAAAGCACTAAGGCCAGCTTCAAGTGCTAAATCTAGATGGTAAAGCGGATCAAATGAAGGTTTGTTTACTAAAAAACTGCGACTAGGGCCATGTTCAAAACCTTGGTCTACTGGTAAGATAATAAGTCTACCAGTGCCTGCAAGTTTACCGCTCATTAAAATTCTTAAAAGGTTTGCTCTTACACCTGGGTTTTCATTAGTGTAATTTGCTAAAATACTAGCCACTTCTTTAGTTATATTCATTATGAATTCTCTATTCTATTTAGATTTAAAGTTTTTAGAACAATAAGGGCAAATTATATCCTTATTAGTATTTGTTAATAAATAAATTTTAGGATGTGGAGATTTCTCATCAAATCCATTACAACTAACTTTTTTATAATCTTTCATCTATTTCTCAAGTTTTAACTAATTTTCTATATTAACAATTGTATGATAACTATCATTATGAGTAACTACACGGAGAATGTCATCAACATATTTTTGTGGAAGGCTTGCGTTCTCAATTTCTTTATCTAAGAATCCTTTAAATAATTTTGTTTGTAAAAGTGGTAAAGAAATGACATTTACTCTTAAATTAGAGTTACAATTTTCATTAGCATAAGTAAGTGCTAAAGATTCTAGTGCTGCTTTTGCAGCATTATAAGCTGCAAAAAATGAACGATTTTTATGAGCTGAATTACTAGTCATAAAACAACAATGTGGATTTTTGGAAAGTCTGAATAATGAATCAAAACTTTTTATAAAATGCCAATTTGCCATGAAATTCACATCTAAAACATTATTCCATGTTTTTTGAGTATAATGTGCTACTGGTGAAGAAGAGCCAACAATAGCAGCATTTCCTATAAAGACATCCAGTACACCAAATTTTTTATATATTATTTGACCAAGTTCATAGATATTTGCAAAATTAGAGATGTCCATAGGAACAATAGTGATATGGGAGTTATGATCTTTGGCAAAATCATCTAATTCTTCAAGTTGTTTTAAATTTCGAGCAATGGCAATTACTTTAGCTTTGCTGATTATTAATTGCTTAGCAATTTCAGCTCCAAGGCCCCTTGAAGCTCCAGTAATCAATATAACCTTATCTTTTAGATCCATTTTTATAGTTTTAGTATTCTTTTAAAGCTAAATAATATAGAATTTAGTAATATTACACAATCTGATATTTAAATAAAAGAACTAGAATTTTATACAAAACAATATTAGTATATCAGGTGTAAATAATTAATATTCTTATGATTCGTTCAATATTTATTGCACTTTTATTTTTTTTTGTAAGTCAATCTTATGCATCTCAACTAGTGATAGGTCAGTGGACGGTTGTTTTTTTAAATTCTAAAGATGTTCCAATCAAAGTTTCTGAAACAATTGATAAGTATAAAAATGAATTAAAGCTTGCAACTAAAATAACGAGCTTTAAGGAAGGACTTGAAAATGCAATTTTAGCTCAAGGATATTTTGATGTTGAGATTAGCATTAAAGATACTTCTCTTATCGTTAATTTAGGCCCCCTCTATAAGCTTGCAAAAATAAATTATTTTAGAGGAGGGGTGTTAGTTAAAAATGATGAACCTTTAAGCAGTGCTAGTAGTATTTTAGCCGAGAATATTGAGTTTACTAAAAAAATATATTTAAATTCATCTGCTAAAGAAAATTGCATTTTTAATTATCAAGGTGATGTAAGAGTTGATTTAGATAAAAAAAATAAATTTTTTACAGTAAATTATTATATTTCTGGTATTGAAAATGCTAAATTTGGTTATATAAAAATACATAATACTGGTAATAAAATTGCTAAAGAATTTATAGAAAGAGAACTAACTTTTCAAGAAGATCAATGTTACAAATTTAATAGGGTAGATAATTCAAAGATTAATCTATATAAAACCGAAGTTTTTAGTGAAGTTAAAATAGAACAAACTCAGCGTGATTCTACAAAATACATAGATATTGATATTGAAACTGATATTAAAAACAGTAAGAAAATTGAATCAACTGTTGAATTTAGTTCAGAAGATAAAATTGCTGGTGGCTTAAGCTTTAATAATAAAAATTTCCGTTCAAAGGGCGAGAAACTTAATTTCTTTACTAAAATATCTAAGAAAAATAAAGAAACAAAACTAGAGCATAAATCTGCAGATGGCTTAATCGAGAATATAGTTAAATATGAAGTTAAAACCTCTGATCTTCAGAAGGAAAGATTAGCGGAATATGTGGTTAATAAAACTTATAAAATTAATAATAAAAACACTATCATAGCTGGACTAAGTATTAAAAATAGTAATTTGTTATTTGATAATAATAGTAAAAACGAGAAATCAACCATTTATTCAGTACCATTATTATATGAATTAAAGTTAAAAAAAAATGATGATAATTATACTAATCATGCTGTGATATTAGATTTTTTAACAAGTCAAAAAAATAGTTTTTTTTACAAAACTGGTTATAAATTCCAAAAATACTTTAAATTATTCTCAAAAAAGAAGTTTTTTGTCTCTTTTGATGCTGCTATTAGCAAGTTAAATGGCAAGAACACTCCGTTAACAGAGCACACTTACTTAGGTGGTGTGAATTCTATTAGAGGATATAAAAATGAAACAGTTGGTTTTTTTGAAAATAATAAAAATGTTCCAGCTACTGGATACTACTTTTTAAAGTCAGAACTTTCTTATCGTTTTGATAATAATTGGGCTACTGGGGTATTTTATGATTTGGGTAGATTATCTAATGAACGAATTTTAAAAGTTAATAATATAGTAGATTCAATAGGTCTATCTCTAAAATATTATATTAACGAGCTACCTATCTCATTTGATTTAGCTTTGCCTCTAAAGAAAAAATATTCAGGAAAGAGTAAATATGAATTTTATTTAAATATGGGGTTTAACCTTTGAAAAAATTTATTATTTTATCTGCTATTATTTTTTTCTTAATTTTTACTGAAAACGGTAGGGTAATTTTAATAAAATGTGCTCTTCATACAACTAATTTGCTAATAACAGATATAAAAGTAAATGTTGAAAATATAACAAGCAAAAAGATTACAAATTTTGCCTGTAAAAAAATAACTATAGAACTAAAAAATGGGCCAAAGATATCAGTTGAAAATGCTGTAATCAAAATAGGTGAAACATTTTTTATTGGAGCTAAGTTTTTAGATCTCGACTTAAATAAAACTATAGATGAAAAAAATTCTATCAGTAATTATCAAGATTTTGATGTTGCAAAGATTTTAAAAAAATATCATCAAGGTCTATATATACTTCATGAGAAGATTGATACAATAATTCCTCAAGTACAAATAAAATATAATAACAAAATTTATTTTGGTGCTATTAATTTTGAACATACTCCTTTTGAACAAAACTTAGGTAGGAGTTATATAAATTTTACTCAAGACAAGAATTTTTCTTTAAACTATGAATCAACATATAGTACTAAAGTAAGTAATGATTTTAATTTGAATTTGAAGTTGAATTTGGATTATGCTGATAATCAAATTAGTTTGAGTTCAAAATATGAAACTAATCATAATTCTAACAAATTTGCTTTAAAAGATTTAGATGTTTTCCATAATAAAAATCAAATAATGCATGGGAATATTGAATTTTCGGATAAAAATTTAAAGGCAAATCTTGATATTAAAAATGCAAATGTTAATCGCTTATTTAACAAACCAAAAACTGAAAAGAATCAGTTGCTAGTTAGTGCCAGTATAAAACATCAAGGACCTATAGCTATAAGCGGTCTGAGTGGTGAATTAGCTATTCAGGTAAATAAAACAAAATCTCTATTTAAGCTTAAGAGTACTATAAAAGATGTTTTAAATTTAGAAACGTTCTTTAATAATGAATCGCTTGGAACTATTGTTTTGCGCGTTATTGATGAGCAACTAACTATTTCTACTAAATTAAAAAACTTTCATCATTTAATGAGTGATTTCATAATTGCAAAAAGCTCTCTTCTTCAAAGTGACATTAGCTATCATATAACTAATAAATTGTGGCAAATAGAAAAATGCCAGCTTGATATAGGTGCTTTTAAATTTACTAATTTAGACTTTATGACTTTTGATAAATTTACAGCTAGTTTGGCTAAAGAAAATGAAAGTTTGAAATTAATAGCAACTATTGAAGATTTTGGATCAATTCTTAGGCTATCTGGTACATCTCTAATTAGAGATAATATCTGGAAGCATGATTATGCGATAAATACTAGTAAATTTGTTCTTACTAATAAGAATAATATTCATATTCCATTATATGGAGATTTAAAGTTTTCTGGTGAAGATAGTAATTTATTACTTACTGGTGATATTGGTATAAATTCTGGAAAGATCAAGAAAATAGATTTACTTAATTTCTCATCAATTCCAAAGATTAAAATTACAAATATTGAAAAAGAAGACAATAGTAAATTTAAAATTAACTCTAATATTACTATTAAAATTAATGAGAATTTTACTATAGAATCAAAGAATCTTATTGCTATTTTAAAAGGTAAAGCATTAATAACTGGGAATTTATTTAGTCCTGAAATAGCTAGTGAGATATCTATTTCAGATGGAAGCTTTAATATACTGAATAAAAAATTTGAATTTAAAAAGTCAAAAATTTTTGCAGCTAGTAATAATATTTATTTATTAATGATAGCCCATTACTCTGACAGTGAATACGAGTATATAGTTGAAATTTCAGGCGAACTTGGTCAAAATTTAACTATTGATTTTTCGTCAATTCCAAGTATGCCTAAGAATAAAATAATACCAAGATTGATTTTAGGTAATGATTTAAATAAAATGAGCCCTTTTGAAGCGATATTAATTTTAAATAAACTTTTGAATATTGAATCTGAAAAAGACATTAGTGATTATTTAAATGTTTTTAAATTAGAAGATTTTAAAGTAATTCAAGAAGATGGTGCTGTAAAAGTAAAAATAACTAAAAAAATAATAGATGATATTTTAATTAGTATCGAGGGTGGAACTGGTGAAAAAACAGGAAAGATGATATCTATAGAAAAGATTTTTTCTGAAAAGATTTCTAGCTATTTAAAATCTTCAACAGAAAATTCGCTAATATTAGGTGCAAAATTAAGAAAGTTTTATGATTAAGAAAGTCATTAATTAGGGATATAAGAATGTTAAATAAAACGGCGATAATAATTCCTACTAGGATGGGGTCAACAAGACTTGAAGGTAAAATTCATTTAGATATTGGAGATAAGCCTTTAATTCTACATGTTATTGATCGAGCACGTGAAACAGGAATTAAGAGAATTTATATAGCAGTTGATAATCATTTTCATTTTGATATGGTTAATAATTATGGTGCTGAGGCAATTATGACCTCAGAACACCATCAATCAGGAACTGATCGTATTTATGAAGCTTTTAGTAAAATTAATAGCCAAGATTTAGAATATATAATTAATCTTCAAGGAGATCTTCCTTTTATTAAGCCAAAAACTATAATTAATGCATTAGAGCTTTTTAATAAAGTAACATCAGATATTATAACTATTGCAAGTGTGATTACTAATCAGGATGAAATCAACAACCCAAATGTTGTAAAAATTGCTTTAAATAGTAAGCAAAAAGCACTTTATTTCTCGCGTAGCCCAATCCCCTATAATGCAACTAATTATTATAACCATTTGGGAGTATATATTTATACTAAAGATTCGCTTAAAAGATTTGTAAATTTAGCTCCAAGTATGTTAGAACAATGCGAGAAATTAGAGCAATTAAGGGCTCTTGAAAATAGTTTAGATATTCATGTGTCTTTTACGGATGAAACTCCAATATCGATAGATACTTATGAAGATTTAGTAAAAGCTCGGAAATTTGAAGCTACTTTTAATAAAAAATAATTATGAATTATCAATTAAGATTTGCTCTTTATATAATATGTTGGTGTTTTGTAAGTGGTTATGCACTGCAGAGTAGAGATTATATTAGAATTGTTGGTTCTTCAACTTTATATCCTTTTATTACTTTAGTTGCTGAGCATTTTGGTAATAAAGATTTTAAAGTTCCAGTTGTTGAAGCAAATGGTACAGGCAATGGAATAAATCTTTTTTGCTCTGGTAACAGTAGTAATTATCCAGATATTGTTGCTACCTCTCGAAGAATGAAGGATAGTGAAATAGAAAAATGTAATAATAATGAAGTATATGATATTGAAGAAATTATATTTGGTTATGATGCGTTAGTTCTTGTAAACTCAGTTAATGCAAAGGATTTTACTTTAACTAAAGAGGATATTTTTAAGGCAATTGCAAAACAAGTAGTCATAAATGAGCAATTAGTAGAAAACCCGTATAAATTTTGGCATGAGATTAATAGTAAACTTCCTAAACAGAAAATCTTATTTTATGGTCCTCCAAGCACCTCTGGAACAAGAGAGTCTTTAGTTGAGCTTACTGTACAAGAACATTGCATGAAGCTAAAAGAATTTGAATATAAATATTCATCTAAAGATGAACAAGAAAAAGCATGTAAACTTCTAAGAAGAGATGAAGCATATATAGAGGTACCAGAAAATGATAGTATTTTTGTTCATAAGATCTTTTATAATACAGCTGCTTTAGGCGTTGTGAGTTATAATTTCTTAAATGAGAATAGAAAATTTATTAAAGATATTCCAGTCGCGGGAGTTAAGCCAACCCTAGAGAATATTACCAATTTTAAATATCCTCTTACTAAAAAACTATATTTATATGTGAATAATAATAAAATAAATAGACTACCAGGATTAACACAGTTTCTCACGGAAATAAAAAGCCCTGGAGCGATTGGTCAAAATGGTTATTTAACTAATCGTGGCTTTATTTCATCTACCTCAATTATAGTTCAACAATAATTATATAATTAAATTAACTAAAAATTAAACTCTAGTAACTAATATTCGATTCATAAATAGTTCTATCAAAGAGAAACAAATGAATAGGTTAAAAATTAGTGTAGCTTCAATATGTATATTTATTGCTACAAATTTTGCTAGTGCACTACCGAGTGGTAATATAGATGACTATAAGATCTTAACAGAATTATATCCTCCATATAATTTTGTTTTTGATGGAAAATTACAGGGTATATCAGTTGATATTTTGAGTGAAATTCTTAAAGATATGGGAGCTAAAAAAAATATTGAAACTGTAGAAATAAATCCATGGGCTAGAGCCTATAATGCAGTTCAAAAAAAAGAAAATATAATGCTGTTTTCAACTACAAGAATTCCTGAGAGAGAAAATTTTTTTAAGTGGGTTGGTCCTATTACTAATACTAGTACTGGATTAATAGCTAAAAAAAGTGCTAAAATAAAAATTAACTCACCTCAAGATATCGAAAAATATAAAATAGGCGTTGTAACAGATGATGTTGCAGATTTATTAATACAAAAATTAATTAAAGATCAGAGTAAAATTTCAAGAGCTAGCTTAATTGAAAATGTAACATTGCAGCTTAAATCAGACAGGGTTAATTTAATCGGTTTTGAAACAATTGGTTTGGCATGGGAAATGAAAAAAATGGGTTTGGATCCTAATGATTATGAAACAGTGTTCGTTTTGGAAGATGGAGAATTATACTTTGCATTTTCTAAAGAAACTCCTGATGCATTAATTAAAGCTACGCAAGCAAGTTTAGATAAAATTAAAAGCACTAAAGAGTACCAAGAAATAGTTAAGAAATACATAGGTTAACTAGAGTTCTTAAAAGTAATTTTTTAGAACTTTAAGAGTTGCTATATAAAATAAAACTATTAATAATCACTTATGTTGACTAAATTTTATATGAAAGACTTTAGAAAAAATTTAAGTATTAAAACTCAGGCTCTGATAGTAATAGCCTTTGCTATTACTATCATCCAGCTATTATCAATGTTAGATAATATTTCAAGGAATTATGCACAACTTGAACGAAGTTTAGCAAGTAAAGTAAATTTAGTTACTTCAATTTCAACAAGATCAATATCAGTTCCATTATGGGAATATAATTTTACTTCAGTAAAACTAATTTTAGAAAAACTAATTACTGAAGATGATTTTGTATATGGTGCAGTTTATGATATTGAAAATAAATTAATTGTCCAAGATGGTATAAAAAAAATTGATCCTTTGCATATTGAAAAGAATATTAACATTATTTATGAAGGTGACAATTCAAAAATTGGAACACTTAAATTAATTATTTCAACAAAATCTTTAAAAGATGGTTATCAAGCTAATATTAAAACAGCAATTATTACTTTTTTGATATTGCAGATTGTTTTACTGACTACAGTTTATTGGGTTATATCTGGGGTTACTTTACCCCTTGAGAAAATAATAGAAATAGTTGCGCTAATTAAAGATAATAATTTAGATAATAAAATACCATATTTAGAATATAACAATGAAATTGGTAAAATCTCGCGTACTTTAGAATCTTTACAAGAATCTACTAAATCAATGATGCTTGAAAATATCAGAAGGTATGAGCAAAAAGAACAAAGACAAGTAAGTGTTAAAATACTAATTGACTTATTTACCCAAAATATAAATAGTGCAATTTTAGAATTAAAGAATTCTTCAATCGGGCTTGATTCAACAGCAAATTCAATGAATATTGTAATTAATAACGTTGATAAAAATGTTTTAGATGTATCAAGTTCTTCATCTGAAACTGTAGAAAATCTTACGCAAATCGTTAATGCAACAGGATCAATGAAATCATTCATCAATGAGATTTCATTGCAAGTGAATAAAACTATAGAAAAAGTAGGTAAAGCTGTAAAAGTTTCTGATGAGTCTAAGGATAATACTGATACTTTACAAAAGGCAATGCTCAAGATAGAAGGAGTAGTAAAATTTATTGGTACGATTGCTCATCAAATAAATATGCTAGCTTTAAATGCAACTATTGAGAGCTCACGTGCAGGCGAGGCAGGTAAGGGTTTTGCTGTTGTAGCAGCGGAGATAAAAAATTTAGCCTCAGAAACATCTAAAGCTACTAGTGATATTAATAGTACCATCACTATGCTTAAAAATGCTTCATCTACAGTTTTTGAAAATATTGACATGATAAAACTTTCAGTAGAGGAAGTAGAAAAATTTGCTCAAAAAATTTCTTCAGCAGTAAATGAACAGCAATTATTGACAGCTGGGATTTTTGACAGTATGACTAAGGCTTCGGTAAATACTGAAGTAATTTCACAAAAAATTAAGGAAATAAAAAATTTAGCAGGAGAGGCAGAAACAGTTAGTTCAGAAGTCTTAAGTTCGTCAAAACTAGTATCAAATGAATCTGCAGCTATTACTGAAACTATTAAAGATTTTTTAAGTAAAATTACTAAGCAATTATAACTATAGTAGAATCTAGTTAAGAATTGCGCTAGGAGAGAAGAGTGCAGGCTAGTAAAATTTAGCTAAACGACGATTAACCACGCGCAAAATACAAATGAATTTACTATAATATAAGAAAAATATATATTGCAGTATTTATTATTATCAAAATTTAATTTAGAAATTTTTTTTATTATGTTCTTTAAAGCCAGTTATATATATTTTATATTTTTATTAATTATTTCTTCTTGCGCAAGTACAGAGCTTAATAATGATTTATATACTCAGAAAAACATCAAAGGGCAGCTAGATATAAGTGACATTCTAAGCCATGATCAATATAATTATAAAAATCAAAATCTTATGCGTCTTGATCTAGCTATAAAGTATTATCAAACAATATTAGCTAATCATCCTAAAGGATTTAACAAAGTACAAGCAGTTAGTTTAAAATTTGGGGAACGTCATAATTTAGTAAAAGCTCTGAGATTTCGTTTGTATCAAGAAGGAATTTATTTAAAAACTATAGAATCAAGTTTATATGATCTAGATTTATTCATTGCAGTTAAACGTTATCAAGCAATTCATGGTTTGATAGAAACAGGCCTTGTTAATGCTAAAACAGAAAAAAGCCTAAATATTGATTTAAAAACAAAAATACATTATTTAAAAAAAAGCAGAGAAGGTATCGCTAATTTACCAAGCGATTCATCACAAAAATATATAGTAATTAATATTCCTGCATATAGACTTTATGCTTTTAAAAAAAATCATTATGTAAAAAACATTGATGTTATCGTAGGAACATCTGAAAATAGAACACCCACTCTAAATTCACGATTAACTAATATTTACTTTAATCCTACATGGGTTGTACCACCTGCATTACTTTACACAACTATCTTAGAGCAGTTAATTGCTGATAGTAAAGCAATGAAAGATGATGGTTTTGAAGCTTATGAATATAATAAAATAACAAAAGCATATGTTGCTAAAGATGTTACGAGAATTAATTGGAAAAAATATAGTAAACTTCATTTTCCATTTCTTATAAAAATGAAAGCAGGAAAAAATAATCCGATGGGTAAAATCAAATTTGAAATTGTGAATAATCAAAGTATTACAATTCATGGAACAATAGATCAGGATTTATTTATACCTAATATCCGTACAAGTAGTGCAGGCTGTATTAGGTTAAAAGATGAGTTTGCTCTTGCAGAATTTGCTTTAGATGGTAAAAAAGGTTGGAATTTAGCTAAAATTCAAAATTTATTTAAAGCGATATCAGAAGGCTCTTTAAATAATATGAATAATCAACAAGTGACAATAGAAGAAAAAATTCCTGTATATGTAATTTATCAAAATACTTGGGTTGATGATACGGGGTTTGTTAATTTCAGAGATGATATATATAATAAAATAAGCTGAATTTGATATTTTATTACTCCAAGTTTATATTAGGAGATAAGCATTTATCGCTAAATTCTAAGGAGCCACTTAGATCAAACACACCAGATTGCAAAGCTTTTACTTGTTCTGGATACTTAAATTTTATAGCATCTGAAACACTTATATTTTTTGTTTTGTAAGCTTCTAGCTGGCTATGTTGCTGGAATAGAAGAGCGTCATCAGGAAGAATGCTATCTATTTGCATTGCAGTTAATGTTGTATAGCTTGTACACAATAAAGCTTGTGCTATTGTTGTTTTACCTGTCATTAATGCTGCTACTTGCCACTCAGATGAAAATCTTAAGGCATCTATCAACGAGAGATGAGCCTGTTTTATAGCAGCGACTTGATAATAATTATCAAATAACATTGCATCTTCAATATCTATATTTAGTGTTTTTAGAGCATAAACTTGCGCCCAGTGATTAAAACGCAGTGCATCATTAACTGAAATTTTTGGTATTTTTAGTGCATTTACTTGCTCATTTCTTTCAAACTGTAAAGATTCATTTAATGAGGCTTTTTTTGTTTTATATGCCTCAAGCTGGATTAGATTGCTAAATAGCTTAGCTTCATCATCATTAATAGTTTTTATTTTTTTAGCTTGTAAGTAAGGGTTTCTAGAATTCTTCATGTGATCGCTCAATAAGACCTAATATTTGATTTTATACTATCATATATCTCTGCAGATTGTAATTTGCATCTTTGATATTATAATAAATATTTATAATTTATATTTAAAACCATTTTGAACTCAATCATGTTTAGGGGAAAATAATATGGCAGAAATGGCTAATAATACTTTAAATTCACAAGCTATACAAAATAATGATATTACAAGTAGTATATTAACTTCTTTTGTTAAATCTTTATGGGTGCATCAAAGTAAAGTTTTTTGTGACGAATTAGGAGAAACTATAGGCACAATAATCAGTAATAATGTTAGAGCTGTATCTGATGATACTAGTTTATTTTATCTGTTTACTACTTCTTATGCTTCTAGAGCAAGAGCAGTTACTTCAAAATTTTTAAGGATTACTAGTGAAAAAATAGTAATAGGAAATTGTAGTGACACTGAAAGTTTGAATTATGTGCAGCAAAATTTTATTTGTATAAACCAAGGTAGCTATGAAGCTATGGTATTTAGAGCTAGCAACGCCTTTTTATATGGAATTACTTCTACGCTAATATTTACGAGTAATCCGTTATTTGCTGTTTTTGATGGCATTAATGCTGCGCTTTATGATGCTACAGATGAATTAAAAAAAGTTGCTAAACAAACTCAGAACCAAGAGCTTCAGGTTTTTGCTGAAATCATAATTACCAACAAAGGATTTTTATTTGAAGGTTTAAATGGTTATTTAAAAGTAAGTAATAAACCTATAAAATTTGCTCAAGAATATTATGGTTTTTTAAAAGGTGCTTTTGGTGATAAATTTGCTACAACTCTTGATAAAATGCTTTTTCTGGATTTAATCAATAAAAATCCGATACCTAATTTAAATATAGTTAATAATACTAAAGTTGAACCTCTTTTAGGTATAGTTGATGTTGCAGATGAACTTTAATTATATCTATAGTAGCTTTTTTTGGTTAATTCAGATTAAAATACGCTTGCTAATAAGAATATATGGGTTTAGAATTTTTTTCAAAACTTTTTAGGTATTTTAATGAGTACAGTATCAAATGAAGCGGTGAAAAAACTTGCAAAACTAGCAAGAATAGCGATTACTGAAGATGAAGTTTCGATTTATTCTAAGCATTTAACAGTAATTATAACTGAAATGGAAAAATTACAAGAAGTAGATACTACTGGTATAGAACCACTTTCAAATGTGATTGAACAAACTCTTCTAATGAGAGAAGATGTGATATCCGATGGTGGTATTGCTGAAGATATTTTAGCTAATGCTAAAGATAGCATGTGTAATTGTTTTGTAGTTCCTAAGATGGTAGAGTAATGAGTGATTTAGTAAAATTGACTATAAAAGAAACCTTAGAAGGTTTAAAAAATAAAAAATTTAGTGCAGTTGAGTTATCAAAGGCGCATTTAGATAGAATAAGAAAGGAAAATCCTAACCTAAATGCTTTTGTATTAGTAGACGAGGCGCATACTTTAAATGAAGCAAAAAAATCAGATCAAAGAATTCAAGCAGGCCAAATGGGGCTCATTGAAGGGATACCAATAGCAGTAAAAGATTTGTTTTGTACTAAAGGTTTTTTAAGTACTTCATGTTCAAAAATTCTTCAAGATTTTACTCCAGCATATGAATCTACTGTAACAAGTAATTTATACAATAATGGCGGAGTAATGATTGGCAAAACTAATATGGATGAATTTGCCATGGGATCGGCTAATGTTACAAGTGCGTTAGGCAATGTGAATGGGCCTTGGGTTAGTAATGAGGGTGAACTAGTTACTCCTGGTGGTTCTTCTGGTGGTGCTTCTGCTTCTGTATCGGCATTTTTAGCTCAAGGAGCTTTAGGTAGTGATACGGGTGGGTCTGTTAGGCAACCTGCATCTTTTACTGGTACTGTAGGCTTTAAACCAAGTTATGGCAGATGTTCAAGATGGGGGATGATTGCATTCTCAAGCTCTCTTGATCAAGCTGGTGTTATTACTAGAACTGTTGATGATTCAGCTATTTTATTACAATCTATTATGGGATATGATACTAAAGATTCAACTTCAGCAAACATAGCTTTACCAAACTTAATTGATGCTTGTAAAAGTATTGATGTAAAAGGAATGAAGATTGCTATTCCTAAAGAATATTATGAAGTTGGCGTTCCTGATGAAATTAATCAAATGTGGCAAGAAGGTATTGAGTTTTTAAAAAAAGCAGGAGCTGAAGTTTCAGAAGTTAGCTTACCACATACAAAATATGGTTTGAGTGCTTATTATATTATAGCTCCAGCTGAAGCATCATCTAATCTTGCAAGATATGATGGTGTGAGATATGGCTTAAAGGGAAGTGATTTTAATAGTCTTGATGAATTATACGAAAATACTCGTGCACAAGGATTTGGAGCTGAAGTAAAAAGAAGAATAATGATTGGTACATATGTACTTTCATCTAGCAATTATGATAGCTGTTTTTTACAAGCTCAAAGAGTTAGAAGATTAATAGCCCAAGATTTTAAAAATGTATTTGAAAAATTTGATGCAATCCTAACACCTACTTGTATATCAGATGCATTTGCTGTTAATAAACAACTTACTCCGCTTGAAATGTATAAAAATGACTTATTTACTATACCTGCAAGTCTAGCTGGATTGCCGTGTATTTCAATTCCTGCCAAAATTTCAAAAAGAGAGCTGCCATTAGGGCTTCAAATAATAGGAAAGAATTTTGCTGAAGAGACCGTAATAAAAGTAGCTAAGTTTTTAGAAAGTAGCTTTGGTTTTGACATTCATAAATGGAGAAATTAGCAATGTATATAATAAAAGGTACAACTGGAGATTGGGAAGTAGTTATTGGGGTGGAAGTTCATGCACAAATGACTTTGAAATCTAAATTATTTTCTGGATCAGCAACAGCTTTTGGTTCTGAGCCAAATTCACAAGTTTCATTTGTAGATGCTGCAATGCCAGGAATGCTACCAGTACTTAATAAAGAAGCCATTAAAAATGCAGTAAAGACAGGTCTCGGTTTAAAAGCGCAAATAAATAAGTTTTCACAATTTGATAGAAAAAATTATTTTTATGCTGATTTACCTCAAGGTTATCAAATTTCACAAATGTATCACCCTATTGTCAGTGATGGAAAAGTAGTTATTAAAACTCAAGAAGGTGAAGAAAAAACTATACGTATTAGGGAAATGCATTTAGAGCAAGACGCTGGGAAATCAATGCATGACCAAAGCCCTAAGCATAGCTTTATAGATTTAAATAGAGCAGGTGTTACTTTGATGGAAATAGTAACAGAACCAGATATGAATTCTCCATTTGAAGCGGTAGAATATCTAAAAAAACTACGTACTTTACTTAGATATATTGAAACTTCAGATGCTGATATGGAAAAAGGCAATATGAGATGTGATGCAAATGTTTCAGTTAGAAAAAGTGGTAAAGAGCTCGGTACAAGGTGTGAAATCAAAAACTTAAATTCTATTAGAAACGTAGCACGTGCTATTGAGTATGAAGCTGAGCGTCAAGTCGAATTACTTGAAAGTGGTAAGCAAGTTAAGCAGGAAACCAGGCTTTTTGATGCAAATCTCGGTGAAACAAGAGCCATGAGAAGCAAAGAAGATGCTCAAGATTATAGATATTTTCCTGACCCTGATTTATTACCAATTTATCTTACTGATGAATATATTGAAGCGGTAAGAAAGGAATTACCTGAATTGCCTGAAGAAAAAATCGCAAGATATATAAATGATTATTCTTTAAGCGCTTATGATGCATCAGTTTTATGTGCTGAAAAGGAGTTCGCTGAGTTTTTTGAGAAATTATTAGCAGGTTTTGATGCAAAAATTGTAGCTAACTGGGTGATTGGCGAGTTATTTGCAAAATTAAACAAAGCAAATATAGAGCTTATATCAAGCAAAATTAATGTAAGTAATTTTAAATCAATCTTTGAACTATTAAAAGATGGAACAATTTCAGGTAAGATAGCAAAACAAGTATTTGAAATTATGTTTGAAACTGGACAAACTGCCCAAGAAATAGTAAAAGAGCATGGTTTGGTTCAAGTAACTGATGAGAATCTAATTGAAGAAATTATAAAAGAAGTTATGGCTAATAATGAGGATAAAGTTACGCAATATCAATCTGGAAAAGATAAATTACTAGCATTCTTTGTAGGTCAAGTAATGAAATTAACGCAAGGAAAAGCAAATCCTGAAATAGTGAACAAAAAGTTAATGCATTTTCTAAAAAAATAGTATATACACTAATCACTGTTAACCTTTATTAGTGAGACGCATAGCTTATATGTTTAAAGCATTTTTTCGAATGTTTAACCGTAAGAGTATTCCTAGCAGTGAGAGATATAAGAGCTCTATAACATTTTTACAAGAAAGTAAGGGGCAAGTAATTCCTTACCCTGTTAGATCTGAAATATCTTTGCAAGACAAGGCTACAACTACGAATATGTTAAGTGATCTACATGAAGGGTCTAAAGATAACAATATTTCTATTGTTGCTAATAGTAATTATTTTGAGAATACTTTAACTAATAAACCTTCGTTATTGAATCATGATTTTAAACAATTAATCGAAAACTCAAGACATATTGGTAAAAAACGTGCTTGGGATGAGCAGTTTAAAAGAAATACTCTAGCTATGCTTAAAAATTATATTGAGCAAATAGAATTATATGTGAAAGAAGGTAGAGATTTAAGTCCTATTTTTAAAATGCTAAACTTAGAACTTGAAAAAACAAAAATCTCAAGATCTCCTTTTTTAAAAGAGCTAACAAAAAGTCTTGCAAATAAGAATATACCATTCACAGACCAGTTAAAAGTAGGCTTACAAGCAGCAAGTATTGTACAAACTAATAATTCACAATGCTTTGCAAATAAAATCACTCATGGTCGTAAATATTGTTTAGGCTCAAAAAAAATACGTTAGGTTTGAGTTTGCTTCTAAGATAACAAACTTTGAATTAATATTTAAAGCCTTTGGTAAAATAAATTTATAAAATGTATTAATCACGAGCTAAAAAACTCCTTTAATATATGATTTAATAATATATGAAATCTGACTTAATCTTTTGATTTTAGTCCAGAGAGTATGAAGTTATTTTATATGAATATTGACAAAAATATCCCTAATTAGTGTATTTTGCAAATGGGGCCTATAGTTTATAAGTTTTATAAATAATTTTATTTGTTTCACATCAATTTCATAGAGGTTTATTATGACTTATATTGCAAGTACTCTTACACCTGCTGCTCTAATTGCAGCAGATATATATACAGTGACATTCACTGCTATGACTGTCGCTGCGCCTACAGTAATCGCCTCTGTTGGAGCTGGCGGGGCTGCTATAGTAACAGGAGGTACAACAGCAGTTGTGACTGGAGTAAGTAGTGGTGTTGGAGCTGCTATGGTTACAACTTCTACTACAGCAACAGCAGTTGTGACGGCGGGAACGGCAACAGCCGCATATTCAGGAACCATTGCAGCAGGTGCTGCGACCAAGGCAGTTTTTACAGGGGTAGGTGCAGCTGCAATCGAAGGAACTGCTGTTGCAGTGACAGTGCCAGCAGCAGTTGTTGTTTCTACTAATCTTTTTGTAGGGGCTTTAATTGGACTAGGTGTAGGTTTTGGTATGCTAGCTTTAGGAGCTGAAATCGATACAGAGCTTTCAGGCGTAGCTCATACATTTGAGGATCAATTTGCTATTTAAAAATCGAGTTTAGAGCTTTGTTATACTAAATAATAAAGCTCTCTACGGACGAGTACATATTATGAAATTTAAGAAATTTGCTTTTGTTAGTCTTATATCAATCTCAGCCTTGCAGGAGTTTTTCAAATGGATATATAGTGATACTGTAGATGGCATTATTTTTCTAGATCAGCAAAGTAGAGTGCAACATCAGATATTAAACATACTTAATTTACAAGAGGTAAGCTTTAGAGTTTTTGGTGATGGTTACCATAAAATAAATTGTAATATTGAGAATAAATATCGTGCATATAATATATTTTTACATGTAGATGCAAAGCACGATGATGTTAATAATTTTTATGATTTAAATATCTGTTCAAATGTTTCATATGATAACCAATTAGATAATATCTTGAATATTGCAAGTTATGAATCGCTTATTTTATCTGATATTCCTAAATGCATAGAAATTTTTGGTAGCAACTCCAAAATTTTATCTGATTCTTTCGCTCAAAAATTATCTAATGGTATGATAATTAATCATTTTGCAGGACATGATGGATTTATTCATAGCATAATGTCTATTTTGTTCTTGCAGTCACTATCTCCTCATACAATTGATCCATTTTATAGATTTGCGCGTAATATATTAGAAAATCCATATTCTAGCAGTATTGCTCATATTAAAGATAATGTTGTGCAAGTTTTTAAGACTAATACTCAAGATGTAATTTTATGCACGAAAGAAGATGTACAAAATTTTTATAATTCTACAATTAATGAATTCATTAAATTTTATCGTTTGCTAGATTATCAGTCTTATTCAAGTAAATTTGGTTCGGATATATTTTTAGCGTCCAATGATTTTCCTAATTGGTATAATAAATTACAAGAAAAAAATATAGATCATTTTAGAGAGTTATTATTACTAACAAATATTGCTAGATCTAATTATCAATATGTAGAATGTTTAGTAGATAATGGAGTAAACATAAATAGTATAACAACAGCAAATCAACTTACACCTATGAGAGTTGCCGTGACGTTGGGTAATGCAAACATGACGGAGTTTTGTATAACACATGGAGCTGATATTAATTATCAAACTAGTGTTAAGATGTCGTATTTAATGATTGCAGCATATCATAATTATGCGGATATAATAAGGCTACTAGTAGCCAACAATATTAGCATAAATACACAAGATCAGAGTGGAATGACAGCGCTTCATTATGCTTCTTTAAAAAGTAATAATGAAATATTAAAAATACTCCTAAGTAATGGTGCTGATGCTTCAATAATTAACAATAAGCAGCAATCTGCTTTTGCAATTGCATATGCAGCAAAAAATGGAGATATTTTGTTAGAATTTATCAATAATTTTAGACATCATATCAATAAAGAAAGTAATATAGAGCCACAATCATTATCTGATTATTGCTTTGTATCGAGCTCAGAATTTGCTGGATGTATTGCGCAAAATATTCAATATGAAAAATTGTTTCATAACGACAAATCACTAAGTTATTTAGTTGGAATATTCTTTGAACATAACTGTTATGATATAAGTTAAGTTAATTATACGCTTAGCTAGATTTCTCTAGCTTGCGCTAACCGTGCCTGCTGCATTTGTAAACTTAAATTTACAATACTTTAGGTTTAGATTTATTTATTTTTTGTTAAAACGAATTTTTCTTTCTTCTTTTAGGGCAGTTTTAGCTTCTACTGAAAGATCATTATATGATTTTTCACTTGATTCTTTTAATTTTAATTTTTCTGCATGAAAGTTTTCAACTTCTTTAGCTACATTTTCTGGCAAAGTAGTTCTAAATTGTTTTAATTTTTCTTGAGTTGCTGGTGAGTTATCAAATTTCTTAAATTTTTTAAATTTGCTAGTAGGTGTTGTATTAGCTTTCGTTTCTTCTACAGTATTTGTGTTAGTTTCGTTAATTGCAACTGTTTCTGAAGCGTTTGATGAAATATGTGATGCAACAATAAAATATATTGGCAAAATAAATATTGCAAAGATTCCTAAAAAGTTTTTCATAAAATATAATATCCTTAAAAATTAGGTTAAAAAGTAATATCATCTTAATTTAATAAAAACTGATATTCAATAAATAAATATAGAGTAGCAACAAATAAAAAAATAGTTATACTAATAAGATGAAAAGAAATTCATGTATAAAATTTATTAATTATGAATAACGAAATTCCGGGTTTTTTATCGCAATATTTTCCAATACTTGTTTTTATGGGTATTGCTTTATTTTTATCATGTTTAATCACTCTTTTACCTTTCATACTTGCGCTTAATAAGCCTGACAGTAGTAAATTATCTCAGTATGAATGTGGTTTTGAACCTTTAAGTGAGGCAAGAAAAAAAATAGATGTTAAATTCTATTTGGTAGCTTTATTGTTTATTATATTTGATCTTGAAGTAATATTTTTATTTCCTTGGGCTGTTACATTAGGTGTAATTGGTGATTTTGGTTTTTGGTCAATGATATTATTTTTAGTGATTTTAACTGTTGGTTTTGTTTATGAATGGAAAAAAGGGGCATTAGACTGGGACTAGTATGGATAATCACCTTGAAAATGTTAATAGTGAAATAAAGAGCAAACTTAGCAATGATGGCTATTTCGTTGCCACACTTGATGATTTGATTAATTGGGCTAGAAGTGGCTCGCTTTGGCCAATGACTTTTGGACTTGCCTGTTGCGCTGTTGAAATGATGCAAGCTGCAGGAAGCAGATATGATTTAGATCGCTTAGGTATGATTTTTAGACCAAGCCCTAGACAATCTGATGTCATGATTGTTGCAGGCACTCTTACTAATAAAATGGCTCCTGCTTTACGTAAAGTATACGACCAAATGGCTGAGCCGAGATATGTTATTTCAATGGGAAGTTGTGCAAATGGTGGTGGTTATTATCATTACTCTTATTCAGTAGTAAGAGGTTGTGATAGAATTGTACCAGTTGATGTTTATGTTCCTGGTTGCCCTCCTTCAGCAGAAGCATTGTTATTTGGCATATTACAATTACAAAAAAAAATAAAAAAACAAAAAATTTTTAGAAGATAATGTTCGAACAAGAATTACTTGCACAAGCAAAAAAAAATAATTTTAATTTTATTGAATACCAAGAAAAGGGTTATTTATACATCTTTACTGGGAAATTTGAAGATTTACATATTTTTATAAGTGAAATTAAAAATAATCATCAGTTAAAATTTTCAATTTTAACTGATCTAACAGCAACTGATTATCCAGATAAAGATCATAGATTTGAGCTTGTATATAATTTATTATCACTAAAAAATAATATAAGAATAATTATAAAAATTCCAATCTCAGGGAATATAGCAGTAGAATCTATAACTAATATTTATAGTGCTGCAAATTGGTATGAAAGAGAAGTATGGGATATGTATGGTATAAAGTTTTTAAACCATAGTAATTTAGAACGACTTCTTACTGATTATGGCTTTGAAGGTCATCCGCTTAGAAAAGACTTTCCTTTAACTGGCTTTAAGGAAGTTAGATACGATCAAACAAGTGCTAAAGTAATTTATGAAGATGTGTCATTACCACAAGAATATCGAGATTTCGATTTTATGACACCTTGGCAAGGGAATAATATTTTACCAGGGGATGAGAAAGTAAATAATAATGCTTTAGATGCTAAAAACCAAGAGCATAAAGCAGCAGATTTAGGCTCATTAAATAATAAAGAAATATCTAAAGAGAAGCAAAAAACTAAAGAAGTTTTACCAGGGGATAAAAAATCACAAGGATGACTAAAGAAACAAAAATTATAGAACTTGATAGTACCACACTTAATTTCGGGCCACAGCATCCGGCAGCCCATGGTGTTTTAAGACTAATACTCGAACTTGATGGTGAAGTTATTATAAAAGCTGATCCTCATATTGGTTTATTACACCGTGGTACTGAGAAATTAATAGAACATAAAACTTATTTGCAAGCAGTTCCATATTTTGATCGACTTGATTATGTATCACCCATGTGTCAAGAGCATGCATTTGCACTTGCTGTAGAGAGATTGCTTAAATGTGATGTGCCTAAAAGAGCACAATATATTCGAGTAATGTTTGCTGAAATTACCAGGATTTTAAATCATACATTAAATATTACTACCCAGGCTTTAGATCTTGGCGCTACTACACCATTATTATGGTTGTTTGAAGAAAGAGAAAAAATGATGTCATTTTATGAGCAAGCTTCAGGTTCTAGGATGCATGCAGCCTATTTTAGGCCAGGTGGTGTAGCAAGTGATATAAATGATGATTTACTTAATCAAATAGATGAGTTTACTTTAACTTTTCCTAAAGTTTTAACAGATGTTGAAACGCTACTTAATGAAAATAGAATTTGGAAGCAGCGAACTGTAGGGATAGGTGTGGTGTCAGCAGAACAAGCCCAGGAATGGGGGTTTAGTGGCCCTATGCTAAGAGGCTCTAATGTTGCATGGGATTTAAGGAAGTCTCAACCTTATGATGTATACGAAGAAATGGATTTTGATGTTGCAGTTGGTATTAATGGTGATTGCTATGACCGCTATTTAATAAGAGTAGCTGAGATGTATGAATCTATTAAAATTATAAAACAATGTATTGCTAAAATGCCACAAGGTGCAATTAAAGTTGATAATTATAAGATTTCGCCACCTCCTAGAGATAATATGAAAAACTCGATGGAAGATTTAATCCATCATTTTAAATTATATACCGAAGGGTACCATGTAAACCCAGGTGAAATATATACAGCAGTTGAAGCCCCTAAGGGTGAGTTTGGAGTTTATTTAATAGCTGATGGTACGAATAAGCCTTATAAGTGCAAAATTAAAGCACCAGGTTTTGCGCATTTGCAAGGTCTTGATATGATGTCACGTGGCCATATGCTCGCAGATTTAGTAGCTAATATTGGTAGTTTAGATTTGGTTTTTGGGGAAATTGATAGATGAGTTTAAGAAGAGTAGCTGCTAAGGACTTGCAGCCTAGTAATTTTTTTTTTAATGAAGCAAATTTAATTAAAGCAAATTCCTATTTAACAAACTATCCTCAAGATCGTAAGCAAAGTGCTTTATTGCCACTGCTTCATCTCGCTCAAGAACAAGAAGGATGGATTTGTGTGGCAGCAATGGCATATATAGCAGATTTTCTAGAAATGCCTTATATTAAAGTTTATGAAGTAGTAACTTTTTATACAATGTTTAATTTAAGTCCTATTGGTAAATACCATTTACAAGTTTGTACAACCACACCATGCTGGCTTAGGGGCTCTGATGAAATTATGAATGTTTGTAAAAATAAATTAAATATTGCGCATGGTCAAACAACATTAGATCAGAAATTTACATTATCTGAAATAGAATGCTTAGGTGCTTGTGCAAATGCACCAGTTGTACAAATAAATAATGATTATTATGAAGATTTAAATGCTAAAAATTTCAGTATAGTTTTAGATAATTTACAACATGATAAAAAAATAAATAGTGGCTCTCAGACCAAAAGGCAATGCTCCATTCCTGAAAATTATCTTAATGGTAATCAAAATGCTTAAGAAAGAAGATAGAATTTTTAGCAATTTATTTGGTACTTGCAGCACAGATATTAAATCTTGTATGACAAGAGGTGATTGGCATAATACCAAAGCTATTCTAGCATTAGGGCGCGATGCTATTATAAACGAAGTAAAAGCATCAGGCTTAAGGGGTAGAGGAGGTGCTGGCTTCTCGACTGGAGTAAAGTGGAGCTTTATGCCTAAAGAAGTTAAGCAACAACATTATTTAGTTGTTAATGCTGATGAAAGTGAACCTGGTGCTTGTAAAGATAGAGAGATTTTAAGAAATGAGCCTCACAAATTAATAGAAGGTTGCTTAATTGCTGCTTTTGCAATTGGCGCAAGCAAAGCTTATATTTATATTAGAGGCGAATTTTATAATGAATTTCTAGCTCTAGAAAAAGCTATTAAAGAAGCATATCAAGAGGGATTAATAGGAAAAAATGCTTGCGGTTCAAGTTTTGATTTTGACCTTTATCTTCATAGAGGTGCAGGTGCTTATATATGTGGTGAAGAAACTGCATTACTTGAAAGTTTAGAGGGTAAAAAAGGTCAGCCTCGGTTAAAG
This sequence comes from Rickettsiales bacterium UBA6177, assembly GCA_002422875.1. Classification (GTDB taxonomy): domain Bacteria; phylum Pseudomonadota; class Alphaproteobacteria; order Rickettsiales; family UBA6177; genus UBA6177. The sequence goes on along the minus strand of DITT01000011.1, from coordinate 4,444 downwards.
CCTCCGTTCCCAGCAGCAGCGGGTCTTTATGGCAAGCCTACAACTATTAACAATGTAGAATCAATATCAGTAGTACCAACGATTTTAAGACGTGGTGCTAAATGGTTTGCATCCTTAGGTAAGCCAAATAATACTGGTACTAAAATCTTTTCAATTTCAGGCCATGTTAATAATCCTTGTAATGTTGAAGAAGAAATGGGTATCCCTCTTAAAACTTTGATAGAAACCCATGCTGGTGGTGTAATAGGTGGATGGTCAAATTTAATGGCAATAATTCCTGGTGGTGCATCGGTAAGAATGTTACCTAAAGCAATTTGTGATACAGTAACTATGGATTTTGATAGTCTTGCGTCTCATGCTTCAGGACTCGGTACGGCTTCTGTTATTGTTATGAATAAATCAACAGATATTATCTATGCTATAGCAAGGCTTTCGAAATTTTATATGCATGAAAGCTGCGGCCAGTGCTCGCCTTGTAGAGAGGGTACAGGATGGATATGGCGTATGATGATGCGAATGGTAAAAGGTGATGCTCGTGTAGAAGAAATTGATAGGCTGCTTGAGCTTACTAAGCAAATAGAAGGACATACTATTTGTGCGCTCGGTGATGCAGCTGCTTGGCCGGTGCAAGGGCTTATTTATCATTTTAAAGATGAGATAATTAACCGTATTAATAGACATAAGCAAATTTTAAACTAAAATTTGTTATTAGCAATAAACACAAATAATGTTTTAAATAGGTATAAATAGTGCAAGAAGAATTTGTTCATCTTAGAGCAAGAACCTCATATTCATTGTCAGAAAGTGCTGTAAAAATTGAAGATTTGATAAGCTTATGCAAGAAAAATAATACTCCAGCAGTAGCAATTACTGATAATGGTAATTTGTTTGCAGCTCTTGAATTCTCTCAGGCAGTAGCTAAAAATGGTATTAAACCAATTATTGGTTGTACTGTTAATCTTAAAACCCAATATGGTGAAAATCAAGAAAGTCTTAGTAAAATTGTTTTGTTAGTAAAAAACAAAGAAGGTTTTACTAATTTATTAAGCTTAGTCAGTGATTCATACTTAATTAGATCAGAAAATGAAACTTATATTACATTTGAAGAATTAGAACGAGCTAAAAGCGGGTTAATAGTTCTAACTTGTGGATTTGAAGGCTTATTAGGTAAGTTTGTCTTAGAAAAAAAACTAAGCTTAGCTGAGAAATTTATATTAAAGTTAAAGACAGTTTTTGCTGATAATTTATATGTAGAGCTTATAAGGCGAGGTATAGAAGAAGAAACACTAAACGAGTACCATCTTATTGATTTAGCATATAAGTATGACATACCTTTAGTTGCAACTAATAATATCTATTTTCCTGATAGAAAAATGCATGAAGCGCATGATGCTTTATTATGTATTGCTGATGGTACATTTTTAGCGGTGGAAGAGCGAAGAAAGTCAAATAGTGAAGAATATTTTAAAACACCTAGGCAAATGAAAGAAATTTTTGCTGATCTTCCTGAGGCTTATAAAAATACGGTACTAATTGCTAAAAGATGCTCGTATCTGATAGAAGAACATGCCCCTATGTTGCCAAAAGTCTATAAAGACGAAAAGGAAATGCTAATTGAGCAAGCAAAAGCAGGACTTGCTAAAAGAATAATAGATAAAACTGATAAACAACCCTACTTTGATAGGCTTAAGTACGAGCTTGATATTATTACTCAGATGAATTTCTCTGGGTATTTCCTGATAGTTTCTGATTTTATAAAATGGAGCAAGAACAATAATATACCAGTAGGGCCAGGAAGAGGGTCTGGTGCAGGCTCTGTTGTTGCATGGTCGTTGTATATAACTGACTTAGATCCACTAGAATTTAAATTGATTTTTGAAAGGTTTCTAAACCCTGAACGTATATCAATGCCAGATTTTGATATCGATTTTTGCCAAGAACGCCGTGAAGAGGTAATAGCATATGTACAAGAAAAATATGGTAAAGAACGAGTCGCCCAAATTATTACTTTTGGTAAATTACAAGCAAAAGCAGTAGTAAGAGACGTTGGCCGCGTTATGCAAATGCCTTATGGCCAAGTTGATAGAATATCAAAATTAATACCATTTAATGCAGTTAATCCAGTTAGTTTAAGCCAAGCTATCCAAATGGAGCCGATGCTTAAAAATGCGCGTGATACTGATGAACAAGTAGCGCATTTATTAGCTATTGCTTTAAAGCTTGAAGGTCTCCATCGTCATGCCTCAACTCATGCAGCAGGTATCGTAATAGCAGATAAAAACATCAAAGAAATAGTGCCATTATACAAAGATCCAAAATCTGATATGAGTGTTATCCAATATTCAATGAAATATGCTGAGATGGCAGGTTTAGTAAAATTTGATTTTTTAGGCTTAAAAACATTAACAGTAATTGCTAAAACTGTTGAGTTAATAAGAGAATTTAATCAAGATTTTTTAATAGATACTATACCTTTAGATGATATAAAAAGTTATAAAATGCTTGCTAATGGTGATAGTTCTGGGATCTTCCAGTTTGAAAGTGTAGGAATGCGCGATGCTTTAAGAAAATTAAAGCCTGATCATATTAATGATCTTATGGCACTTGGTGCATTATATCGCCCTGGTCCGATGGATAATATTCCTGCATACATTGCTTGTAAACATGGTAAGCAACGGCCAGATTATTTACATCCACTTCTTGAAGATGTTTTAAAAGAAACTTTTGGGGTAATTATTTACCAGGAGCAAGTACTACAAGTTGCACAAAATTTAGCTGGCTATTCTTTAGGCTCTGCAGACTTGCTTAGAAGAGCAATGGGTAAAAAGATTAAGCAAGAAATGGATGATCAGCGTAAAATGTTTGTAGAAGGCGCTGTAAAAAATAAAGTCAAAGAAAGTCAGGCGGCTAAAATATTTGATTTAGTTGCAAAATTTGCAGGCTATGGCTTTAATAGGGCGCATGCTGCATCATATGCCATAATTTCATATCAAACTGCATATCTTAAAGCTAATTATATTTTAGAATTTTTAACTTCATGTCTAAATATTGAACTTGGAGATACTGATAAAATTAATTTATTTTGTTCTGATGCTAAAAATCATAATATCAAGATATTATCTCCTTGTATTAATAAATCAAATTCACTATTCAAAATAGAAAATGAGGCTTTGCGCTTTGGCCTTGCAGGTTTAAAAAATGTAGGAAGTGGTGCTATAGAGCAAATTATACTTGAGCGAGAACAAAATGGTGAATATAAAGATATTTATAATTTTTTTGAAAGAATTGATAATAAAATTTTAAATAAAAGACTACTTGAAAGTCTAATAAAATCAGGCAGTTTTGATTCATTAAGTGCCAATAGAAAACAGTTATTTTTATCAGTAGAAAATTTACTCAATTATTCTTCTCGAATAAAAGAGGAAAGAGCAAGTGATCAAATTAGTTTATTTGGTAAAAAACTTGACTCTTCATATAAACCATTTATTGAGAAACTTGATGATTGGCTTGAAAGTGAGAAAATCAATAATGAGTTTGATAGTTTTGGTTTTTATTTAGCAAATCATCCACTAGAAGCATATAAAAATGCTACAAACCTTACTAAGCTTAAAAATTCAAATTTTTTAAAAAACGAAATACCAGAAGGTTTTACTTCAGTGCATTTAGCAGGGGTGCCACTTCAAGTTAAAACTCGTATGTCCCAAAGGGGCAGGTTTGTTTCTGTATTAGTTTCTGATGTTGAAGGTTCTTTTGAAATTTCTATTTATGATGATGAGCTATTAAGCGACAGTAATGATTTAATTCATGGTAATATCCCTATTGCAATTATTGCTGAGGCTAAAAAAGATGAAGGTGGTATTAGAATTACTGCATCTAAAATTTTAGCTTTAGACGATTATTTAAATGATACATACACAGCAATTAGAATTTGCTTAGCTCAAGGTTTTGATGTTTCATATTTAAAAAAACTTTTAGAAAAATTTGAAACAGGGGAAACTAAAATTTATTTGGCAATTAGAACAACTTGTGGTAATGAAGTCGATGTTGAGCTACCAATAAAGTATAAAATAACTTATCAAGATGTTTTGATATTAAAAAATACTTCTGGAATTTTGAGTGTGGACTTGAGCTAGGAAAGAAGTTTTAGCTTTGAAAGTAAAATGGAGAGAATAAATGAATATTGCTAAAATGAAGCAAACTAAGAAAATATTACTAATATTATTGATAGCATTAATCACGTGTATCAGTACATTTTTTATAAGGGAAAAGATAAGAGAGAAAGGTGTTAAAATTCTTGTAGCCTATCATAAAAAGGCACCTTTGCCTAAAGAGTCATATTATATACCAATTCATGCTGGCAGAGCTGTTGCTAATTCTCCTTCTAAAGACGGTGCTTTGCAACCTGGTGATCTTGAATGGTTACTATGGCACTGTTAACAAAATA